>DASWYL010000058.1:0-2650 GCA_036404995.1 Sphingobium sp. | reverse complement strand
CGAGGGCGTCGAGGCGGTCACCGACAGCCTCCGCGCAACGCTTGCGGCGGAAAAGACACCCGGCCGCGCCATCCGCAAGATCCTCGAAGCCGCCGCGAGCGCGCTCGAAGCCAGCGACTTCCGCTTCGGCTCCCCCACCGCTCCGCTGGTGCTCGATGGCCTCCAGGCCGGCTCCGAGATCGCGACGCTGACCGGCGAAGCCTATACCGGCTGGGTCAGCCTCTTCGACACCGCCCTCACCGCTGCCGGCGTTCCCGCCAAGCGCGCGCAATCGCTGGCTCTGATCGTCGAAGCCAGTTTCGAAGGCCTCCTCATCATCTGCCGCGCCCACCGCGACGCCGGGCCTATGCGCGTTGGTGCGCGCGAACTGGAAGGGATCGTGGATGCCGCTGTCGCGGCCGCGCCGAGGGGCAGAAGAAAGACGTCCTAGGAACATTGTCTCGACTAGGGACTTAGACGACCCTAATCCCCGCAGGGGGAGAGAGGGTGCTGTGGCTCGATCTCTCATCCCTCTCCCCCCTTGCGGGGGAGAAAGGAATTTCCTGGGTTTAGCGAAGCTAAGCCCTTGGAAATTCCAAGAGAGGGGCGCGGGATGTCGCATCGCCGGGGTGACGATCGAGTACATGGTAGGTTGGCCCGCGGATACAGCATCAGCGAACGCTGGATTCCCGCCTTCGCGGAATGTCGGCAGCGAGCTAGGTGGCTGAGCGCCCTAAGCCTGTTCCCGTCCGGTGGACAACAGCGCCTCGAACTGCCCCTCTTCGATCCGCGCCGCGGCAATCACGGCCTGCGTGCGGCTGTCGACGTCGAGTTTCTGCAAGATCGCTGACACATGCGCCTTCACCGTCGCTTCCGAAATCGACAGTTCATAGGCGATCTGCTTGTTCATCAACCCGTCGCTGAGCATCATGAGCACGCGCACCTGCTGCGGCGTCAGCGTCGAAAGCCGGCGCATCAGGGCCGAGTGGTCGTCGTCGCTGGCAATGTCGATGCCTTCGGGCACGAACACCTCGCCCGAGAGCACGGTTTCGATGGCGCGACGGATTTCCGGCGGACCGACCGATTTGTGCAGATAGCCCGAGGCGCCCAGTTCAAACGCGCGGCGGATCACCGAGCCGTCTTCCACCGCCGAAATGATCGCCACCGGCACGTCCGGATACTGGGCGCGCAGCAGCAGCAGCCCAGAAAAGCCGCGGACGCCGGGCATGTTGAGGTCGAGCAGCACCAGGTCGCAGTCGCGGTCGGCTTCCAGCGCGGCATTGAGGCCGGCGAGGTCGCCCGCTTCTTCCACCTCGATGGACGGGTCCCCGCCGGCCAGGGTCTGCCGCAGCGCGGCCCGGAACAACGGATGGTCGTCGACAATGATGATGCGGCGTCTGCTCATGGGCCTTTCTTACCAGTCCTCGCCGGTTTGTGACATCCCACTTAAGGCGGCTGCCCGGGATCATCCAATGCTCAGTAAAGCAGCTGGTTTTGCAATTTGCACCGATGCTTAACGGCATCTTTACCATGTTTTCCCAAGAGTAAGGGTCTAGTCAGGGCCCGTTCGGCCCGACCCCATCATCTGGGAACGACCTAATGGCCCGCGCTTATCCTCAGACCGACCCGCAGGACTACGCGCAGTCGCCCGGCGAATGGCATGCCCTTCGCGGTGAACTCGTCGCCCTGCTCGATCAGGTGGAAAGCCAGGTGGGCCGACAGCCACGGCAGGATACCGGCTACCAGAACCTCAGCGAGCGGATGCGCGATCTGCGCATGCAGGTGGAGGAAGTCGAGCCCGATACCCGCCATCGCGAAGCCCTGCGCTCGGTCAAGCGCGCCATCGACCGGCTGAGCGACCGCGAGGAAATGGCCTACCAGACCGCCTCGACCTATGCCGAGCGCCCGCAGGCTGCGCCGCCCAATCCACGCGACACCCTGCAATCGGCCATCCAGCAGATCCGCGCCCGCCACCAGGTCGATCTAGCGCCGCCTCAGCAGAGCTACGCGCCTGCCCCCGCGCCGCAGCAGCGCAGTCTCGATAGTCCGCAGTTCGCCGAAATGGCCAACGCCGTCGGCGGCATCTCCTCGCGCCTCGAACGCCTCGAGGGCGAACTCAAGACCCAGGCCCGGAACCAGACCGGCAACGTCAAGGAAATCGCCGAACAGGTGGCGCAGCTGAGCCACGTGGTCGAGCTGCTCGCCGGCGCCGTCGGCGAGACCGGGCAGGTCAAACGCCTCGAAGGCCAGATCGCCTCGCTCGCCAAGATGGTGGCGCAGGGCCCGCAGGTCGATCTTACCAGCCTCAACAAGCGGCTCGACGATGTTTCGGCCACCGTCGGCAAGCTCGCCGACCTGCAGATCCAGTATGCCCAGAAGGTCGAGGCCGGTGACAAGTCCGCCGTCTTCACCGAGAACATGCGTGCCGTTGGCGACACCATGCGCGGCGTCGGCGACGGCATGCGCACCATCGAAGAGGGCGTGCGCAACGTTTACGACCGGATCGACTCGATCGAGCGGCAGAGCGCGCTGACCCCGGCCGACCTCGAACCGATCACGCACGAGCTCGCCCGCATCACCGAAGCGATGGCCAATCCGCATCAGCCGCAGGGGCTGATCGAGCTCATCGATGCGCTTAACACGCGCATTGCCGATATCGAGAACCGCGAGC
>DASWYL010000057.1:0-31201 GCA_036404995.1 Sphingobium sp. | reverse complement strand
CAGTGCACTCCGCGCCATCCGCGCATCGGCGTTGGCGGGCATGGCGCAGGGCCGAACGGTCGTGTTCTTTCCGGAGGGCACGCGCGTGCCCCACGGCGAGGCACCTCCACTCAAGGCCGGCTTTGCGGGCATCTATGCCGTGCTCGGCGTCCCGGTCGTGCCCATCGCGGTGGACAGCGGGCGCCTCTCGCCCCGGGGCGGCTTCATGAAACGCGCTGGGACGATCACCTACCGGATCGGCGAGGTTGTCCCGCCTGGTCTTCCGCGTGCCGAGGCGGAAGCGCGCGTCCATGCCGCCATCAATGCGCTCAACGGCTCGCCCGCGGTCGGCGAATGAATCGGTCGGACTCGGTCTGACGCATATTCGATTCGGTTCGCCGTTCGTTCATTGTCGTTTCAGCTTGGAGCCCGCATCGTGACTGGCCAATAGACCGACGCCGTGCGCGACGGGTTCGCGGGTATTTGCGCAATCGGAGACGGGATGATGCCGAGAGGTCCAGGGTCGCATCAAGACATGTTCAGGCGCGTCATGTTCGCCGCCGCGACGGCGGCGCTCGTCCTCGCGCCGGCAGGCGCGCAGGTGCGCACGGTCGATCCCAACACGGCCATCGATGCCGATCTGGTGCCGGGAGCCCCTGCGAGCGGCGCCGCGACGCCCAATACGCCGCCGGCTGGCCCTGCCGACGTCCCGCCGCCTCCCGCGCCAGCGGCCCCCGCGTCGACACCGGCACCCGCAACCGCCCCGGCAACCACCACTGCGCTCTGCACAGGTACCGGCACCGGCGCGGCCCAGCCGGCTGGCGCGACCTACAAGCAGGACGACCTGATCGGTGCCGCCGAAGGCGTGTTCGGCAAGGGTGCGAAGGGTCTCGCCGACATTATCGAGAAGACGCTCAAGGAGCAGGGCGAGCCGGTCGCCTATATTTCCGGTCGCGAGGCCTCGGCGGCCATCGGCGTCGGCCTGCGCTATGGCTCGGGCACGATGTGCCATAAGGTCGAAGGCCAGCGCGATGTCTACTGGACGGGCCCGTCACTCGGCTTCGATCTGGGCGGCAATGCCGGCAAGACCTTCGTGCTCGTCTACAATCTCTACGACAGCCAGGACCTGTACCACCGCTATCCGGCGGGCGAGGGCGCGGCCTATTTCGTCGGCGGCTTCAACGCGAGCTACCTGCGCTGGGGCAAGGTGGTGCTGATCCCGATCCGCGTCGGCGTCGGTCTCCGTCTCGGCGCCAATATCGGCTATATGAAGTTCAGCGAGAAGCGCCGCATCATCCCGTTCTGAGGCTTGCCTGGACGGAGTCCCAGCCCCATCCGTCCAGGGTGACTCCGCCGCTCAGGAGGAAGCGAGGCTTCGCTGCGTTGTTCGGGGCGGCGACATGCAGGAGCAGCGGATGGGCGAGAATGACGTCGCCTGCCGCACCCACCGTTTCGACCACCTGCAGCGGGATGCCGTCATGCTCTTCCGCGCGCGCCATGAAGCGCGCAATCCTTGCGTCCGGGTCGCCCGCTTCATGCAGGCCGCCAACATAGGGATGCGCCTGGAGCAGCTTGCGCATCTCGCCGCTGCGCGTGCCGGCCGGCGGCGGATTTTCCCGGAACCAACGATGCACGAGGCGATGCGAGCCGCTGACCATCAAAGTCCCGCCGCCGCGCGGTTCGACGTCGTCGAGCAACGTGAACGTTTTGACACCACCCGCAGGCCAGAGTGGGCTCAGGTAATTGGCGTCGATATGCCAGCCAGCGGTCGGAATGGCCCATGGCGTGGCGGTTGGGAAGGCGAGAAAGAAGCCGCCCCAGTCCTTTGGCGGCTCATAAGCCCGCCCTTCGAGAACCGCGTCTATGGCGGCCAATAGCGTCTCGCTGCCGACGGCCAGAAAGGCGGGATCGGCCTTGAGCCTCTGCAGATGGGCTGGCCGTTCGACGGTCCAGCTGTCGGGCCGGTCGCGCGCGATGCCCGCCTGTGCAAGCACGGCCCAGACGGCATCGCGCATCGCGGCGCCTGCCTCATCATCGAAGGCATGCTGGACTCGCATCCAGCCGTTCTCGCGGAAATGCGCGAGGGTCTGCTCGGCATTTGTTTTCGAAAACTCGGCCACGGGGTGCCTCCAATATGAAAGCGCCCCACGGACAATGATTCCTCCGGCCGGCAGGCGGATGGTTTCATCGACCGCAGGGCAGTACCCAGCGGCTCACCACGAGGCGCGGTGAACGAGGGCGGAAATTCTCATGCGCAGCTTCCGCAGTCAACCACGGGACATGGCTTCCCTTTCGCTGCAGTCCTAACTATCCCGGAGGGCAAGCGGGATACACCGGCACGGGAGAGAATGATTGGGCGCGCAGCAAAGCGTTGTGGTGGTCGGCGCCGGGCCGGTCGGTTTCCTGACCGCGCTGGGTCTGGCGCAGAAGGGCATCGCGGTTACGATCATCGACAGCGAGCCGGCGATCGTCCGCTCGCCCCGCGCCGCGGTCTATTTCCACACGACGCTCGCGATCCTCGACAAGCTCGGGCTGCTCGAGGAGGCGGATGCCATCGGCTATCGCAATTCGGGCTTCGCGATGCACTGGCCGGCGACGGGCGAGGTCATCCGCACAGACATGCGTGATAATCCCGAACCGGGGCAGCTGATCACGCATAACCTCCATTTCGGGCAACACCTGCTCGCCGAGCTGGTCATGGCGCATCTGCTGCGCATGCCCAACGCGCGGGTGCGCTTCAACCATCGGCTGACCGGGCTGACGCAGGATGCGCACGGCGTGCGGCTCGATGTCGAGACGGCGGCAGGGCCGACCGAATTCCGGGCCGATTGGGTCATCGGCTCGGACGGCGCGCGCAGCACCGTCCGGCGGCTGCTCGGGCTCGAATTCGAAGGTCACACCTGGCCTGACCGCTTTGTCGCGACCAACATCGAATATGATTTCGCGCCCCATGGCTATCAGGACGCCAACATGATCGTCGATCCGGTCGACTGGGCCGTGATCGCCAAGCTCGGGCGGGACAATCTCTGGCGCGTCACCTACGGCGAGGATGCGAGCCTAGACGAGGCGGCGATCCTCGAGCGCCTGCCGGAGCGCTTCGCGCGCATCCTGCCGCCGGGAGCCTCCTATCGCATCGACAATTTCTCGCCCTATCGCGTGCATGAGCGCTGCGCGACCAGCTTCAGGGCGGGGCGGGTGCTGCTCGCGGGCGATGCGGCCCATGCCTGCAATCCGTGCGGCGGCCTCGGCCTCACGACCGGTGTCATCGATGCCGATGCGCTGATCGCAGTGCTTGGAGCGGTGATCCTGGGGCAGGCGGACGAGAGCGTGCTCGATTTCTATGCGCAGGAGCGCCGCCGCGTGTTCCTCGAAGTCACTTCGCCGCTCGCGACGAATTTCAAGCGCATGCTCTCCGAGCGTGATCCGGCGCGGCAGGCGGCCGACAAGGCCCAGGCCCGCGCCAACGCCGAGGTCCATCATGATTCGGGCGCCGCGACGACGCTCAGTGCCATGATCCTCGGCACCCCCATGCCGGTCTGAAGGAGATCCAGATGTCCGAGTCCGCGTACAGCACCGAGGGCTTCACGCGCCACGAAACCATCGTGAACGGCATTTCCCACGTCTGGTGGGAAATCGGCGCCGAAAACCCTGGGGGCGATCCTTGCGTCTATTTCCATGGCGGCGGCACGTTCCACGGCTTCGAATGGGCACGCGACTGGGCCGGCAGCTTCCGCATGATCCTTCCACATCATCCCAATTTCGGCGAAAGCGCGGACGCCGATTTCAAGTCCGTCGACGATTATATGGCCCATTATCGCAGCTTCTTCGCGGAGATCGGCCTCGATCGCTTCCGGCTGGTCGGCGCCTCGATGGGCGGCCATTTCGCGTCTACTTATGCGGCCCGCAATCCCTCTCAGGTCGCGAAGCTCGTGCTCGTCTCGCCCGGCGGCCTGCGCCATCCCGACGCGCCCATGCCCGACTTCGCATCGATTCCGCCGGAAGAGCATCGGCTCATCTTCGCGGCGGATGCGGCCTGGGTCGACCCGTTCTGGCCCCTGCACCCGGACCCGGAATGGATGGCCCTGCGCATGCGCGAAGCGACGGCATCGTTTCGCGTGCGCGCCGATCCGGACGCCACCTATGCGACGCTGTTGCGCGACCTCGCGACCCTGAAGATGCCGACGCTGCTGCTCTGGGGCGAGCTTGACCGGATGCTGCTCCTGCCCTTGCTCGACGAATGGCTCGCCCGCATCCCGCATGCCCAGAGCGTCGTCATTCCCGGCGGCAGCCATCTGTTGCTCGATGAATTCCCGGCGGCGCGGGTCGCGGCGCTGGATTTCCTGAAGGGCTAGACCAGCGCACCGCCCACGATCGGTGTCTCCAGCGACTTGACGAACATCAGCCGCTGCAGCCGGTAGTCGGGGTCGCGCGTCATCCGCCGCAACCCTTCGAGCCCGGCTTCCAGCTCCGCCCCGCCGCCATTGGCATGGAAGACAAGGCGTTTGTTCGCGCTCGCCTGAGGCGAGGTTCGCTCGAGGAAGACGCGCCTGCGCTCGTTGGCGTAACGATCGAGCAGCGCCTCATCGGCCCCGTCGAGCAGGACCGTGGCGAGTGCCGGATAGAGCGCAAAGCAATCGAACAGCCCTGTCGTCAGTCCGTAGCCGCCGGTCGGGTTGGTGACATGCGCTGCGTCGCCCGCAAGCAGCACGCGTCCGACCCGGAGCTGCTCGGCGCAGCGCTGGTGCATCTTGTAGGGCGCGGCGCGCTCCAGCCGGTACTGCTTGTCACCCGTCAGCAGTGCCGCGTAGGCGGCTGGCAGCCGATCCATGACGCTTTCCTCGGGCAGCGCGGCATCTTCCATATAAGTGCAGCGCCAGAGACCCCCGGTGTCGATCTTGACAATCACGGCCCCGTGCCGCGCATCGATCACCATCGTCGAGAGCGCGTAGCCAGCCGCCTCGAAATCGTGCCAGACATTGGTGGCGACGAAGCGCTCGCCCCAGGTCATGCCGGGGAAATCGAGTCCCAGCGCCTTGCGCACGCTGCTCGACGCGCCATCAGCCCCGACAAGCCAACGCGCTCGTACATCCTCGCGGCCGTTGGGCCCGTCAAGCTGTGCCGTGACGCCTTCGCTATCCTGCGACAAGCCCGCCAGCCGCGTGCCGAAGCTCACCGTGGCATTGCCCATTGCGATCAGCCGTCGCCGCGCGACGTCGGCGAGGCGGTCCTGCCCGAGATGGATGTTGTGCGGGAAGGCGGTGTGCGCAGCAAGAATGGACAGGTCATAGGCGATCTGCTCGCCCGTCTCGCGGACCAGCCAGCAATAGTCCTGCTTGATGAAGCCGATCTGTTCGGCCTCCGCCCGCACACCCAGTGCCTCCAGTCCGTCGAGCACCGACCAGTGATAGACGCAAGCGCGTGGCGAATCGTTGATGCGCGCCTCGGCCTCGACCAGCCGCACCTTGAGTCCCGCCTGAGCGAGGCCCAGCGCTGTCAGGAATCCCGTCGGCCCGCCGCCGATCACCAGCACGTCCAGCATCGCTCTCCTTCGCCGGGCCTTCGCTCCCCGGCTTTCGCAGCCAGCCTGCCTGAGCGTGAGACGAAGTCAACCGGGCATGCGCCGGTTCATGCCCGGTCAAGGCGGAGCGGCCTAGCCCAAACAGGGCAGGAGAGGCCAATGCCACTTGGGAGCTTATGATGACCATGCGCCGTGCCCTTTCGATCCTGCTCTCGTTCACCGCGCTGTCGGTCCCCATGCCTGCCGGTGCGCAGCCGCCGGGCATGTGGGGCAGGCCCTATGGCGACCCCTTCGGCGATCGCTGGCGGACGCCGCGCCTGCAGACCGGCGCCGACAGCCGCGAGGGGAAGGTCGACGCCGAGAGCTTCGTTGCGGAGAACGGGAAAGCCCAGCTCGGTCGTGGCGTCGTTGCGGTGACTGCAGCACCCGGTGGCACGGCCAGCGCCGCCGACGAGGCAGCCTATGAGGCAGCCATCGTCGATCAGCTCGTCAAGGCCGGCTACGACACGACCAAGCCCGATCCCACGGGCGGACAGGTCGTTGAACTCAAGATCCTGCGTGATACGCTCGTGCCCGAGGAGCAGAAGCGCAAGCCGGTCAGCGGCGAAACCAGCGTCACCGTCTCCAATCGCGGCACGGGCGTCGGCATGGCGCTCAATCTCGATTTCACCAAGCCGAAGAAGGCGCTGATCTCGACCCGGCTCGACGCCCAGATCAAGGACCGGGTCGGCGGTACAGTCTTGTGGGAAGGCCATGCCACGATCGCGACGCGCGAAGGCGATTCACACTGGACCGAACAGGCCATTGCCGCGCGCCTGGCGGCTGCCCTGTTCGATCGCTTCCCCGACGCCTCGACGGCCGTGCTCGCCGCGCGCTAGCGTCTTGCCAAGCTTCCCGTTCGCGCGCAGTCTGGCGGCGCGGAGTTTTGGGGGCGGGGATGATCTTCGAGCAGATCGCGACCGGGGGCTGCCAGTCCTATCTTGTGGCATGCGAGGCAACGCGCGCGGCGGTGCTGATCGACCCTGAGCTCAGCCAGGTCGATCGCTATGTCGGCATGGCGAGCCAGCATGGCGTCCACGTCCATTACATCGTCGATACCCACACTCATGCCGATCATTTCTCGGCCGGCCGCACCCTTGCGAAACAGTTGGGCGTGCCCATCGTGATGAACCGCTTCAGCCCGGCGCCGCATGCCGACATGCGCCTCGACGATGGCGACATGCTCATCGTCGGCGACCTGCGCATCAAGGCGCTGCACACGCCGGGGCATACACGCGATTCGATGTGCCTCCATGTCGGGGATCGTGTCTTCACGGGAGACACTTTGCTGATCGGCGGCACGGGCCGTACCGATCTTCCCACCGGTGACCCGCACGAACTCCATGAAAGCCTGTTCGAGAAGTTGCTGAAGCTCCCGCCCGAGACATTGGTCTATCCTGCTCACGATTATAAGGGCCGCTCGCACTCCACGATCGGCGCCGAGATCGCCGATAATCCGCGCCTGCAGAAGCGCGAGCGCGCGGAATTCGTGGCGATGATGCAGGGCCTCGACCTCGCCGCGCCCACGCACCTGACCGAAGCGCTGCGCACCAACATGACCGGCGGCAAGACCGTGGCCCAATTGCTCTCTGAGGCGGCTGCAAAAGTTCCGTTCATGTCGCTTGCCGAACTGAACGACCGGATCGGTGGCAACAGCCGCGATCTCGTCGTTATCGACGTGCGCGAGAAGGACGCCTTCGATGCGGGGCACGTCCCTGGCGCGGTCCATCTGCCCCGGGGGCAGCTGGAGCTGAGGGTGAACGGCATGTTCCCCGATCCCACAGTGCGCATCCTGGCTGCATGCGAGTTCGGCAAGATTTCGACGCTGGCGGCGGCATCGCTCCGCGAACTGGGCTTCACCCGCGCCGTGGCTCTTGATGGTGGCATGAGCGCCTGGCGCGAGGCGGGCTATACGCTGGAGCAATAAGAGAGGGGACTGAGCATGAAACCGGTCGATTTCGTGAAGGCCCTTGGCATTGCGATTCTCGTCATGGCCGTGGACCTGGCCTGTGCATTTGCCACTGTCTCGATCTGGGCGATGCTGACCGGCCACCAGGGGCTGACGCCGGCCGATCCCAAAGTCATCGAGATTTCGAGCCTCAGCACGCGTATCTGCGGGCCGCTGCTGTTCGCGCTGTTTGTCTGGATCTTCCAGCGCAAGCGCCCGGATCGCAGCGCCTTCGGTTTTGCCTTCGCTGCCTTCGGCTTCTACGTTCTGATCGACTGGGGTGTCGGCGCTGCGGCTGCCAGGGCGGACCCCGCCGCGCCGTCGGCTGCCGAGACGATGCTCCAGCCGGCCGTGCTGGCGACAATGGCGCTGAAGCTGCTTGGCGCGCTGGTCGGCGCCTGGCTCGCCCGGCCGCGTCAGCGCGAATAGCCGGTCGCATATCGCAACGATGCGCGTTATGCATCTGGCAATGGGCTTGGAACATTCGCAATGCGTCGCTCGATAGCGCTCGTCGCTGCGGCCGGACTGTTACCCATGATCGCGCTGAGCGGTGCCTTCGGCATCATCACATTGCGGGCCGAGCGTGCGGCGATCCGCAACGGTGCCGACGCCGCCACGCGCGCCATCGCGACCCTCGCGTCAGTGAAGCTCACTGACGGCCTGCACGAAGTGAACATGATTGCGCAGTCTCCCGCTTTCGACGGGCCGATCGATGACGCGCGGTTCCGCACGCTGGCGGTGCGGCTCCAGCATTCTCAGGCCAATTGGCGATTCCTGTCGGTGGCGGATCCGGGCGGGAAGCGGCTGCTCGACGTGCCTGATCCCATCGGTGGGCAGGAGGGCGGGCCGGTCATCGACATGGCGAGCCTCAGGCAGGCGGTCGCCACCCGCAAGCCCGTCATCGGCAATCTCATGCGCGGGCCGCTTGGCAACTATGCGTTCGCCATTCGCGCGCCGGTGATCCGCGACGGGCAGGTGCGCTATGTCGTGTCGGCCGTGGTGCCGGCGGCCGCCGCGACCAAATTGCTTCAGTTCAGGCCGTTGCCGGAGGGCTGGCGCGCAGGTCTGATCGACGGGCAGGGAAGGGTCGTGGCCAGTACGGTCGCGGATCCCAAAGCCATCGGACAGGTCGCGAGCAAAGCCGGTCTCGAAGCCCGGCGATCGGGCAAGGCCGGCTTTTACGACGTAAAGCGCAGCGACGGGTCAGCCGCGATCGCGACCTGGCAACCGATCCCCGGCACGAACTGGTCGACACATCTTTCGGTGCCGGTCGCGGCTTTTGCGGGAGCGACCACCGGCGCATGGACCTTGCTCGGCATCGTGATCGTCATCTGTCTCGCTCTGCTGGCGGTTCTGGCGCGCCTGCTCGCGAACGAAATGCACCAGTTCCGTGCGCGCGAGGCTGCCGCAGTCCAGCACCAGCGCCTCGAGGCGCTCGGACGCCTGACCGGCGGCGTCGCGCACGATTTCAACAATCTGCTTCAGCCCGTCATGGGCGGCCTCGATCTCCTGTCGCGCCGCGTGCAGGACGATGAAAAGGCGCAAGGCTATATTGCCCTTGCCATGGCCAGCGCCGAGCGGGCCCGCGCGTTGGTGGCGCGGCTTCTCGCCTTTTCGCGCCAGCAGCCACTGGACAGCGCACCGGTCGACGTGCGGCAAATGCTGGACGACATCGCGCATCTGCTCGAGCGGTCGATCAGTCCAGCCAGTCTGCGCGTGGAGATTGCCGATGGCCTGCCTCTGGTTCAGGCCGATGCCGGCCAACTTGAACTGGCGATCCTCAACCTCGCGATCAATGCGCGCGATGCAATGCCGGCTGGCGGTACGGTGGCTATCGCCGCCGAAGTCGCCGATGCGGCCAGCGTTGGCGACCTACCTGCGGGGCGCTATGTTGCGATCAGCGTGGCTGACACCGGCATGGGCATGGACGAAGCCACCATTCGCCACGCCATCGACCCCTTCTTCACCACCAAGCCGGCGGACAAGGGCACAGGTCTGGGCCTGTCGATGGTCCATGGCTTTGCCGCCCAGTCGGGCGGTGCGTTGCGCCTCGTCAGTAGCCCGGGCGTCGGCACCAGGGCGACGATCGTCATACCGCTCGCGGCCGATCAGAGCCCGCTGGCAGCGCCCGCGACCGGAGATCTGCCGAGGGGCAAGGCGCATATCCTTGTGGTCGACGATGACGCACAGGTCCGTCGCGCAGTCTGCGAAATGCTGCGCGATGCCGGTCACCGGGTGTCGGACGCGGACTCTGTCAATGCTGCACTCGATCTCTTTGCCCGGGTCGATGCCATCGATCTTGTCGTGACGGACTATCTCATGCCGGAGCGAAACGGTGGCCAGCTTATCGCCGAACTGCGCAGGCTGGCCCCGTCGCTGCCCGTGCTGATGATCACCGGGCATGATAGCCTGACTGGAGACGTTCCGGCGTCGGTGCCGCGGCTGGTGAAACCCTTCCGGGCGAGCGAGCTGTTGGCCAAGATACAGGGACTGCTCGACGGGCAACGCCCGTTGATCGAAGCCTGAGACGGCAGATGTGAACCACCGGCCACGCTGATTTTCGATCGCCGGACCGACAAGCTGCTCGATGGCGACGAGCTTTAGCGCTGGCCGACCGGTTCGCGTTCTGGAGCTGATCAGTCGGTTTCCGCCTCGAAGCCGATTCGCTCGGCCGCCGCGCCGGACATGATGAAGCCGATCGGCCTCTCGCTCTCTTCCTGCAGATGGCCGATCAGGCTCGCCGTGCGGGCAAGGAGCGAGATACCCTTGAGCGCCGCGAGCGGAAAGCCTGCGTCGAGCATCACGGCGGGGATGGCGCCGTTGACGTTGATCGGCAGCGCCCTTCCGATCGCTTCGGGCAGCGTGTCGCGGATTGCGTGCAGCATGGCAATGTGGCGCCCCGCGACGCCCTTTTCCTGCGCAAGCTCTATGAGCCTCAGGGCGCGGGGATCGCCAGCGCTGTGCTGTGGATGGCCAAAGCCCGGCACAGCCTTCTTTTCCGCCCGCAGCGCCCGGATGCCCGTCATCGCGGCGTCATGGTCGCTGAGGCCCTGTTCGTCGGCCTGTGCCACCAGCTGCGCGTAGAATCGGCCGGCTGTCTCCGCGCTGCCGAGGATCACCGACCCACAACCCAGCAGGCCCGCCGCGACGGCGCCCTGCCAGGCTTCCGGACCAGCCGCCAGCGTCATGCGCCCGGCGACCACGCTCGGCACCAGGCCATGTTCGGCAATGGCGCAGAGCGTCGCATTGGCGAGGAAGCGCTGCGTCTCGTTCGGCATCTCGCCAGTGACGAGCAGCCAGAAGTAGCTGGTGAAGTCGAGCTTGCCGATGATGTCGCTGCAAAGGTCGAGCCCGCGCACCGTGATGCTGTCGGCATCCGAGGTGCAAATGGAGGTGACGGCATTGTCCTGCTTGCCGATGCGCATGGGGCTCTCCTGTTGCCAGAGCGATTTCGAGCCAGATGGCACATCTGGCGGCTCGGAAATCGCGACCGATAAATGCGGATCCGTCTCGATTCAGTCGAAATCGGGACGGCTCCTGTTGATCATGTCCTTCGAAGGCCCTAGCCCCCAAGTCAAGCGTGGGCTCCTTCCTCAACCCCTCCCCTTCAGGGGAGGGGAAGGGGGTGGGGGCGATGCGCAGCATCGCTCGCGCAGGAACTGTGGCGGCGCCCAACCCCACCCCAACCCCTCCCCTGAAGGGGAGCGGCTAGATAGGAGAGAGAGCTTTGGCCAAGCCGCTTGCAGATGTGACCGTGCTCGAAATGGGGACTTTCATCACCGGGCCGGCAGCGGGCATGCTGCTCGCCGATCTTGGTGCCCGCGTGATCAAGATCGAGCAGACCGGGCAGGGCGACCCGTTCCGCAGCTTCAAGGGCGAACTCTATTCCCCCCATTTCCAGACCTATAACCGGGGGAAGAAAAGCATCGAGTTGGACACCAGAAAGCCCGAAGATCTGGGAGTTTTGGACCGTCTCGTTGTTGAGGCCGACGTCTTCATCCAGAATTTCCGCCCCGGCGTCGCCGCAAGGCTCGGCGTCGATGCGCCGCGGCTGCAGGGTCTCAACCCGCGCCTGATCTATGCGAGCATTTCCGGCTTCGGTCCGGAAGGCCCCGATCGCGACCGCCCGGCCTTCGACACCGTCGCCCAGGCCGCGAGCGGCTTCCTCCGCCTGCTGGTCAATCCGGCGCATCCCCGCGTGGTCGGTCCCGCCATCGCCGACGCGCTGACCGGCTTCTACGCCGCCTACGGTATCCTGGCCGCGCTCCACGAGCGTAGTTCGACCGGCAAGGGACGCCTGGTCGAAACGTCGATGTTCGAATCCATGGCGCACTTCAACCTGGATGATTTCACGCATTATTTCTCGGAAGGGCTCGTCATGGACCCGACCAGCCGCCCCCATGTCAGCCAGAGCTATGTGTTCGAATGCCACGATCACAAGTGGATCGCGCTGCACATGTCCTCGCCGCCGAAATTCTGGGAAAACCTTGCGACCGCAGTGGGCCGTCCCGACATGCTCGGCATGCCGCAGTTCGCGACGCGCGAGGCACGCATCGAGAATTACGAACATGTCATCGCGTTCCTCGCGCCGATCTTTGCCGAGAAGCCGCGCGACGCCTGGTGCGCCGAGCTCCAGGCGCTCGAAGTGCCTCATTCACCTGTACGCACATCAGTCGAGGTCGCGGAATGCGCGCAAGCGCAAGCGCTGGGCATGATCCTCACCGATCCCGACGGTCCCAAGGGTCCCTGGCGCACGGTGCGTTCTCCGGTCAGCTTCGACGGCGAGCGCATGACCGACGTTTCCGCACCGCCGGTCCTCGGTGCTGACAATGACGCCATCGTCGCGCCGTTGCGCGGTACGTCGGGGAATGATTAGGATAGCAAGGAACGGGGCAGCGATCCCGCCGAGTCGAGAGGAGATTGATTAGATGGCAGCGAATCTTGCCTATCCGGCGAACCGCCTGCACCACACGGCCTATGTCACCAAGGACATGGAGGCGACCCGCGCCTTCTACGAGGATTTCCTCGGCTTCCCGCTGGCGGCGACCTACTGCGAGATGGATGAGCTGTGGGGCAAGGTCCGCACCTATTGCCACTGCTTCTTCGAAATGGCGGATGGCGGCGCTCTCGCCTTCTTCCAGTTCGCCACGGAAGAGGATGAGAAGCTGTTCGTTCCGGACATGCCGGCGACGCCCTTCGTGCACATCGCCCTGGAGGTGAGCAAGGCGCAGCAGGCCGAGATCGAGCGCCGCATCGCCGAGCGCGGCATCGAGCCGCCGATGACTTACACGCTGGAGCATGGTTACTGCCGTTCGGTCTATGTGATCGATCCGAACGGCATGACGGTCGAGTTCACCTGCGACGATGCCAAGGCACTGGATCCCAAGGTGGATGCCGATCGTCGCGCCAGCGCCCATAGCGAACTCAAGCGCTGGCTGGCCGGGGATTGGCACAACAACAATCCCTATCGTTTCGACGCCAATCACGCGGCCTGAGCGCACGCCAACAGCCATAAACCCGCCGGTTTCTCGACCCCAAAAATTGGGGCGAGGACGCGCGGTGCCAGGAAGAGGATGACCTTGATGCTGCTCCCCACGTGCCTTGTCGGCTCCTATACCCAGCCCGATTGGCTCATCGACAAGGTGAAGCTCGCCGGCCGCTTTCCGCCGCGTGTGCGCGCGACCGAGTTGTGGCGCGTGGACGAGCCCTGGCGCGAGCAGGCGTTCGACGACGCGACCGTCCTCGCCATTCGCGACCAGGAGCGCGCCGGGCTCGACATCATCACCGACGGCGAGATGCGCCGCGAGAGCTATTCGAACCGCTTCGCCACGGCACTTGAGGGCGTCGATCTCGACAATCCCGGCGTGGCGCTCGACCGCTCCGGCGAACCCAATCCCGTGCCGCGCGTCACGGGCAAGATCCGCCGCAAGCATGCGGTCGAAACCCGCGACGTCCAGTTCCTGCGCGCCAACACAGACAAGATGATCAAGATCACCGTCCCTGGCCCGTTCACGATGAGCCAGCAGGCGCAGAACGATTTCTACGAGGATGAGGCCGAGATGGCGATGGACTACGCCATTGCCGTCAACGCCGAGATCAAGGACCTGTTCGCAGCGGGCGCCGATATCGTCCAGATCGACGAGCCCTACATGCAGGCGCGCCCCGAAAAGGCCCGCCAGTTCGGCCTCGCCGCCGTCAAGCGTGCGCTCGAAGGTGTGGAGGGACGCACGGCCCTGCACATCTGCTTCGGCTATGCCGCGCTGATCCACGAGCGCCCCGAGGGCTACAACTTCCTGCCCGAACTGGCCGATACCACGCTGGACGACATCAGCATCGAGACCGCCCAGTCCGATCTCGATTGCTCGATTCTTGCCAAGCTCCCCGGCAAGACGATCATTCTCGGTGTACTCGACCTGTCGACGCATGAGGTCGAGACGCCCGAGACGGTCGCCGCCCGCATCCGCCGCGCGCTGCCTTATGTGCCGGCCGAGAAACTGGTCATCGCGCCGGATTGCGGCCTCAAATATCTGCCCCGCGACGTCGCCTACGGCAAGATGAAGGCCATGGTGGACGGCGCCGCAATCGTCCGCGCCGAGCTTTCATGACGGCAGGCCGTTTCCTGACCACGCATGTCGGCAGCCTGCCGCGTGCGGCCGATCTCGTTGCGATGATGTTCGCCAAGGAAGATGGCGAGACGGTCGACGAGGCGGCGCTCGCGGCGCGTATCGCGCAGGCCGTGCGCGATGTGGTCGCGAAGCAGGCCAAGGCGGGCATCGACATCGTCAACGACGGCGAACAGTCCAAGCCGAGCTACGCAACCTATATCAAGGACCGGCTGAACGGTTTTGGCGGCACCGGCACGTCCTATGTCTTCCAGGATCTGGAAGACTATCCCGGTGCCAAGCTAGCCACCATGGGCGACGAGGGCCGCAAGCATCGCAAGACGCCGGCCTGTAACGGGCCGATCAGCGTGAAGGACATGGACGCCGTCCACCTCGACGCGAAGAACCTCAACGATGCCTTGTCGGCGCATCCCGGCCGTCAGGCGTTCATGAGTGCCGCCTCTCCGGGCGTGACCGCGCTCTTCTTCCGCAACGACTATTATGACAGCGACGAGGATTATCTCTTCGCCCTCGCCGAGGGTCTCCGCCACGAATATGAGGCAATCGCAGCTGCCGGAATCATCCTGCAGATCGACTGCCCGGACCTCGCCATGGGGCGGCACACCCAGTTCCGTGACCTGACGCTCAGCCAGTTCCGGGACCGCATCATGCTCAACATCGAGGCGATCAATCGGGCGACCGCGAACATCCCGGAAAAACAGC
The DNA here is from genome assembly GCA_036404995.1 of Sphingobium sp. GTDB lineage: Bacteria > Pseudomonadota > Alphaproteobacteria > Sphingomonadales > Sphingomonadaceae > Sphingobium. The sequence continues at coordinate 16,392 of DASWYL010000057.1, read as the reverse complement.
TGCGCATGCACATGTGCTGGGGCAACTATCCCGGCCCCCATCATTGCGACGTGCCCTTCAAGGATATCATCGATCTCGTCTGGCGCGCGCGGCCGCATGCCATCCAGTTCGAGGCGGCCAATCCGCGTCACGCCCATGAATATGAGATGTTCAAGGAAACCGGCCTGCCCGAGGGCAAGCTGCTCATACCGGGCGTGATCGAGCCGCAGTCGACCTATATCGAGCATCCCGAGCTGATCGCCCAGCGCATCGGCCGCTATGCCGATCTGGTCGGGCGCGATAATGTCCAGGCCGGTGTCGATTGCGGCTTCTCGATCCATGTCGGCACCGCCGGCGTTGATCCGGACGTGATCTGGGCGAAAATGAAAGCACTTGCCGAGGGCGCGGCTATCGCCACCAGGAAATATTGGGGGTGACAGACATGGCGAGCACGACATTCAGCGAGGCGATGTCGCGCCAGCCGATGCGACTCTTTCAGTGGATCACCGTTGCGGTCTGCATGCTGGTCTTGGTGTGTGACGGCATCGACATGCAGCTGCTCGGTATTGTCGCGCCGCTCGTGATCCCGGATTTCGGTGTCGATCGCAGCACGTTCGGCATCGCGATGAGCGCGGCGCTGGTCGGTTTCGGTTTCGGGGCCTGGGGCGGGGGGCGTCTCGGCGACGGTATCGGACGGCGGTACGGGCTCGCCCTTGCCGCATTCATTTTTGCGCTGGCGACGGTTGGCGCGAGCCGCGCCGGCGGCGTCTGGGATCTTGCGCTTTGGCGCGTGGTGGGCGGGCTCGGATTCGGGGCGGCCTATGCCAATGCCATTGCGATGGCGAGCGAATGGCTGCCGGAACGCTTGCGCCCGGTCACGATCGCGACACTCTCGGTCGGCACGCCGCTGGGCGGCACGGTCGTCGGCGCGCTTGGGCCGGGCCTGGCCGCTGTTTATGGCTGGCGCGGCGCCTTCATATTCTTCGGCGCCGCGACGCTGCTGCTGGTGGTCGTCATCCTGCTTTCGTTGCGCGACAGCCCGTCCTTCCTGCTTGCGAAGGGCAGGAAAGAGGCTGCGGCGCGCGCCTCCCGGCTGGTGCTCGACGGGGATGTCGCGCTGGTCCCCGAGCTTCACGATGCCGAAGCCAAGGCAGGCACGGCAGTAGGCGTGCTCCACAGCACCAACACCCGGTTCAACACGGGTATCGGCATCGCCTTCGCCGCGTCGGCGCTGTGCGCCTACGGCATTCTCAACTGGTCGACGACCTTCCTGACGGCTCACGGCTTTTCGTTGCAGCAGGCGGGCAATGCCGTCGCCATCGCGGGCGTCACCTCCATGGTCGGATCGGTGCTTGCGGGCATGCTCTCCCGACTCTTTGGCACCAGGCCGGTCATGGCGGTGATCAGCACGACCCTGTTCGTGAACATGGTTGCACTTTACTTCGCGGTCGAGATGCTGCCCGCCGTCCCCAGCGTGGAAGAGCGGTGGCTGGTCGTCTCGCTGGTCGGCCTTGCGGGCGCCATATTCAGCGCAGGCATGGCGACCATGTACGTCATCATGACCGCTGGCTATCCGCAGTCCTGCCGTTCCGCGGGCATCGGCTTCGGCATCTTCATGAGCCGCGTCGGCGCGATTTCTGCGAGCCTCTGCGGTGGCTTCCTGCTCGATCTTGGCCACGGCAGTGTCCTGCCATTCTTTGCGGTTCTGTCGATCGGCGCGGTTTTCATCTCTGCGGGCGCCTTCATCGTCGATCGCCATGTGGTGGGAACGAGAAGGGCGTAAGCCTCGACGCTGTTTCCGCTGTCCTACAGGGCGATTGTCCTGGCACAGGCTTGAGCTATCGCTCCGTCATGCGGTGCGACGTGCGCGGCTCTTTCTGTGGTTTGACCTTAACGACCCGGCGCGGCGGCTGGAACGGCACCTGTCGAGGGCGCAACTTTCACAACCTTCGGCACGCCTTCAATAGGTCAAGCCGAGGCAGAAGTCCCTGAATGCCCGTGCATCATGCAAGGCATTATGCGGCGTCTTGCTGTTCGCGGCCGAACTGAAGCCCGATCCGTTGACCAGTTCCAGCCGCAGCCCGTCGATCCCGATCATCTGGCCGGGGCCCGTCACCAGCAGCTGGCAGAAATGGGCGAGGTCCTCCGGCCAGTCCGCGACGATCAGGGGGTGGCGGTCATGCGCCAGATAGGCTTCGAGATGTTGCGCCGCATGTTCGCGGCTGAGCTGATTGTCGAGGCCGGGCGGCACGAACCGCAGATAGGGGATGACATTCTGCTGCACCCACGGATGGATGTCGTCGGGGAGCGGCAGGGTGACATAGAATTCCTGGTCGCCATCTTCCGGTACGAGCGCGAGGCTGATCAGGTCGCCGCCAAAGCCGTTGAACTCGGTGTCGAGGAAATAACGCAAGTTCTTGAACACTTTCCGTCAGGGGCAGCGCCGGCAGGGCCATCGCTGCTATGCCGATGCCCGTCATCGCCGTAAAGCCTCCGCCGCACAGCGCGTAAACAGGATGAGTCCATGCAGCCACGTATATTCATCGGATCGGCCCAGGTGCCCGGCGGCGCCGAACTGATGCTCTACCAGCGGGGCGGGGACTTCATGATCGTGCTGGACCGCAACGAGCTGATGAGCAGCCGCATGAGCGGATCGGAAGAGGCGCTGGCCAACATGACCCTCCAACGGCTCGGGAGCCGTGCGTCGCCGCATATGCTCATCGGTGGCTATGGCATGGGCTTCACCCTGCGTGCCGCGCTGGCCGCGCTGGACGGCGCCGCGCAAGTGACGGTGGCCGAGCTGGTCCCCGAGATCATCGACTGGGCGCGCGGACCGATGGCCGAGCTGGCGGCAGGCTGCCTTGACGATCCACGCGTCCGCCTTGTTCATGCCGATGTGGCGGACGTGATCGCCGCCGCGCCCGGCCAATATGACGCGATCCTGCTCGACGTGGACAACGGCCCCGACGGACTGGTGCGGCAAGCCAATGATCGGCTCTATTCTGCGCAGGGCCTCTCGGCCTCGATCGCCGCCCTCAAGCCAGGCGGCGTGCTGGCCATCTGGTCGGCCGGCGCCGATGCGGCCTTCACGCGCCGCCTGGCGCAGACGGGCCTTCCCGTCGATGAAGTCAGGGTACGCGCCCGCAGCAACGGCAAGGGCCCGCAGCACGTCATCTGGTTCGTGCAGAAGCGGCGCTAGACAATCTTGTCCGCCGTGAACGGCGTCGAGCGCAGCCGCTTGCCCGTCGCCGCGAAGATCGCGTTGCCGATGGCCGGGATGACCGGCGGCAACGAAGGCTCGCCGAGGCCCGTCGGCGGGTTGGCCGTCTGCAGGAACTCGACCACGACGTCGCGGGGGGCGAGGTCGATCCGCGCCAGCGGATATTGGTGGAAGTTGGTCGCGGTGACCGCGCCCTTGTCCACGCTGAGCTTCAGGCCTGAGAGAGCCTGGCCAACGCCGTCGATGCAGGCGCCCTGCACCTGGTGCAGGGCGTTGATCGGGTTGACGATCGGGCTGCCAACATCGACCGCGATATAGACTTTGTCGACCGTGACCTTGCCCTTCTCCGAAACCGTCACATCCGCGATCTCGGCGAAATAGCCGGCATGGCTCAGATAGAAGGCGAAGCCACGGCCCTTGCCCGGCGCAGAACCCTTGGAGCCAGTCCACTTGGCCATCTCGACGACCTTGTTGATGACCCCCTTGGCGCGGCCCGTATTGAACGGCGGTGACATGAACCCACCCCCGCCGGGGACGATCCGGTCTTCACCGAGCGTGCGCAGCATGAGTGTCGGCAGGTCGATGCCGGCGGCCACTGCGACCTCGTCGAGGAACCCCTGATAGACGAAGGCGAACGCGTTGGAGCCCGGCGCGCGCATCCAGCTCGTCGGGACATTGCTGGCAATGTACGTGCCGCCGAGCAGGGCGTCGCTGAGCAGCTGCACGGGAAACTCGGTCGGCGGCAAGTCTGCCGCCGTAGTGGGCCGACCGTTCGCGCCGGACGTCACATAATGGCTCTTGAAGGCAATGAGCTTGCCGCTTGCGTCGAGGCCGGCGGTGAAGTCATGCCAGCCTACGGCGCGATAGAAGTCGTGTTGCAGGTCGTCGGTGCGATTGTAGATCAGCTTGACCGGCTTGCCGGGCAGCGCCTTCGCGATCTGCGATACGATCAGCATGTAATCGTTGCTGAGGCGCCGGCCAAAGCCGCCGCCGCCGCGCAGCATGTGAACGGTGATGTCGTCCTGCTTGAGGCCGGTCGCGCGCGTGACCAGTCCCAGTCCCAGGCCCGGCCATTGGCTGGACGACCAGATCTCCATCTTGCCGTCCTTGAACAGCGCCGTGCAATTCTGCGGCTCCAGCGTGGCGTGAGAGAGATAGGGGTAGCTATACTGCGCTTTAACCACCTTCGCCGCGCTCGCCAGTGCTGCCTCCACATCGCCTTTCTTGGCGATGGCGCTGGCCGGGGGCTTGGTCAGGGCATCTTGCGCCGCTGCCTCGAGGCTCGCCGACGTGACCTTCTCCTGTTCGGCCTTCGCCCAGCTCACCTGCAGGTCGGCGCGCGCCTTGTTGGCGAGCCACCAGCTGGTCGCGACGATGGCGACCGCGTCGTTGACGTTGCCCGGATTGTTACCGCTGTTGAGCGCCACAACGTCGATGATGCCGGGCATCCCCTTGACCTTGTCGGCATTGAAGCTTGCGAGCGTGCCACCGAACGCCGGGCATATCTCGACCGCGGCATAGACCATGCCGGGCAGGTCCGTATCGATGCTGAAGATCGGTTCGCCCTTGACGATCTTGGGCACGTCGACATGACCCTTGCCTTTGCCCTGGCCAATGATCTTGAAGTTCTTCGGGTCCTTGAGCTTGACCGTCTTGAGGTCGGGGGCCGTTTGCTTCGCCGCGTCGGCGGCCAGCGCGGCATAGGTGGCGGAGCGCTTGCTCGGTCCGTGGGTAACCTTGCCGGACGCCGTCGTCAGGGTGGATGCGTCCACGCCCCAGCGGGTGGCGGCGGCGTTGACGAGCATTGCCCGCGCGGCGGCGCCTGCCTGGCGCAGCGGCATGAAATTGGTGGGGACGGCCGTGCTGCCGACTGCGGCTTGCTGGCCATAGAGCTTCTCGTTGAGCAGCGTCTGCTCGATCTTCACCTGGCTCCAGTCGACGTCCAGTTCTTCGGCGATGATCATGGGCAGCGTCATGCGAATGCCCTGTCCGACTTCAGGGTTCTTGGCGCCGATGGTCACCGTGTTGTCCGGGTTGATGCGGACGAAGGCGGTCAGCACGGATGCTTCGCTGCCGGGTTTGCCCGTCGCGGCGACCGCGATCCTGGCGTCGAACATGAGCGCCGCGCCGCCCGCTGCGAGACTGGCCTTGATAACAGAGCGGCGGTCGAGCGCCGACGATTTTACGGACGCGCTCATGCGCTGGCGCTTTCTGCCGGAAGTCCGGCTGCTTCGCGGATCGCCGCACGGATGCGCAGATAAGTGGCGCAGCGGCAGATATTGCCGCTCATTGCCTGGTCGATCTGCTCGGCGGTCGGCTTGGGGGTCTTCATCAGCAGTGCCGTGGCGCTCATGATCTGGCCGCCCTGGCAATAGCCGCATTGCGGCACGTCATGGGCGATCCACGCGTCCTGGACCTTCTTGCCGACGGGATTTGCACCGACGCCTTCGAGCGTCGTGATCGGCTTGCCGGCAGCTTGGCGGATCGGCGTGATGCAGCTGCGCGTTGCGACGCCATTGATGTGCACGGTGCAAGCCCCGCACAGGCCCATGCCGCAGCCGAATTTCGTGCCGGGCAAGCCCAGGTCCTCACGTAGCGCCCAGAGCAGCGGCTTGTCGGGATCGGCGTCGACGGTACGCGCCTTGCCGTTGATTGTGAGGACGGTTGCCATGATATCTCCTTATAGGCAGCCTGTTAGCATCCTCGGGAGCATGACGGCCGCATCGCTTTGTTGTCAATGTCCGTCAGGTCACAATAGGAAGCGATGTCACACAGGGATAAATCGTCGAATCGGGATGAGCCATGAGCGATATTGATGACATCGTCTCGGCGGCGCGGGCCTGGGCCGGCCAGCGCATGGCGCTCGCAACGGTGATCGAGAGCTGGGGCTCGGCGCCACGCCAGCAAGGCGGGCACATGCTCATCGCGCGCGACGGGCGCTTCGCGGGATCGATTTCAGGCGGCTGCGTCGAATATGACATCTTCTCCGCCGCAGAGCAGGTGATGGCCGGCGGCGCGGCGAGCCTTCATCGTTATGGCGACAAAGGGAACAGCCCTTGGGAGCCGAGTCTGCCCTGCGGCGGCGAGGTCGTCATCCTGGTCCAGCCCGTTGGACCACATGGCTTCCCGCCACAGCTCTTCGAAGCCATGGCGGCTGCCCACGCAGATGGCAGGCCGATTACCCTTTCGACCGACCTCGCAACCGGCGTCACGGTCGAGGGCGAAGTCGCGGGACAATTCGTCAACAGCTATGCGCCTGCCCGCCGCCTGCTCATCGTCGGTGCTGTGCAGATCGCTCAGTCGCTGGCGCAGATCGTGCGCACAGTTGGCTTTGACGTGATCATTAACGATCCTCGCGAGCGCTTCCTGACCCCGGAGCGCTTTCCGGGCGCGACCCTGGTGGATGTCTGGCCCGATGAAGCAGTGCGGGCCTTTGCGCCCAACGCCCACTCGGCGGTCGTGGCCTTGAGTCATGACATCAAGATCGATGATCCTGCGCTCGCGGCGGCGCTTGCATATCCCACCGGCTATGTTGGAGCGCTCGGCTCGCGAGCCAACCAGGTGCGGCGACTGGAGCGCCTTGGCGCGCTTGGCATCAGCGCCGAGAATCTGGCGCGGATCGACGGGCCTGCGGGCGTACCGATCGGCGGCCTGGGACCGCAAGAAATTGCGCTCTCCATCGCGGCTGGCATCGTGAAGGGCCTGCGTGGCCAGCATTGACGGCCTGGTCGTCGCCCTGCTCGCGGCCGGGCGCTCGCAACGCTTTGGTGGTGACAAGCTTGCGGCGCCCCTTGGTGGCAAACTCTTGCTGGACTGGGCTGTGGAGGCTGGCCGCGCGGTCGATGCGGCGCAACACGTGGTGGTGACTGGCCCGGACGTTCCGCAGCGCATCGTGCCGGCCGACTACATGCAATTGCGCAACGCCGATGCCTCGGAGGGACTCGGCTCCTCACTCCGCGTCGCTGCCCGCCATGCTCGCGAAGCGAACGCTTCGGCGCTGCTCGTCCTGCTCGGCGACATGCCGTTCGTGCGGCCTTCGCATCTGTCAGTGCTCGTCGCCACCTTCAGCATTGACCCGGAAGCGCCAGTGTTCAGCCACGCACCAGGTAATGCCGCGCAGCCGCCGGCAATCCTGCCTGCCGCACTTTTTCCGGCATTGGAGACGTTATGCGGCGACAGCGGTGCCCGTCACCTCGCTCGCGGTGCGACGCTCATCGAAGCGCCCGCCGACACTCTCATCGATGTTGACACCCCCGCCGACCTGGCGCTCTGCGCGAAGCTGCTCGGCACTTAAAGCTTGCCGGTCAGCTCCGGCACGATCTGGAAAAGATCGCCGACCAGCCCGATGTCCGCCACGCCGAAGATTGGCGCGTCCTCGTCCTTGTTAATGGCGACGATGATCTTCGAATCCTTCATGCCGGCGAGGTGCTGGATTGCGCCGCTGATGCCGATGGCGATGTAGACCTCGGGTGCGACGATCTTGCCGGTCTGGCCGACCTGGTAATCGTTGGGCACATAGCCCGCGTCGACCGCCGCGCGACTGGCGCCAACGGCGGCGTTCAGTTTGTCGGCGAGCGGATCGATCAGCTTGTGATAATTCTCGCCGCTGCCGAGACCGCGGCCACCCGATATAATGATTTTGGCGCTGGTGAGCTCGGGTCGGCTGGACGTGTCGAGCTCGGCGGAGACGAAGCCCGCGGTGCCTGCGTCGCCCGCGCCTGACACCGCTTCAGTTGTGGCTGATCCCCCCGTTGCCGCAGCCTTGGCGAAAGCAGTGCCGCGCACTGTGATGACGAGCTTCTTGTCGCTGGACTTGACTGTCGCAATCGCATTGCCGGCATAGATGGGCCGGGTGAACGTGTCAGGCCCCTCGACCGACAGAATGTCCGAGACCTGCATCACGTCGAGCAGGGCAGCAACGCGCGGCGCGATATTCTTGCCGGTGGTGGTGGCTGGCGCGACGAAGGCGTCATGGCCTTCCATCAGTTTGGCAGCCAACGGTGCGATGTTTTCCGGGAGACCGTTCGCATAAGCCGGATCATCCGCGACCAGCACCTTGCCAACGCCCGCGATGCCGGAAGCAGCCCGCACAACCGAGCCGCAACCCGAACCTGCGATCAGCAGGTCAACGTCGCCCAGCTGGCTCGCGGCGGTCACCGCGGCAAGCGTCGCATCCTTGAGCGACTTGTTGTCGTGCTCGACGAGGACCAGCGTCTTCATACGCCCACTCCCAATGCCTTGAGCTTGGCGACAAGCTCGTCGACGCTCTTGACCTTGATGCCGGCTTGCCGCTTGGGCGGCTCGGCGACTTTCAGCGTCGTCAGGCGCGGCGTCATGTCGACGCTGTAATCTGCCGGCGTCTTCTGTGCGAGCGGCTTTGACTTGGCCTTCATGATGTTGGGCAGCGAGGCATAGCGTGGCTCATTGAGGCGGAGGTCCGTAGTGACGACAGCCGGGAGCTTCAGCGATACGGTCTCAAGGCCGCCATCGATCTCTCGAGTCACAGCGACCTTGTCGCCTGCAACATCGACCTTGCTGGCGAAGGTGCCCTGCGGCCAGCCCAGCAGTGCAGCGAGCATTTGGCCGGTTTGGTTGTAATCGTCGTCGATCGCTTGCTTGCCCAAGATGACCATGCGGGGCTGCTCTTCGTCGGCAATGGCTTTTAGGATCTTGGCGACCGCCAGCGGTTCGGCGACCCCGTCATGCTGCACGAGGATCGCGCGGTCGGCACCCATGGCGAGCGCGGTGCGAAGCGTTTCCTGTGCCTTCGCCTCGCCGATGGAAACAGCGATGACTTCGGTCCCGACGCCCTTTTCCTTGAGACGCACGGCTTCCTCAACGGCAATTTCGTCGAAGGGGTTCATGCTGAGCTTGACGTTGGCAAGGTCGACGCCGCTACCGTCTGCCTTCACGCGGGGCTTGAGGTTGTAATCGAGTACCCGCTTCACGGGGACGAGTATCTTCATGGGGCCTCTCCTGATCTTGGAGGCGGTTCTACTTTACGCGAACGGAATGATCAAAGCGGGCGATCAGCCCAGCTTCTTCACTTCCGCCACGATCTTGCGGGCGGCATCGCCCAGGTCATCGGCAGGCACAATGGCGAGGCCAGAATTGGCTAGGATCGCCTTGCCTTCAGCAACATTGGTGCCCTCGAGCCGAACAACCAGCGGGACCGAAAGGTTCACTTCCTTTGCCGCCGCGACGATGCCCTCGGCGATGATATCGCACTTCATGATGCCGCCGAAGATGTTGACCAAAATGCCCTTCACCGCGGGATCCGCGAGAATGATCTTGAAGGCAGCCGTCACCTTCTCCTTGCTTGCACCACCGCCGACATCGAGGAAGTTGGCGGGGAACATGCCATTGAGTTTGATGATGTCCATCGTCGCCATGGCGAGGCCCGCGCCGTTCACCATGCAGCCGATGTCACCGTCGAGCTTGATGTAGGCGAGATCGTACTTGCTCGCCTCCAGCTCCATCGGGTCTTCCTCGGTCTCGTCGCGCAGTTCCATGAGGTCAGGGTGGCGGAACAGTGCGTTGCCATCGAAACCGACCTTGGCATCAAGCACCTGGATCTGGCCGCCGGCAATGGCGAGCGGGTTGATCTCGATCTGGCTGGCATCAGTGCCGAGGAACGCTTTGTAGAGCGAGGACGCGACCTTGCTGGCCTGCTTGGCCAGATCGCCGGACAGGCCGAGGGCGGCGGCCACGCGGCGGCCATGGTGCGGCATGAAGCCGGTCGCCGGATCGATGGTGATCGTATGGATTTTTTCGGGGGTGTCGTGTGCGACCGTCTCGATGTCCATGCCGCCCTCGGTCGAGACGACGAGCGCGACGCGGCCGGTGCCGCGATCGACGAGGAGCGCGAGGTAGAATTCCTTGTCGATGTCGACGCCATCGGTCACGTAAAGACGGTTGACCTGCTTGCCGGCGGGGCCGGTCTGGATGGTGACGAGCGTGTTGCCGAGCATGTCGGTTGCCGCCGCGCGGACTTCATCCAGTGTCCTGGCGAGGCGGACGCCACCCTTCGCGTCCGGGCCGAGCTCCTTGAACTTGCCCTTGCCGCGACCGCCCGCGTGGATTTGCGCCTTCACGACATAGAGCGGCCCGGGAAGTTTCTTCGCGGCCTCGACCGCTTCCTCGACGGTGAGCGCGGCGAAGCCGGCGGGCACGGGGGCGCCGAACTTCGCGAGCAGTTCCTTGGCCTGATATTCGTGGATATTCATGGCGCGCCTTCTTCACAGCGGGAATGAGTTGCCGTGCGTCTAGCGCCGATCCGTTCACAAAGGGTCGGCAAAGTTGCGAAGTCTAAAGTCCGAACGTGCAGCCCAGAGCGGCCGCGGCGGTGACGCGCAGGATCTCGGGATCACCGAGCGCGCGGATCTTGTGGATGAACTCGTCGTAGGTGGTGCGGCGGGGATCCAGCTTGGTGACCTTGCTCAGCGAATTGAGCTTCATGAGCTGGCCGAGACTGAGATCGCGGGCCATGGGCCTGGCCATGCAGGTGGCCATGCCGTCGGGGAGGCCGGCGGAGATGAGGCCGTTGCGGAGTTTCTCCTCGGCGCCGCCGCAGCCGGCGAGTATGAAGACGGCGGCGAGCGCGGGGACGGCGAGGGCAGATCGCTGGGTCATGGCGGCGCTATTGCGCCGGTTTCCTGACCGGAAGCTGAACATGACAAAGGGCGCGACCCGCGACCGCGCCCCTCGTCCTGCGAACCTTCAGAGGCTCACTTGAAATTGTTGTCCGGGCTCAGCGTGGCGAGCAGGGTGGTCGAGGCGTCCTTGACGCTGATCGCATAATCGGTGGGGTTCGCGATGACCTGCTTGGCGACCTCGGGATCGATGTCCGAGCAGCCGGCGACTTCGCCGTTGCGGGCATTCTTGAACGCCACGACCGTGGCCGACCCCTTGACGAGCGCGCCGCTCAGTGCGCCGTTGAGGCCGGTCGGCTCGAACGCGTAGCAGATCTTGCGGGCCTTCCAGTCGATCTGGACCGAGGCCGTGCCGCCGCCCGCGCCGCCCTTGAGCGGGATCACGGCATTGGTCAGGACGCCCGCGTCCTCGGGAATCGCGGAGGCGAGCGCACCGGTGGCGACGAGGCCGGCAGCGGCGACAGCAAGCAGAATGCGGGTACGGGACATCCAGGTCTCTCCTCAACTCAAGTCATGGCGGCCAGTGGCTGGCCTTGGAATTTCGCTTGGAATCGGGAGCGCGTTTCCGGCAGCCCCCAGTTCCGGACTTTGTCATTTTGCACGGGCCGCGAGGCGAGGCAAGCCGCCGATGAAACCCGCGCCGATTCTCATCGCAACTGTGACATAGTTGCTAAAGTCATCTGCGGGCAAGGGCCATTGCACATGCCCGCAGCCGCTGCAATTATGCCCCCTCAAACGGCGACGAGGGGGACATCGCATGGCCGGGGACGCTGCGGGGGCCGGGGACGCTGCGGGGGACGGGGACTTCAAGGAGCATCAGGGCGCCGACTATCCGCACATGCTGGAGCGGCTGGTCTTCTTCTCCGACGCCGTCTTTGCCATCGCCATCACCCTGCTCGTCATCGAAATCGCGGTGCCGCACCTGGGACATGTCGGCCATCGCGGCACCCATATCCAATATGTCCAGGAACTGGCGAACCTGCTGCCGAGCTTCTTCGGCTATTTCCTCTCCTTTTTCGTCATCGGCGCCTACTGGGCGGGGCACCACCGCGCGTTCGGCCTCGCGGCGACCTATGACGGCCGGCTGGTCTGGCCCAACATGGCGATGCTCTGCATGATCGCGTTCATGCCGTTCGCGACCGCGTTCCTCAGCGAGAACATGGGCGCGCTGGTCCCGGCGATCTTCTACAATTCGGTCCTGCTCATCCTTTCGCTGCTCAACCTGCGCCTGATCCGCATCGTCTCCTCGCCGCCGATCGTCTCGATCGACGCGCCGGCCATGGCGATCGCGCTGGTCCGCGCGCGCAGCCTCGGCGTGCTCAGCGGGGCGGCGCTGGCCTTCGTGCTGACGCCGGTCATCCCGCCCTTCATCGCGCAGCTGCCGATCATCACGATCCCGTTCTGGCAGCGGCTCTACTTTGCCCGGGCGCGGAAACGGCTCGCAGCGGCCTGATCCTCCCCACTTGTGGGAGGTGGCAGCCTGCAGGGCTGACGGAGGGGGTTGGCCATGAGGCGTTCCCCCTCCACCAGCCCTTGGCTGGTCCCCCTCCCCGAGCGAGCTCGGGGAGGATTTGGAAGTCAGTTCGCCAATTGGCCCCTGATCGCGCCGGCGGGGAATTTCTCGCTGTGGACGTTCACGTAGTAGTCGCTCGGCTTGGCGATGATCGCCTTGGCGAGCGCCGGGTCGACCTTGGCGCAGGCCTTGGATGCGCCGCCCAGCGGGGTGTCGAGCGTGACCACCGGCGGGCCGGCGGCGCCCTTCGCGGCCTTGTGGACATGCGCGGCGGTCGCCTTGCCGAGGCCGGAGGTGGCGAGCTGGTAGCAGAGGTAGAGCGTCTCATCGTCGACGCTGACCTTGGCGGTGCCGCTCGCGGCGGGATCGCCAGGGGTGGGCGCCTCGGCGGCGCCGGTGAGGGGTATCTCCCAGCTGCCGCTAGCGGCGAGCGCGGGGACGGAAACGAACGCGAGTGCGGACAGCGTAACGATACAGCGAAGCGATGCAGCCATGGCAAAATCCTCCCAATCGTCTTCTCGTGGACGAAATGGCGGCGCCGGGTGACTATACGCGCGGACGGCCACCATGGGTGAAGGTATATCATGTTGTTTTCCGCTGGGAAGGGGGCGGGCGTCTCACTGCCGAAGGTTGCGAAGGTTGCGCCCATGGAACGGAAAATCAGCCCGCCCCGGCGCCGCGCCCTCCGGTGGCTGCCGGGCCCTCGCAAGGCGGCACGAACCGGCCATTTTCGTCGAGCTCGAAGAAGCGGCGGCGATCCGCCTCTTCCTCCGCGGCTTCCTCCGCCTCGAACCAGGCGATGGCGGCCAGCTCTTCGTCCACGCAGTAGCGCCAGTTCTCGAAATGGCGCTCGGTGAGCATCAGCGACGGATCGAAGTCCGGCGGGGGCGGCGCATTGGTGATCCAGCGGCCATCGGCCGGGTATTGCTCATAAAGATAGTTGACGGCCGGCTCCTCCTCCCGCGCGTCCTCGTCGTCATGGCCGCCGGACGGCGCGGGCGGATCGGACGGCTCGGGCGGCGCGGGATCGCCCGCCTCGATGTCGGCCATCGCGCCATCCCAGTTCTCGCCGATCGCGCGGCGGGCGCGGGCATGGGCGAGCATCCCGGCGCCCTTGTCCAGCAGGCGAAGCAGCAGCCGATCGGAATAGATGCGCTCCTCCGCGACGATCTCGCCATGATAATAGCGCGTGCGCACGACGCCATTGAGCGCGCGGTCGATCGCGGCGGGCAGCAGCAGCTGCATGGCGCGCTCCAGCGCCGCCTCCCATGCGGCATCGAAGGCGCGGGCATCGGCGCGGCGGCGCAGGCGATAGGCGCTGGTCGTGGTCATGCCGACGGCCTGCGCGGCGGTCTTGACGCAGCCGCTATCGGCCAGCGCCTCGATGAACTCGCGCTGGCGCTGCGGCGTCCAGCCATCCTGTCGCGGCGCGACGGGGACGAGTTCAAACGAGGCGCGTGACTCGTTTGAAGTGTTCGGCAGGATCGGGGCCGGTTCGGAATCGGATGAGGATGGGAGCGGGGATGCTTTGCGCGGCATGGGTCATGTCCTCCAGAGGGTCGGGAAGACGGACCAGATATGATGCAAAGGGGCGTGTAGGACAGGGCCTATTTGCGCAAAGAAGACCGGACGCGCGTCAAGGAGTCCAGAATATCGAGCAGATCGGCGGTCGCTTCGTCCGACCAGACGAGCGGCGCAGTCACTTCCGCCTATGTTTGCCGATCGTTGCCCGCGCCATCGCCATGACCTGATCATGCGGAATGCGGGGTTTCTTCGAGGCCAACGCTTTCTCGACCTTGGCCCGCACCCATGCGTCATGGGCGGCGGCTTCCTCCGTCGTCGAGAATTCGGACTCGATTGGCGTCAGTTTGCTCATGAGGGCATGATATCGCTTCAGCCTTCCATCGGCAAATGCGACAAGGTCCGCTTTGGCCCAATCCTGCGGCTCGGCGCTGCTCAGGTGGCGTGGGCCGCCATGTCGGTGTCGGCCAGCGCCAGCGGATCGACTGGCCAGGGATGGGCCGGGGCCGGGCGCGAGGCATTGGCGCCGCTATAGGCTGCGTCCAGCGCGGGCGGGCGGCGCAGGCCGAGGCGGCGGGCGGCGCTGTCTATGGGGCCGTCCAGCTTGCCGGACTTGTAGAGATAATAAGCGGCCGACGAGACCGCAGCGGTCGCGGCTGTCGCGAGCAGGGCTCTGAGCATCGGAAATCTCCTCTGGCGGAATGAGAGGAGAACGGGTGGGGTGGGGAGGGAGTTCCAGTCCGCGATCGCATTTAGGCGCTGTGAAATGCGAGAGAGGACAGGCTCCATCGCGTGTGTTAGCAAAGCTCCGTAGACAGCATGCCAACAGTGGTGAGATCCAAAATGGCCACGACAAATTCCGACGACGACTTTGCTCCTTTAGATCAGCAGGAAGACGAAGCTGATGTGCTGGATGGGGGTAAAGTCGTTAGATTTGACGCTGCGGTCGCAGCTAGCGACTGGACAACGGAGACCGTGATCTCGCAGTTGCGCAAGGGAAATATTTACCTTGATCCCGACTTTCAGCGCAGAGATGCTTGGACTGTTCAAAGAAAAAGTCAATATATTGAAAGCCTAATTATTGGAATTCCTACACCACAGATAATTCTTGCAGAACGCAAAGAGAAGCGTGGGTCATATATTGTTATCGACGGCAAGCAGCGTCTTCTTTCGTTGCGACAGTTTTCAGCTTCATCATCGGACACGCATTTCAAGCCGTTCGCCCTCAAAGGCTTGGCGGCCCGCGCCGATTTAAATGATCAAACGTATGAAGATATCGCGCAAAGCTTGTTTGGTGATTTCACATCCGACTTCGATAATGCGACAATCCGAACTGTCGTGATTAAATCGTGGCCGAGCGAAGAATTCTTGTATGAAGTGTTTCTACGTATCAACAGTGGAAGCGTCCAGCTATCGCCTCAAGAGTTAAGGCAGGCTCTTCATCCTGGACCATTCACAAAACGTCTCAATGAATTCGTTATCGAAAGCAAAATTCTTCAGGGGATGCTCGGCTTAAGGCAGCCAGATTTCAGAATGAGGGACAATGAATTAGCGTTGCGCTATGTATCCTTTATGAAATATCTTCAAAGATACAGCGGTAATCTAAAGCTAATTTTAGACGACACAACTCGTATTCTAAATTCGTCTTGGGAAAGTGAAGGTCCTGAAATTGAGCATCTTCTCAAGAGACTTGAATACTCTATCGGCACAACGGAAAAAGTTTTCGGAAACCGAAACATGTTCAAAAAATGGAATGGAGACTATTTCGAAACCCGCATAAATCGAGCTGTATTCGACGTTATTGCACTATTCTTTTCCAATGAAAAAATTGCAGAACTAGCTTTGGAAAACAGGGAAAAAGTTGTCGCAGCCTTTAAAACGATCTGTGAACATGATTATGATTTTGTGAATTCGATTACGTCGACCACTAAGAGTTTTGGGGCTGTTCAATATCGGTTTAATGCGTGGGCACAGGCCCTTTCGAACGCATTAAACATAAAAATTCACTCGCCAATTTAAAGCTGCTAAATTCCGATGAGATCGACCTTCCTGCGAAAACTGGATGGCAACGCTCAAAGGTTGCGAAGGCTGTATTTACCTAAAAGATTTTCAAAAACAGGAAATTATACTAGCGATCAATATCTGAATGCTGCAGCGTTTCGGATTCTTATATACGCAGAGCTTGAAGAGTATATCGAATCTTTTGCCCAAAACACCCTTGAAGCAATCTGCAATCAAGCGGCCGCTGGCAAATTCTGCGCGGGATCAACTACCTTGATGGCAACCTTCGCAAATTCATTGCCTGGATTTCCAAGTCAGATCGGAGAAATAAAAAACAAATCCTTCTTGGGTCGATCTTTAGGGTTGTGCAAATTTGAATATACCAAAAGGATATCTGCCAATAAAGGAGCAAGAGCTAATCATATTCTGAATTTATTTGTTGCGCTAGGTGTGGATGAAACGAGCGTCGATCTGCAGCTATTGATAGATTTAAATACTCTTGGAGC
>DASWYL010000056.1:0-17418 GCA_036404995.1 Sphingobium sp. | reverse complement strand
CAATTTTCGAATGGACGGTCTGTTAATTCGGGTTGGCTAGATCAAATTTGACAAATTGTCAATTATTCAGGCTTGTCCAGCTGCGGAAGGACTTGATTGGCGCAAATCCTTGTCTCCTCCAGCGGTACGCCCAGTCCGAAGAGGATGTAGGCGGCTACCATTTCGGGATAATTCTCGGCGGGGCCGCCACGCACGATCGATCCCATGGCCGCGAGCGTCGTTCCAAGTAGAAGATCGCGGCCAAGTTCCACCGAAGGCAGCGGGAAGACGCCGTCATCCACGCCTTCGCGAACAGTCTGCTCCGCTTGTCGGAACGTCTCCGCGCCAAAGATGAAGCCGGTCGCGCTGAGATTGATCATCGACCAGGCCCAGCGACGGTCGGCTTGCGCGCGGCGCAGGTAGAAGCGCACGGCACAGGCCGAGCGATCGCGAGCGTCCGGCATTTTAGAGATCGTGTTCGTCACGGCTTCCAGGAAGTCATGCGTGACCTCGAATGTCAGCGCCTCGCGAAGCTCAGCCATGCTGCTGAAGTGATTATAGACTGTCGCACGGGTCAGTGCCGCTCTCTCGGCGACATGCTCGATCCCGGCATAAAGCCCCGCCTCGTCGCCAAAAACCTCGAAGGCGGCGGCAACGATCCTCGCCCTTGTCCGCGTTCGTCGCTCGCGTCCGATCTCCGCGCGGCGCTCCTGGTCGATCTGCTTTCTTTCCAATGGTGTTCCCGGACTCATCGCATGGGCTGATGATCTGCGGTAGCATGACAGCGGCGGTTGCTCCTAGGATGCGGGGGACATTTCCTGAGAGGGCCCGCCGACCGTCCAATCAGGGGCCGGCCCGCGCCCATGCGCCGCTCCCATTGTCCGAATAGCCGCGACCTTGTCGTGCAACGGCTGCCAGTCGTCGCGCTCGGCGATCGCCGCCCAGATCGCCTCCACTTCGTCGATATGCATCGAGCAGGGCGCGTCGCCTGACCAATAGGGGTGATCCAGCGCGCCCGGCGCTGGCGAGAGCGCGGTCAGCGCCGCGCGCACCTTGTCCCATGTCGGGCCGGGATATGCGGCCTCCGCCAGCGTCCCGCGCCGCACATCGAAGAAGAAGCGGTCGATCAGGACCTCGCCGCCGCGCAGCGCGATCACCGCTGCCTCGACGAATGCCCGCGCCGCCGCCGCGTCTGGCGCCTCGAAGCCTGCGCGCCAGAGGAAGCGCGCGATCAGGCGCTGCTCATAGATGGCCGGGAAGGTCCGCAGGACTTCGACCAGCGCCTCGATCCCGGCATGGTCCTGCAGCGCGTGGGCGAGTTGCGCGACGTCCCAATGGATCGCCTCGGCCTGCCGCGCGAAGCTGTAGAGACCGTTCTGGTCGAAATAGGCTGCCGTGAATCCGGGGCTCCAATAGGGTGTAAAACGCCACGGGCCGTAGTCGAAACTCTCTCCGGTGACGGCAATATTGTCGCTGTTCAGCACCCCATGGACGAACCCCGCGACCATATAGGACGCCGCGAGATCTCCCGTGCGCAAAACGACCTGCTCAAGCATAGCTAATGCTTTGTTATTTAGTGGATTTACCCCCATCAAGTTGTTGAGGCTATAATCCAACAGCCGCCCGATATTCTCCGTCTCCCCCAGCGCAAAAAGCCGCTGAAAACTGCCGATCCGGATATGCCCGTGGCTGAGCCGCACGAGCACCGCCGAGCGAGTCGGCGAAGGCTCGTCCCCGCGCACCAGCTGCTCTCCGGTCTCGATGATCGAGAAGGTCCGGCTGGTTGTGACGCCCAGCGCCTCCAGCATTTCCGTCGCGAGGATCTCCCGCACCCCGCCCTTCAGCGTCAGCCGTCCGTCGGCGGTGCGGCTCCATGGCGTGAGGCCCGACCCCTTGGTGCCGAGGTCCAGAAACCGCCCGCCCGCTTCCGTGCTTTCCCGCAACTGCGCGAACAAAAAGCCCCGTCCGTCTCCAAGATCCGGATTATACACGCGGAACTGATGTCCATGATATCGCAGCGCCAGCGGCTCTGGCTGGGCGTCGGGCAGCGGCTTGAATCGCCCGAAATGGCCGATCCATTCGTCATCGGTGAGGCTGTCCAGGCCCACCGTCGCGGCCGCCTTGTCATTGCGGAAGCGCAGGATCGTCTGCGGAAAATCCGCAGCCCTGACCGGATCGGCGATGATATCGGCGATTTCGGCGATAGCCGTCTCCGGCCGGTAATTGCTGGCTTGCAGGCTCATGTCCATGCGGCAATATGGGAGCGGGGGACGGAAAGGAACAAGCTTGGCGGCCTATGAGGACAGATATTGGTGGTCGCAGGACAATCTGCGTCTCCATTATCGCGACTATGCCGGGCGCGACGACCGCCCGCCGATCCTCTGCATCCCCGGCCTGACCCGCAATGTCCGCGATTTCGAGCCCGTTGCCGAGCGTCTCGCGCCCGATTGGCGCGTCATCTGCGTCGAGCTGCGCGGGCGGGGCGAAAGCGCCTATGCCAAAGACCCGATGACCTACGTCCCGCTGGTCTATCTGCAGGACCTGACGGCCCTCCTCGACGAGCTGGCGTTGGCCAAGTTCGTCGGCATCGGCACGTCGCTCGGCGGCATAATGCTGATGCTGTTGGCGACCACCCGCGGCAGTCAGATGGCTGGCGCTCTTCTCAACGACATTGGCCCTGAAATTGCCGAAGCCGGCCTCGAACGGATTCGGAGCAATGTCGGCACCAGCGGCCCGCAGCCGACCTGGGTGCATGCTGCCCGGGCGGTCGCCGAGATGCAGGGCCAGATATACCCCAAGTGGCGGCTGCAGGACTGGCTCCGATTCGCCAAGCGTCTCTATCGGCTGAACAGCAAGGGACGCATGGTGCTGGATTATGACCAGCGCATTGCCGAGCCGTTTCGGGTGTCCGGCGATGAGGCAGGCGTCAATCTCTGGCCCGCTTTTGACGCTCTCTCCGGCATGCCTCTTGCGCTCGTGCGCGGTGCAATCAGCGATCTTCTCTCCGCCGAGACAGCCGCAGCGATGAAAGCGCGCGTGCCGTCCATGGACGTGGCGGTGGTCCCGCGTGTCGGTCATGCCCCGACGCTTGAGGAGCCCGAGGCCATGGCGGCCATCGACCGCCTCTTGGCTCGGGTCGCAGCCAAAGCGCCGGTCGCGTCATGATCGCCCGCGTGCGCCAGGACAGCGGACCGATCTCGATCCTGCAGCTTCACGGTCGCTTCGACGGGAGCGCGAAGGACAAGCGGGTCGTCCGTCTCATGAATCATTGGGGCAGCAAGGCGAGGCACGATATCCTTGTCGCACAGGC
The DNA here is from genome assembly GCA_036404995.1 of Sphingobium sp. Lineage (GTDB taxonomy): Bacteria > Pseudomonadota > Alphaproteobacteria > Sphingomonadales > Sphingomonadaceae > Sphingobium. The sequence continues at coordinate 14,129 of DASWYL010000056.1, read as the reverse complement.
AGATGCGGATGCCGCCAGGGCCGACATCGCTCCGACGGTCGCGGCGCATTTCCTGGACGAGCCGGCTTTCGGACCGGATGCCGGTCCCGGCCGTTTCATCACTCTCGCGCAGGCCATGCGCCACTATGATCTCATCCTGAGTTTCGGCTGGGGTGCGATCGATGGCGTTATCACCCAGCGCCTGTTTGGCCTGCTCATGGGTCTGCCACCACTGATCCATCATGAGGATGGTAGCGATCTCGCGGCGGTCGGGCCGCTCGGCTTCGGCAGTGACATCTACCGACGTTATTCGCTCTCCGCTGCGCGCGCTTTGGTCGTACCGACCGGCCGCCTTGCGCATATCGCCATCAATCAGTGGCACGAGCCTGCTGCGCATGTGAAGCAGATCCCGGACGGTATCGACGTTGCCGCCTATGCCGGGACCCGTCTCGTGAGCGAGATACCTGGCCTGGCGGACGACGGGCGTCTCGTCGTCGGCGCGAGCATCGAGGATGCGACGCCACAGATGATCGACCAGCTGTTTCGTGCGGCCGCGCCGTTCAAGGACAAGCTCCGCCTCGTGATGCTCGATGCACCGCAGGAAGGTACAATTCTGGGGAAGCGTGCGGCGGCGCTGGGCATTGACGATCTGCTCGCGCCGGCGGCGATGCCGCGGCCACAAGATTATCTCGCGGCGCTCGACCTGTTCATTTTGCTCGCTGAAGGCGACCCTGATCCGCGCAGGCTTGTCGAGGCGATGTCGGCGGGGCTGCCCGTTTTGGTGACCGATGGAGGTGACGCATCGGATATGGTTGCCAGCGGCAATCGGCCGTTCGTCGTGAAACCAGGCGACTATGTTGCGCTGGCAAGGGCGTTTGCGCGGCTTGCGACGGAAGGACCATTGCGAGCGGAACTGGGTGCTGCCAACCAGCGCCGCGCAGGGCAATGCTTTGACGAAAGCGTGATGTTTGAATTATATGGGCGTCTCTATGGGGGCGCGGTCGGACGTGAAGGCGCGCTATTATGACCAGTGATCGCCCCATTGGCGATTTTTTGCGCAAAACCGGGCAAATGTTGCTATGGGGCGCGCTTTGCGCGGGCCGGAGATGCCCGAGGGGCCGCTACAGAGGAGTTTCGATTGTTCAAGGGCGTTAAGCCGATCGTCTATGGCGGTCGAGAAGTCTGGCCGATCATCGAAGGCGGCAAGGGAGTCGCTGTCTCCAATCACGCGAGTTCGGGCGCATGGGCCGCTGCCGGCGGTATTGGCACTGTTTCTGCCGTTAATGCAGACAGCTACGATGCCGACGGCAATCTCATTCCCCAGCTCTATTTCGGCAAGACCCGCGCTGCGCGCCATGAAGAACTGATCGCCTACGCGATCGAGGGTGCCGTGCAGCAAGTCCGCAAGGCTTTCGAGATGGCCGGCGGCAAGGGCGCGATCAACATCAACATCCTCTGGGAGATGGGTGGAGCCCAACGCGTGCTGCAGGGCGTTCTTGAGCGCACCAAGGGCATGATCGCGGGCGTCACGTGCGGCGCCGGCATGCCTTACAAGCTTTCCGAAATCGCTGCCGCGCACGGCGTTAGCTATCTGCCGATCGTCAGCTCCGGTCGCGCCTTCCGCGCACTCTGGAAGCGCGCCTATCACAAGGCGCAGGAATGGCTCGCCGCTGTGGTGTATGAAGATCCCTGGCTGGCTGGCGGCCATAACGGCCTCTCCAACGCCGAAGATCCCGCCAAGCCGGAAGATCCCTATCCCCGCGTTAAGGCGTTGCGCGAGACGATGCGTGAGGGTGGCATTTCGGACGATGTGCCGATCGTGATGGCAGGTGGCGTCTGGTATTTGCGCGACTGGGATCACTGGATCGACAATCCCGAACTCGGCGCGATCGCCTTTCAGTTTGGCACGCGCCCGTTACTGACACAGGAAAGTCCCATTCCGCAGGAGTGGAAAGACAAGCTGACGACCCTGGACGAGGGCGACATCCTTCTTCACCGCTTCTCGCCGACTGGATTCTACAGTTCGGCGATCCGCAATCCCTTCCTGCGTAGCCTCGAGGCGCGCTCGGAGCGCCAGATCGCGTTCTCAATGGAAGAGGCCGGCGATCATACCTGCCAGCTCGACGTTGGGGTTAAAGGCCGCAATTTCTGGGTAACGCGCAACGACTTGCTGCGCGCGCGCGAATGGGTGCTTCAAGGTTTCGGCAGCGCGCTCAAGACGCCGGATAACACTCTGGTGTTCGTGACCGACGAAGAGCGGGCAATCATCCGCAAGGACCAGGCTGACTGCATGGGCTGCCTTTCGCATTGCGGCTTCTCGTCGTGGAAGGACCATGACGATTTCTCGACCGGCCGGCTCGCCGACCCGCGCAGTTTCTGTATCCAGAAGACACTGCAGGACGCAGTCCATCACGGCAACATGGACAATAATCTCGTCTTCGCTGGCCACGGCGCCTACAAGTTCAAGCAGGATCCCTTTTACTCGAACGGATTCGTTCCGACGGTGAAGCAGCTCGTCGACCGGATCCTGACAGGGGACTGATGCGATGATGCGCGCGCCTGATCTCCCCGGTCTCGCAGTCCTGCATTACCGGGCGGCCGACTTCGAGGTCGTTCGTCCCGGCCGTTTCGTGATCTGCGCGGTCAGCGGGGCGGAGATACCCCTGAGCGAACTGGCTTATTGGAGCGCTGATCGGCAAGAAGCTTACCGCAGCGCCATCGAGGCGACCAAGGCATTGCTCCCGCGCAGCTGATCGGTCGCGCCTGCTCACTTGCTATTTTCAATCCCCCGCAATGCGTTATGACTTGTTGCCAGTGGAGGGTGGGCCACGTCGCGCAGCTCCAGCTGCGATCCCGAATGCCAACGGGGGAGTGCCCGCATGCAAATTTTCGACTGGCTGATCTATCCAGTTAACCTGACGCCGCATGGCTATTGCTTGCTCTGGGCGCCCGGCCTGATCTGGCTCCACGCCGTTTCCGACACCATCATTGCCTTGGCTTATTTTTCCATTCCGCTCGCGCTGATCTGGTTCGTGCATCAGCGCAAGGATCTGGAGTTCCGGTGGGTCTTCCTGCTGTTCGTCTGTTTCATCATGGCCTGTGGCATGACGCACGTCATGGCTGTGTTGACGCTCTGGGTGGCCGCCTATGGCCTCGAAGGCATCATCAAGGTGGCCACTGCGGGGCTTTCGGTTGCCACGGCAATGCTTCTTTGGCCGCTCATTCCGCGACTGCTGGCGTTGCCATCGCCGGCACAGCTGGCGACTGTTAACGCGAGTCTCCAAGGCGAGATCGCGGAAAAAGACCGCATCTTCGCCCTGCTCCGGGCCAGCGAGGAGCAGGTTCGCCAGACCAATGCCGAGCTGGAGGCGCGAGTTGCCGAACGGACGGCAGACCTCGTCGCGACGAACGAGCGATTGACGCAGGCCCTAGCCCAGTTAGAGGGCGCCCGCGCCGAACTGGAAGCGACCGTTAAAGAGCGCACCGATGCGCTCAACCAGCGCGACCTGCTTCTGCGCGAAGTCTATCATCGCGTGAAGAACAACCTTCAGATTGTCGACGCCGTCATCCAGATGCAGTCGGCCGAAGCGGCTGACCAACCCGACAGGGTTTTTCTCGAGGCGCTACGCAGCCGGGTCTATGCGCTCGGCCTGGTCCACCAGCAGCTGATGACGTCGACCGATCTCAAGACTTTCGATCTTGCACCCTTCTTGCGCGAATTGACCGAGAACCTCGTTATTGCGGGCGCCACTGGCGACGTCGAGATGGAAGTGAGCGCTATGCCCTTGTCCGTCGGGCTCGATTTTGCGGTGCCGATGGGCCTGATCGTCACCGAATTGCTTACAAATTCGCTCAAGCACGCATTTCCCGACGGCAAGGGAAAAGTGACCGTCAGCGTCGCCAGGGAACGGGAGAATGATCCGGACTCCGATATTGTCGTGATCGTCCAGGATAATGGCCGTGGCGACCAGTCGGCGTCAGAGCCTGCGCGCAAGGCGGGCCTGGGCAAAAGGTTGATTCAAGGATTGCTTCGTCAGCTTGAAGGACGCATGATCGTGGAGGGAAAAGCGGGCCAGACGACGCGGATATTCATTCCGAAGCCGAGAGCGACATGAGCCAACACAGACCGCGCGCCCTGATCGTCGAAGACGAGTTCCTGATCGCCGAGGGCCTTCGCGTGCAACTGGAGGCGATGGGCATTGACGTGTGTGATTTCGCCACGACCGCGGAGGCGGCGGTTGCGCACGCGACAAAGCATCGGCCCGACCTTGTCCTGATGGACGTGCGCCTGGATGGCGAGAGGGACGGAGTCGATGCCGCCATGGAAATCCACCGCAACATCAAGATTCCCGTCATCTTTCTGACGGGGTCGCGAGAGGATATGACCATCGCGCGCATCAACGAGGACCATCCCGCTGGCCTGTTGTTCAAGCCGGTGTCGCCGCTCCAGCTCAAGCGGACCATCGAGGCGGTATTGAGCTGACGGGCAATTGCAGGGCCGTTGCCGCGCGTTCGTTCCGCGCATAGACTCTGGTCCATGCTTGCCGCATCGACAAAGCAGTCATGACCGCGCGCTACGACGCCCTCATCATCGGCGGCGGACATAACGGTCTCGTCTGCGCCTTCTATCTCGCCCGGGCGGGCATGAAGGTGCGCGTGCTGGAGCAGCGGCATATTGTCGGCGGCGCGGCGGTGACGGAGGAATTCCATCCCGGCTTCCGCAATTCGACCGCGAGCTACACGGTAAGCCTGCTGCAGCCCAAGGTAATCGCGGACATGAAGCTGCACGATCGCAGCTATCGCGTCATCGAACGGACCCTCTCCAACTTCTTTCCCTTCCCGGATACTTATCTGAAGCTCGGCGGCGGCATGGAGCGGACGCAGGCGGAGTTCGCCCGCTTCTCGAAGAAGGATGCGGCGGCCTTTCCCGCCTATGACGCTGCGCTCGGCAAGGTCGCCAACCTATTGCGCGAGCTGGCGCTCAAAGCGCCGCCCAATGCTGGCGGCGGGATCCCGGCACTGGGCGCGCTGGCCAAGCAGGGCTGGTCACTCGCCAGGATGGCAATCGAGACGCAGCGCGACCTGCTCGACATCTTCACCAAGTCGGCCCGCGACTTTCTCGATGGCTGGTTCGAGAACGATCACATCAAGTCTGCCTTCGCCTTCGACGCCGTGGTGGGCAACTTTGCCGGCGTCTCGACGCCCGGCAGCGCCTATGTCCTGCTGCATCACGTCTTCGGCCAGGTGAACGGCAAGCCCGGCGCATGGGGCCATAGCGTCGGGGGCATGGGCGCGATTACACAGGCCATGGCTGCAGCATGCCAGGATGCGGGCGTTGAGATCAGCCTGGAGGCGCCGGTCGCTAAACTGCTGGTGGATGGTGGCAAGGTTGCGGGCGTCTTGTTGCAGTCGGGCGAGGAAATTGCTGCGCCGCTCATTGCAGCAAATGTCGGACCTGCCTTGCTCTTTCGGCACATGGTCGACGCATCCGATCTGCCCGCCGACTTCAACAGGCGGATCGCTGGCTACAAGACTGGCTCCGGGACCTTCCGCATGAACGTTGCGCTCTCGGAACTGCCCGATTTCTCTGTGTTGCCCGGCAAGGCGCAAGCAGAGCATCACGCGGCCGGAATCATCATCGCGCCTGGCATGGACTATATGGACCAAGCCTTCGAAGACGCGAAAGTCCATGGCTGGTCGAAGAAGCCGATCGTGGAAATCATGATCCCGTCGACGGTAGACGAGCGCCTTGCCCCGCCGGGCGCGCATGTTGCGAGCCTGTTCTGCCAGCAGTTCGCGTCCGCACTGCCGGACGGCCGGAGCTGGGACGATGAACGCGAGGCGGCGGCCGACCACATCATCGAGACCGTCAACCACCATGCGCCCAATTTCAAGGCGAGCGTGATCGCCCGGCAGATCCATTCGCCGCTCGACCTTGAGCGCAAGTTCGGCCTGATCGGCGGCGACATCTTCCATGGGCGCATGAGCCTCGATCAGCTGTGGGCCGCGCGCCCGGTCCTGGGGCATGGCGACTATCGCGGGCCGATCAAAGGCCTCTACATGTGCGGATCGGGCACACACCCGGGCGGCGGCGTCACCGGCGCGCCGGGCCACAATGCCGCGCAGGCGATTTTAAAAGACAGGAGTCTGCTGGGGCGCCTGCTTCGCTGATTCCGATCCTTCGTGGGCGCGCAACGCATCGAAAGTTGCGAAAGTCGCGGTCAGGACGCGATGAGACCCTTTCCGATCTGCCCGGAACTTTCAGCAAGGCGGAGGCTGATATTCAGACCATAGGAAAGAGCCGCAAGCATTCTCACATCGGCGAACGCGTGTAGGACAGCGAAAAGTGCACCGCATCACCGTCGCCGTTCAGAAGCCGGATGGCCGTTCCGCCGATGGCATGGATGCCGATCCTCGCTCAGTGCCGATAGAGCACAGGGTTAAGCGAAAGGCAAAGTTGACATTCGGTTGGGTCAGGCGCGCTGAAAATCCAGCTTCGCGATCGCCCAGCCGCCGTCGGGTGTGCGGACATAGTCCGCCTTGAGCATGCGCTGTTCGCTGGTGCGGACCATGCCCTCGCCTTGTGCATGCAGCATCTGGGCGAGCGTATGGTCCGGCGCGATGGCCGTCTCGACCTCGATATGGGCGGCATAGGTTGCGCTAGCGTGCTTACCGTCCCGGGCGAACTCAAGGCCCTCTGCGTCCTGGTCTGCCGCGACCGAAGCGATGCCCGCCAGCGCACAGCTTGCCTTGTCATCGGCGTAGAGCCGGGCGGCGGCCGCATAGTTGCCGCTGTTCACCTGCCGCAGCCAGCTCGCATGCAGGTCGCGGATCGCTTTCTCATCCTGAAGCCGGGCCAGCTTGTCGCGGTCGCCATCGCCGGCCAACGCTGCGGCTGCCGGGACTCCGATCGTCGCCAGCGGCGCGACGACGATGGCGCCGCCCTTGAGGAAGCTGCGGCGGGTTGATTTGCTCTCTTCGCTCATGTCGTTGCTCCTCATGCCTTGCGCGACGAATCGAAGAAGCGCTTCACGTCGAACTTGCCGGCATGTCGGCCAAGTGCGCCGACCGTGCTCATGCTGAGACCGCCATTCTTGCCGCAATGATAGCCGATGCCCGCATCGTGCATGGTGCGCATGTTGATGACGATTGTTCCAAGCGTGCCGTTGCAGGCCTCTTCCAGCCAATAGGCGAAATAGAGTTCGTCGCGGATCTTCACGAAGTCGCCCGGGCCGCTCCATTCGAGGCCGCCAGCGCCCGCCGCCGTGAAGATGATCCACGAGGTGGTGCTGGGCGTCGAATAGAGATGCATGGAGCTGACGGTGGGCGAATAGTTCCACGTGATCGCGCGGCCGACGAGGTCCCATGTGCGCTGGTGGCGCTTGTAGAGCGGCGTGTTGATGCCTTCCATCTCGACGACGCCAAACAACGTGCGCGCCTGCGCCTCGTTGGCGATGTAAGGACCGTTGAGGTAGCCATTGAAGCAGGTCACAAGGCCTGCGTCGAAATCGACCACGATGCTGTGGCCGTCGCGATTGGGCTCGCCTTCGAGCAAGTGGCCGAACAGGATGACGCCGGGCGCCGGCTCAAAGGCCTGGTAGATGGCGGTGGTCCATGCGCCGCCATTCTTGCGCCACTGCAGCTCGTCGGTCTTGCTGACCTTATAGTCCATGACCAGGCCGCTGTCGTAGCGCAGCGTGAAGCTCTTGCCGACGAGGAAGGCCTGCGCGGGGAGGGCATGCAGGCCCATGCCGCCGGTGCCGTTACCCGCGCCGAGACGTCCCGCGAAGACGCTGGTCTTTACGGCCGCGACCTCTTCCTTGCTCAGCCTCTCCATGGTGCGCGCGGGACGATAGACCGCGCGGGCGCCCTTGGCTGTTGGCGCGGCTGCGCTGCCGGCCTGGCCGGTGCTGTTGGGATTGGGGGTGAGAGCGCCGCCGGCAACATCGCCCAGCTTCTCGAACTGCGCGATCTGGCCGAGCCACTCGCCCTTGCCACGGAAAACATAATAGTCGAGCGCGTCGCCCCAGTCGAAGCCGAGGCGCATGCCGACCTGTTCGGCGCGGTTGAGGTCCGCCACATAGATGGTGAAGCTGCCCGAGAACTCGCACTCTGTGCGGGTGTAGATGTAGTAATCTTCGTTGATCTGCAAATAGTCGGCAGGCGCGGAGAAGCCCATTTCTGACTTGCGGGACAGCTCCACCCAATGCGTGTAGGCGATGGTCGACCAGTAATCGATCGTCTCCCAGCCATTATCCTGCTTCCAGTACCAGCCCTTGCCCTCGGCGCGGTTGGTGGTGACGTGGCGGTCCTTGGGCGCCTCGGCGCCGGCCTTTTCGACATAGCCCACGTAAATCTCGCGCATCACCTCGCGCTTGTCGGTGAAGCCGCCGAACCAGACCTCGAAGACCGTCGTGCGGCGGGTCGGCTTGTCGATCACGACGGCATAACCCCGGAGCGTGCCGGGGATGAGATGGGTAAAGAAGCAGATATCGTCCTGCGTCAGTGCGCCATAGCCGGCGGCGACGGCCTTGGCGCCATTTTCGGAGACCGTGAGCTGGCTGTTGCTGGTGAACCTGTAGTCCAGCGTCAGGGCCTTGTCGGTGACGATTTTTAGAGTTTGTCCGACGAACTCGTCCGAGAGAGGGGATGCATGGGCCGGACCACTCTTGATGACCGGCGCGAGCGCGGCGCCGATCTGGGCTTCGGTGAGCTTAGTATAGTCCAGCCGGTGCATCGGCCTGGGCAAAGGTGTCCTTGACGGCATGGGTCCCCCTCCTGCGAGATCTTGTTCCGAGCGCGCCATTTCTTGTTTTTGCGCGAATCGCGGGGCGATCATTCGATGATTTTGTCCGGCCCGCAAGCCGCCTCAAGAGAAAATCGAACTTCGATTCATGTTTTTGCCGCTCTGTGATTGCCGCAGTGTCAGCGACCCACTACCCCTGCCGGAAAGACAGGCAGGGAGAGAAGGCGATGCGGGTGGGAAAGATCGGTGGTCTGCTGCTGTTGGCACTGCTCGGGGCGAGCGCTTCGCACGGGCAAGACAAGCCTGCGCCCATCGCGGTCTATGGCAATCGCACGACCATCGAACTTGCACCGGTGCTGCTGGCGGCAGAGCGGAGCGGGACGACCGTCAGAATGGGCGGGGTCAACAACCTCACCGGCGATCCGGGCGCGCCTGGCTATACGAGCGATGGGCTGGCCGACGTGGCGACCAATGCGGAGACGCAGGCACTGCGCGCCTCGGTCAAGAACCCGAATATTCGCATCGTCATGACAGTGACCGAAGGACTCTATCGCATGGTCGCGCGAAAGTCGGCGGGCATCAACACGATCGCCGATCTCAAGGGCAAGCGCATCGCGACAATCCCGCCGACCTCATCCGGCTATTTCGTCTCGCTGCTGCTCAGCAAGGCGGGTCTCGGCTATGCCGACATCACGCCGGTTGCGGTGACGCCAATCAGCGACATGACGAAACAGCTGAAGGACCGGAAGGTCGACGCTGTATCCATCTGGGAGCCGGAAGTGGAAAATGCCGCGCTGGTGCTTGGGCCGGATGCGGTCGAGTTCAGCGGCAAGGGTATTTACCGGGAGCTCTTCAACCTGAATACCACGGCCGAGGCACTTGCCGATCCCGGGCGTCGCGCCAAGATCGTCGCCTTCGTGCGCGAGATCGTGAAGGCGGCCGCCGACCTGCGCAAGGATCCCAGGCGCGCCAAGGCGCTTGTCGTCCAGGCAAGCGGCTATTCGGCTGAGGTCGTCGAGCGGAGCTGGAAGCATCATGCCTATATCGCCGCCATGCCGTCAGACATGCTGGACGTTCTCGTCGAGGAAGAGAAGTGGCTGGCCGCGCAGGACAAGCGCACGCCACGAAATCGGGCGGAACTGGCCAAGCTGATTGACGTCACGGTGCTTGCGGAGGCCCTGAAGCCCTGATTAGACAGGCGCCAGAACAAGGAGAGTCTTATGGCGCGCATACTGGTCCTCTATTATTCGAGCTATGGTCATATCGAGACCATGGCGAACGCGGTTGCCGAAGGCGCGCGACAGGTTGCGGGCGCCACGGTCGAGGTGAAACGCGTGCCGGAGCTGGTGCCGGAAGAGATCGCCAAGGCGTCGGGCATGAAGCTTGAGCATCAGCACGCGGCGCCAGCAGCCGCACCTGCGGATCTTGCCGACTATGACGCGATCATCGTGGGCACACCCACGCGTTTCGGCAACATGGCGGCGCAGATGCGCAACTTCTGGGACCAGACCGGGGCTCTCTGGGGCAAGGGCGCACTGATCGGCAAGGTCGGCGCGGCGTTCACGTCGACCGCAAGCCAGCATGGTGGGCAGGAGACGACGATACAGTCAGTGCACACAACCTTGCTTCATCACGGCATGGTGATCGTCGGCCTTCCTTACAGCTTTGTGGGCAATGTCATCATGAGCGAAGTAAGCGGCGGCACGCCCTATGGCGCCTCGACGCTAGCGGGTCCGGATGGCAGCCGGCAGCCGAGCGGGAACGAACTGGCAGGTGCGCGCTTCCAGGGCAAGCACGTCGCGGAGATTACAAAGAGACTGTTTGGCTGAGGCGTGCGGCTCAGGCCGGTGTGTTCAGCTTGCGGATGAAGCCGATAAGGCCGGTCTGCCGGCTGCGCTTCAGGCGCTCGGCGTGCAGGATCGTGCGGACATTCCGGAAACAGGCTTCGACGTCGTCGTTGACCAGCACATAGTCGTAGCCGTCCCAGTGGGCGATCTCGCTGTGCGCGCGGGCCATACGGCGATCGATGATCTCCGCGCTGTCGGTGGCGCGGTGGCGCAAGCGGCGCTCCAGCTCGATCATCGAGGGGGGCAGGATGAAGACGCGGACGACATCGCCGCCAGCAATCTGGTAGAGTTGCTGCGCGCCCTGCCAGTCGATGTCGAAAAGCACGTCCTTGCCTTCGGAGAGCATGCGGTCGACGGCGGCGCGGGGCGTGCCGTAGCGATGATCGAAGACATGTGCCCATTCGAGAAATTCATTGTCCGCGACCATCTGCTTGAAGGCTGCCAGGTCGACGAAATGATAGTCGACGCCGTCCTTCTCACCCGGCCGCATAGCGCGGGTCGTTGCCGAAACGGACATGGTGAGGCCCGGATCGTCGGCAAGGAGCTTGCGCGAAATGGTGGACTTGCCGGCACCTGACGGCGAGGAGAGGACGAAGAGGACGCCGCGGCGGCGGAAACCGCTGGCTGAGTTTTGGGCAATGATCGGGTCGCTTTCGGCCATGGCCGCTGTTGCCCAAAGTTGCGCGCCGCGTCAATCGGGGGCGTGGCGTCTATGCGGCGACGCACGGTCATTGCGCTTGGTTTCCGACTATGGAAAAGCTGCGGGAACCGGGAAAAGATCGAAGGAAGGATCGTCTATGAAAGCCTCGCTTCTCATTGCTGCTCTCGCGGGCGCTGCTCTGCTGCTGGCGGGCTGCGCGACCGTCAAGGGCCTCGGGCGCGATATCGAATCTGTCGGCAAGGCGGGCGAGGACGCCATCAACAAGTGAGGCCGGTGGCGCGCGCGACGCGCGCAGGCGCTTTCCGCGCGGGCTGCGCAATTACCGTCGTTTTGGCGGCGGTGGCATTCACGCTGCATGCCATGGGGCGGGTGTGGATCTGCACCTGCGGGCAGGTCAGGCTATGGGCCGGCGGCGTCAAGACGCCGGACAATTCGCAGCAACTGGCCGACTGGTACAGCTTCAGCCACATCATCCATGGCATGATCTTCTACGCACTGCTGCGCTTCGCGCTGCCGAAACTGGCGGTGCACTGGCGGCTGCTGATCGCAGTGGCCATCGAGTGCGGCTGGGAACTGCTGGAAAACTCGCCGATCATCATCGACCGCTATCGCGCGGCGACGATCGCGATCGGATATACGGGGGATTCCGTCCTCAACAGCATGAGCGATGTTCTGATGATGGCGATCGGCTTCGGAATGGCCCAAAAGCTGCCCTGGAAGGTCACGCTAGCGCTCGCGGTGGCCGCCGAAATAGCAACTTTGGTGCTCATTCGCGACAATCTGACGCTCAATGTGCTCATGCTTGCCTGGCCGATCGACGCGATCCGGCAGTGGCAGGCCGCAATCTAGCGGCTGGCGGTCGGTACAGCCTGGACAACCGCGCCCGATGAGGCGGGCCGAACCACCGCCGTTGTCGCGTTTGCGCCGGGCGTCGGCGCCAGCGCGACCGGCGAACCCGGCGGTCCCCAACCGAGCAGCGCCTGGTTGATCTCGCCGGCAAGGTTGAGCCGGAAGATCATCGCGGTCGCCTGGCCGGAAAGATCCTCGGCGGTCAGGTCGCCCGCAATGCCGGCGAGCTGCGTCGCCTTGTCGCAATATTTGGCGCGCTGCTGGGTCAGCGAATATTGGTTGTAAATCTTGGTCATGTGGCTGTCGTAGAGCGCCTGCCACTTCTTCTTGTCGACGGTCTTGAACTGATCGAGCTCGGTCTGCACCGCGGCGGTCAGCAGGGCCTTGTGGGTGGTGAGCAGGCGATTATAGTTGGGCACCAGCGAGGTGTAGACCTTGGGGTCGCAGATCAGCGCCGCGACATTGAGCGCCGAGCGCAGGTGCCAGAGATCCTCGCCTCGGCTCGCCGTCACCAGGCTCGGCGGAATCGGCTCGGGCGGCGCGACGACAGGCGCGGTGGCCATCGCCTCCATATTTTGCGGGAGCGGCACGACGATATTCGCGACCTTGGGCGGCGGCGTCTTCGGGCCGCAGCCGGCAATGGCCAGCACGGCGGCAGCCGACAGCAACCGCACGGCAATCCGCTCGCTCCGCTCTCTCGTCATGACGTTCCCCGTCCCTTCCTCTCCGCGACACGCCGCCTATGGCATGGGTGGGCGGGCATGGAACAGTGTCTTTATGCGCCTGTGCCCCCGGCCCTGCGGCGGGACGGGGCGGAAGGGCGGTAAGGCGTGCGTCTCAAGCGCGTTCGTGGCGATCCTCGTGTCCGGCGATCATCTCGTTGAGGATGCGGATGCGTTCGCGCGCCTGCGTCCAGTCATGTTCGGGATGGGCCTTGATCGTGTCGAGCAGCGCGCGCAGCTCCTTCTTGCGGTCGTCGAGCGTGACGGGGGTCATGGGGTGCGAACTCCAGCTGAAGGGGTGACCGCAAATCGCACGGGGCGCTCCGACGTTCCGGTTCCCGCGGACAATGCGACGAACGGTGAAGGGATCAGGCGGGAGCGCGCTTTCGCGCTTCGTCGGCAATCAGTTTCTGGAGCTCGGCGACACGGTCGCGCTCGCGGTGCCAATCCTCCTCGGGAAAGGCGATAATCTTGTTCTGGAGCGCGTGCAGCTCCTTTACATGGTCGGCGAAATCGATGGCATCCATAGGGCTCTCCGCTGCGTTCGGGGCATATGGCAGGCGAGTCGCTATAGCATGCCCGCGACGGCATTTCAGGCCCAAAGCGGCCAGGCGTTCGTGCCGCCAGCCCCGGCAACCAAACGGGTTCCCGCGCGTTTCTCCGCCAGTCATCATGTGAAGAGAACGGACAAATGCCATGCGAATGAAAGCATTTTACGCCCTGGTCATCGGCGCGTCGCTCGTGCTGAGCGCGTGCGCGACGGTGAAGGGCGTGGGCCGGGACATCGAATCCGTCGGCGAGGCCGGATCGGAAGCCATCGACGCCAAGTGAGCGGACATGCAACCCACTGGCGTGGGGGCCGGGGCGCAATCCCCGGCCCTTTTTCGCGGGAGCGGTGGCATCGCGCGCCGAGCGGTTGATACGGGTCAAGCGCGCGACCTCCAGCCGTGATAGAATGATGCAATCGCCGAACGAGGAGTCGATGCCATGACGCAGCAAGAGACGGGCCGCGCGCCCGACATCAACGATCCCGACACGCAGAATGCCGAGCAGGACGACGCGGAGACCCAGGCCCAGACGGTCGCGGACGACGCGCTGTTCCGCGGCATCCGCCCGCGCGAAGGCGAGGGCAGCGAGCATGGCGGGCGCAGCAATCCCGCGCAGATCATCCCCGACGACGTGCAGGACGTGGTCGACCATATGACCGACATGGACAAGAGCGGCCGGATCGACATGAGCGCCTTCGACGGCGAGGAAGACATGGACGACGAGGACGGCTCGGTCCCCGACTATGGCGGCGAAAGGCTGCCCCGCGAGCCGGACCA
>DASWYL010000055.1:0-53941 GCA_036404995.1 Sphingobium sp. | reverse complement strand
AAGTCAGCATCATAGCCCGGCACGATCCGCCCCTTCCCAACCAGCCCGAAGATGCGCTGCGGCCCGGCACTGGTCAAATCGATAAAGCGTTGAAGGGTGAGTCGTCCCGCCGCGACATGATCGAGCAGCAGCGGCACCAGCGTCTGCACACCGGGCATGCCACTGGGCGACGCTGGATAGGGCTTGGCCTTTTCCTCCCTGGTGTGCGGCGCGTGGTCCGAGCCGAGCACGTCCGGCACACCCTGGTTCAGCCAGTGCCAAAGCCCGTCGCGATGCGCGCCGCTGCGAATCGGCGGGTTCATCTGCGCATAGGTGCCGAGGCGCGGATAAACATCCTCGCCCGCCATCGTGAGATGCTGCGGCGTCACTTCGCAGGTCGCGACATCCTTGTTCTGGCCGAGGAACTCAAGCTCCGCCGGCGTGGTTACATGCAGGACATGGATACGCCGCCGCGCCTCGCGCGCGAGCTTCACAATGCGTCGGGTCGCCAGCATCGCGCTCTCGTCGTCGCGCCAGACCGGATGACTCGACGGGTCACCCTCGACCCGGACCTCCTTGCGGGCATTCATTCGCGCCTCGTCCTCGGCATGGATCGCGACGCGCCGCTTGCCATGCGCAAGGACCCGCGCGAGCGCTTCGTCCTCGGCAACGAGCAGGCTGCCGGTCGAGGCGCCCATGAAGATCTTGACGCCTGCCGTACCTGGGATCTGCTCGAGCTCGGCCAGCTGCTCCGCATTGTCGCCGGTCGCGCCGACATAGAAGGCATGGTCGCACCACATGCGGTGATGGGCGCGAGCGAGCTTGTCGCGCACGCGCTCGGCGGTATCGGTGTTGGGATTGGTGTTCGGCATTTCGAACACGGCCGTCACGCCGCCGAGCACCGCCGCACGACTGCCGGATTCGAGATCTTCCTTATGTTCCAGCCCCGGCTCGCGGAAATGGACCTGGCTGTCGATGACGCCCGGCAGGACATCGAGACCCGTGCAGTCGATCACTTCGCCCGCGTCGCCAAGATTCGTGCCGATCGCCGCAATCCTGCCGGCGATCACGCCGACGTCGGTCAACGCCGGTCCACCCGGCAAATGCACCGTTCCGCCGTTCAGGATGAGGTCATAGGTGCGTGCCATGATGAAGCCTCTCTTGGCTGATTGCTTCTGCTCCCCTACCTAAGTCCCATGCATCCGACCACCCTTCACGACCGCGCTCTTGTCCGCATTGGCGGGGTGGACGCGCGCGCTTTCCTCCAGGGCCTGCTGACGCAGGACACGCTCAGCCTCATCGTCGAGGCTCCGCGCTGGGCGGGGCTGCTCTCGCCGCAGGGCAAGGCCCTGTTCGACATGATCCTCTGGGTCGATCCCGCGCAGCCCGAGGACGTGCTGATCGACTGCGAAGCGAGCCGCGCCGAGGCATTGATCCGGCGGCTGGCGATCTATCGCCTGCGTCGCCCGGTGACGATTGCCCTCGAACCCGGCCTCGCCGTGCACTGGAGCCTCGACGAGGAACCGGAGGCAGCGCCCGACCCACGGCTCTCCGATCTGGGCTGGCGCTGGTTGGCCCCCGCCAACGAAGGCGACGCTTCCGCGGATTTCCGCCTTCACCGGCTGCGCCTCGGCGTAACCGAGGGCGTCGCGGAACTCGGCGAGGACAAGACGCTCTGGCTGGAATGCAATGCCGAGGAGCTGCACGGCGTCGACTATGCCAAGGGCTGCTATGTCGGCCAGGAGAACACCGCGCGCATGCATTACCGCAACAAGGTCAATCGGCGCCTCGTTGTCCTGCCGATCGACCGGTCGGACCCGGCGCGCCAGCGCGTTGCCTGGCCCGATCTTGGCCTCGCGCTCGACCACAGACCGGTCGACACACTCGCCGGCATCGACCTCCCCGCCTGGCTCGCCAGCGCCATCGCCG
Organism: Sphingobium sp.; assembly: GCA_036404995.1. GTDB lineage: Bacteria > Pseudomonadota > Alphaproteobacteria > Sphingomonadales > Sphingomonadaceae > Sphingobium. Next base: position 52,033 of record DASWYL010000055.1, on the reverse strand, counting down.
AAGCACCCGCCGCTTGATGATTCGCGCAGTCTTCGTGCGCTTGCTGGCGCTTCTGCTGCTGCTCTGCGGCACCGCCGCGCGCGCCGACATCCCGTGGGAGGTCGTCAAGACGATCCCGCACGATACCGGCGCCTTCACCGAGGGGCTCTTCGTCGCTGATGGCCTGCTCTACGAGAGCACCGGCCTCAATGGCGAATCCGACATTCGCGCCATGGACCTCGCCACCGGCAAGATCGTGCGCAAGGTCGCGCTTGAATCGCGATATTTCGGCGAGGGCATCGTGCCCTGGAAAGACAAGCTGATCAGCCTGACCTGGCAAAACGGCGAGGGCTTCGTCTGGCAGCGCGGCACATTCAAGAAACTGTCCAGCTTCCGTTATGACGGCGAGGGCTGGGGCTTCACCACCGACGGCAAGCGACTGATCATGAGCAACGGCTCATCGAGCCTGCGCTTTCTCGATCCCGAAACGCTGAAGCCCACCGGCACGGTCTCTGTCACCTGGCAGAAGCAGCCGGTCACCTATCTGAACGAACTCGAATGGGTGAACGGCTTCGTGTACGCCAACGTCTGGTATTCGCCGCTCATCGCGAAGATCGACCCGAAGAGCGGCGCCATTGCCGACTGGATCAATCTCGCCGCCCTGGTTTCCAGGCATAGCCGCAATCCCGACATGGTGCTGAACGGCATCGCCTGGGATGCAAAGACCGACCTGTTTTACGTGACCGGCAAGAACTGGCCGCTCATCTACGTGCTTCGGCTCAAAAACTGAGGCGGCGTTCGCGTTCTTGACTTCGATCAAGGCGAGCCACCCACGCGCGCCATAACCTGCTCCCAGAAGTTTGGAGAGGAGCTGGGCCGATGGCTGCCAATATCGGAACGCCTGACAAGATCCTGAGGATCATCATCGGCCTTGTCCTCATTGCGCTGGTCTTCGTCGGACCGCGCACGCCTTGGGGATGGATCGGCGTCATTCCGCTGGTCACTGCCCTAGTCAACTTCTGCCCGCTCTATGCGCTGCTCGGGATCAAGACCCGGCGCTAGGGGGCAGGAGTAGAGAAAACTTTGCGAGCCGCTTGACCCACCGTCCGGGTCATCGGGTGGCGCGTAAAGGGAGGTCCCCCCTTGGCAGCAGGGGGGACCTCCAACTTTTTCCGGACATTGGAAATCAGCCCGGCTTGCGCGCCTTGTCGATCGCGCCCTTGAGCGTCTCGTAGCTGACTGCGCCATAGAAGACCTGGTCGCCGACGACGAGCAGCGGCGTGCCCTCGGCCTCGAGATTCTGCGCGAGCTTGATGTTCGCGGCGAAGGCCGGGTTACGGGTCTGGTTGCCCAGTTCCGCCTTCACCTTCTCCATATCCAGTCCGGCCTTCCTGGCCGCGTCGAGGATCGTCTCATTATCGACCCCGTCTTCGGCATACATGGCGGCATGGAAGGCAGGGAAACGCCCGGCTTCGGCGGCCAGGAGGCTGACCCGCGCGGCGGGCACGCTGGCCTCGGAAATGATCGGCAGTTCGCGATAGACCACGCGCAGGCCCGGATCTTCCTTGAGCAGGCGGGCAATGGTCGGGACCGTCGCACGGCAATAGCCGCAAGCATAATCCATGAACGCGACCAGCGTGACCTCGGGCTTTGCCGCGCCTTCCCAGGCGCCGGCATAAGGCGTTTCGAGCGATGAGCGATTGGCCTCGACGAGACTGGCGACGCGCTTCGTCTCCAGCTTGACCATCGCCTCGCGCACGATCTCGGGATGTTCGAGAATATAGTCGCGAACCACCGCCTCGATCGCCGCCTTGTCGCCGGCAGGAAGGCTGGCCGGCTGGCTGGCGGCGTAAGCGGCGGCAGCGCCGCCAACGGCCAGAAGCCCGACCAGGGCGATCCGCCCGGTGCGGCGCGTCGGCCGTGCCCAGGCGGCACCGCTCGGCGTCAGCACTGCGCCCGCAAGTGCCCGCACAGCCCGGAGCATCGACCCTGATTGTCGGCCGCGTGTCTCGGTCATCTCTTCTTGCCCTTCTCCATGGACGCGCGCGTGGTCATGGCTATGTCCTGCGCGCGCAGATAGTCCGACGAGCCGGCCGGAATGCCGGCAAGCGCCAGCTGCGCAAAGCGCAGGGCCTGCCCGTCCTGCCCGTTCAGTTGATATTGTTCGGCGCTGGCCAACGCGGCCCGCGCCGTATCGCCCTTGCGGGCATAGACCGTACCTAGAACGTACCATGCGAACGGATTTTCCGTGTCCCGGATCACCGATGAGCGCAGCACTTGCTCGGCCTCGTCGAGATATTGATTATCCTCGGTAGCGACCAGCGCATGGCCCAGCAGGGTCGCGATCAGCGGCTGGTTGTTCGATCGCGCCACGGCCTCGCGCAGCGGCGGGATCGCGTCGCGCGGCCTGCCCGACTCAAGCAGCATCTGCCCCTTCATTTCGAGGAAATAGGGATCGTCGGGAAGCGCCTTCAAAAGGGCATCCGCCTCGGAAAAGGCCTGCTCGGGATAGGCGGTCTTATGATAGGCGAAGGCGCGCGCATAATGGGCGGGGATCGACTGGTCGGTCAGCGGATAGAGCTGCAATGTGCGCTTGGCCTCGCCGGCAAAGCCGATGAGCTTCGCCTTCACCCGCTGGAAGCGCGCCTCCAGGACAGGATCCGTCTTCCTGTTCCAGGCTGGATCGCTCTCGCAGACCTGCTTGAGCGTCGCGATGCGGTCCGCACTGACCGGGTGGTCGTGACCGTAATCGTCGACGTTCAGGTAGAGGCGATACTCCATGTTCTGGAGCTTCTTGAAGAATTCCAGAAAGCCCTTGCAGCTGATATGGGCGGTGGACATGTAGCGCGCTGCCGCGGCATCGGCACTGGCTTCCTGCTCACGGCTGAAGGCCAAAAACTTGCCGATCGCGGCCTGCTGACCCGCTGCCATGATGCCCATGCCGGCTTCGCCGCCGCCAGCCGCAATGGCCGCCGCTCCGAGCAGCATGGTCACGAGCTGGATGGCCATCGATTGCTTGATGCCCTCCGTCGAGCGGATGATATGCCCGCCCTCGATATGGCCAAGCTCGTGGGCGATGACGCCCTGCAGCTGGTTGAGATTGTCGGCCTCGCCGATCAGGCCGCTCAGCACCCAGACGATCTGGCCACCCGCCGTGAAGGCATTGATGCTGGGATCGTTGATCGTCAGGATCTGGACATTTTTCTCGTCCAGGCCTGCTGCCTTGATGAGCGGTGCCGACGCATCGTGGATCAGCGCCTCGGTCTCCGCGTCGCGCAAGATCGACTGGGCGACAGCAGCCTGCGACGACAGCAGGCCGCAGAGCGCCGCCAAGGCGAGAAAACGTGACAAGAGCTTGCGCATGGATGCGCGGGCGGGGTTCGGCATGGCCTGCGCTATGCGCGAAACAGCCTGAACCCCGCCTGACACGACATCAGTTTCCGAAGGTGCGCTGCCACCAGCCGCGGCGTGGCGAACCGTCGTCATCGGCATCGTTTTCGCCCGCCTCGGCGATCATCACCGGCTCGCTAGAGACGGTCGCGTCGCCATTGGCTGGCGCTGCGTCCTTCGCAGCCGCCTTGCGGCGTGCGGGCTTCTTGGCGGGCGCCGCTTCCTCCACGACCTCAGCCACGGCATCGGGCATGGCTTCGGGCTCTGGCGCGGCCTTGGCAGCGGCCTTGCGGCGCGACGGCTTCTTGGCCGGCGCGGCCTCTTCGGCCGGCGCCTCGGTCAGTTCCGCCGAAACCTCGACCGGAACGCTTTCAGCGTCGGCCTGCGCTTCGGCTTCGACGGTGGACGACTCGTCCTTGCGGGCGCGCGGACGGCGGCGGCTCTTGCGAGGCGCCTCCTCGGGTTCCGCAGCGGGCGTCTCGGCCTCAACAACATCGCCGCCTGATTCGGCTGCGTTTTCAGTCGCTTCATGGGCTTCAACAGCACCGTTTCCGCCCCGGCGGCGACGTCCGCCGCGACGGCCGCGACGGCTGCGGCGCGCCTGGCTCTCGGCACTAGCTTCGGACTCAGTGCCTTCGGACCCGGTGCGTTCGCCCTCGCTCTCGTCATCACCTTCGGATTCGGCGGCTTCGGCGCCTTCAGCCTCGGGACCACGATCCTCGTCGTCGCGACGGCCGCGGCGGCCGCGGCGGCGGCGCTTGCGCTTGTTGCGGCCCTCGCCGCGATCCTCGCCACGATCGTCACGGCGCGCGCGCTGGGCGGGACGCTCATCGGCGTCCTCTTCCTCTTCTTCCTCGTCCTCGACCTCTTCGATCTCGTCCTCGGGCTCTTCGTCGACGATCGGCGCGTAGCTGACCTGCATGGTCGGCTTCGGCCCACTGGCCTCGACCGACATGCGCGCGCCCTCGACCTCGCCATCGGGCAGGATGACGATGGTCACGCCATAGCGCCGCTCGATCTCGTCGAGCTCACGCCGCTTGGTGTTGAGGACGAAGAAGGCAGCCTCCTGGCTGGCGCGCAGCGTCACGATGCTGCCGCGGCCGCGTGCCGCCTCTTCCTCGAGCAGACGCAGGGCCGAGAGGCCCGCCGACGAAGCCGTGCGGACGAGGCCGGTGCCCTCGCAATGCGGGCAAGCGCGCGTCGAGGCTTCGAGCACGCCCGTGCGCAGACGCTGGCGACTCATCTCCATGAGGCCGAAGCCGGAGATCCGGCCCACCTGGATGCGCGCGCGGTCGTCCTTGAGCGCTTCCTTCATCGCCTTCTCGACTTTGCGGATATTGGAGCTGTGCTCCATGTCGATGAAGTCGATGACGACGAGGCCTGCCATGTCGCGCAGACGCAGCTGGCGAGCAATTTCGCGGGCCGCCTCCAGATTGGTCGCGGTCGCCGTCTGCTCGATATTATGCTCGCGCGTCGAACGGCCCGAGTTGATGTCGATCGAGACGAGCGCCTCGGTCGGGTTGATGACCAGGTAGCCGCCGGACTTCAGCTGCACGACCGGATTATACATGGCCGCAAGCTGGTCCTCGACGCCGAAGCGCTGGAACAGCGAGACCGCGTCGGCATATTGCTTCACGCGCCGGGCATGGCTCGGCATCAGGAGCTTCATGAAGTCCTTGGCCTGGCGATAGCCCTCGTCGCCCTCGACGATCACCTCGTCGATGTCGCGATGATAGATGTCGCGGATCGCGCGCTTGATGAGATCGCTGTCATTGTGGATCAGCGCCGGCGCGCCGGACTTCAGCGTGGTCTCGCGAATCTCGTCCCAGAGGCGGGCGAGATAGTCGAAGTCGCGGCGAATCTCGACCTTGGTGCGCGAGAGGCCGGCCGTGCGGACGATGCAGCCCATGCTGTTGGGCAGCTTGAGGTCCGCGATGATGGACTTCAGGCGCTTGCGGTCCGAGGCATTGCTGATCTTGCGCGAGATGCCGCCGCCATGGCTGGTATTGGGCATGAGCACGCAATAGCGGCCGGCAAGGCTCAGATAGCTGGTGAGGGCCGCGCCCTTGTTGCCGCGCTCTTCCTTGACGACCTGGACGAGCAGCACCTGGCGGCGCTTGATGACGTCCTGGATCTTGTAGCGGCGGCGCAGTGCCATGCGCTTGCGGCGAATTTCGTCGGCCGCCTGGTCGTTGCCGCCACTGCGGCCACGGGGCCGGCGGCGCTCGCCATTCTCTTCGCCGTTTTCGGCATCCGGCGAGCCCTCGTCCTCATCGTCATCGTGGGCGGGACGATCCATTTCCTCGACCGAGCCGGCGTGATCGACGACCTCATCGTCGTCATCGTCGTCATCGTCGGCGCGCAGCGCGGCTTCCTCGGCGGCGTGCTGCGCTTCTTCGGCTAGCAGCGCCTCGCGATCCTCGCGGGGGATCTGGTAATAATCCGGGTGGATTTCCGAGAAGGCAAGGAAACCGTGGCGGTTGCCGCCATAATCGACAAAGGCCGCCTGGAGCGATGGCTCCACGCGCGTCACCTTGGCGAGATAGATATTTCCCTTGAGCTGCTTGTGCTCGGCGGACTCGAAATCAAACTCCTCGATCCGGTTCCCCGTCACGACCGCGACCCGGGTCTCTTCCCGGTGGCGCGCATCGATCAACATACGCATTGTCATTCAAATTTCTCCAGCCGGGTGCGGCTGCGTCCCTGAGGGATGCGGCACGACCCGGTGCAATTGGGGGACGGGCGATCAGGCGCGCCGTCTTGCGGAGCGGCCTTCGCAGGTCCCGGGTTTCAGTTGTGAGCTGCGTGTCTGCTGCAAGGACAGTTCCGGCATTCATGCCGGCGGGCTTGCAAATCGCCCAAGGCGCCGCGTTCGCTACAGCGCGCCCTGGCCGGTTCAAGCTCTGCCCCATGCAACATCAACCTGTGTTATCGCCCATAAGCGGAAAGTCCCCGGGCGATGTATCCGTCCGTCCCTGACCACCGTTCCGCTTGGCAGAGCGGCAGACGAGCCGGACTGGTTAGCGCTAGCAGGGCTTGACCTGAAGGGCAACGGCGAAAAGCTCCAGCCGATCACAGCCTTGCGCCGCAAAAAGCGTTAGGACTGGACGGAGACAGGTCAGTCGCGGCATCAGGATGCCCATGCTGATCCTGGCTGCGTCACTCGCGCTCCTGTCATCACCCGTGCACCCGCAGGACATGCGCCTGCCGGGCAGTGCGGCCATGGCAAAGCGGCCGCCGCGCAATGTGGGCCTGAGCGTCCGCATGCCGCCAATCACCGAAGGCCCGCCCATCCCGAAGATCCACGGCCCCAGCGATCCGTCACGGCCGCTCATCGTCATCGATCCGGGCCATGGCGGGCACGACCCCGGCGCCCGCAACAACAAGTCCGGCGCGATGGAAAAGGACGTGACGCTGGCGGTGGCGGCGACATTGCGAGACGAATTGCTGAAAGGCGGGCGCGTCCGCGTCGCGATGACCCGCGAGGACGACAGTTTCCTGGCGCTGGAGGAACGCTTCGGACTCGCCCGAGACATGGGAGCGGCGCTCTTCATCTCGATCCATGCCGACGCCTCGGAAGAGACCGGCGCCCATGGCGCGACCGTGTACACGCTCTCCGACGTCGCTTCCGACGCCGAGGCCGAGCGGCTGGCCGCGCGCGAGAACCGCGCCAATATCCTGGGCGGCATAGACCTCTCGAACAAGAGCTCCGCCGTCTCGTCGATCCTGATCGATCTCATGCAGCGCGAGACCATGACCGCTTCGGCCAAGTTCGCGGAGCTCCTGCATCGCGAGACCGCGCCCGCCGTCTCCTTCCGCACGCCCTGGCATCGCCGCGCCGCGCTGGTCGTGCTGCGCGCACCCGACACGCCCTCCGTGCTCTTCGAGACCGGCTATATCAGCAATGACGACGAGGCCGAGCGCCTGCGTAGCGTCGAGGGCCGTCGCCGGCTCGCGCAGGCGGCCGCGCGCGCGATCGCCATTTACATCGCAACGCTCGACAAAGGCCCCAACGCAGGTTTGCCGCGCTGACGGGATGTCGGCCCGGCCGTTCGCCGCAAAAGCGGTTTTCTCCCCGGCGATACTCGGCTAGGGCGCTGGCATGAACGAGCCCGCCAGTGGACCCATGCGGATCATCCTTCGGCGTCACGACCTGATTGCATCGGCAAGAGATCGTTTCCAGTCGCTCTGGAGCCGTCGGCGCTGGCGCTGGTTGATGATCGCGGCCGGCGGTTTCCTCGCCGCCTGGTTCCTGTTCTGGCTGCTCTTCGCCCGCGGCCTGCCCGATGCCCGTTCGCTGCTCGACTATCAGCCGCCGCTGCCGACCGTCGTGCGCGACGTGAACGGCGAGCCGGTCTACAGCTATGCGCGTGAGCGTCGCGTCCAGCTCCAGTATAGCGACTTCCCGCCGATGCTGGTGAATGCCTATCTCTCGGCCGAGGACAAGACCTTCTTCAGCCATCATGGACTCGACTTTCCCGGCCTCGTCCGCGCCGCCGCGGAAGGCGCGATGAGCGGTTCGACGCCGCGCGGCACCTCGACCATCACTCAGCAGGTCGCCAAGAACCTGCTGGTCGGCAACGAGGTCAGCTATTCGCGCAAGCTCAAGGAAGCGATCCTCGCCTGGCGCATGGAGGGCGTGCTGACCAAGCAGCAGATCCTCGAGCTCTATCTCAACCAGATCTTCCTGGGCCGGAACGCCTATGGCGTGCAGGCGGCGGCACGCGCCTATTTCGACAAGGACGTCGGGCAGCTCCAGTTGCATGAGGCCGCCTATCTCGCGATCCTGCCCAAGGGCCCGAGCAATTACCGCCCCGAGGTCCACATGGACCGCGCGCTCGAGCGGCGGAACTGGGTGCTGGGCGAGATGCTCAAGAACGGCTTCATCAACCAGGCGCAGCACGACAAGGCCGTTGCGCAGCCGCTCGGCACGGTCGCGATGCGCGGCACCAGCTACCAGCGCATCGGCGGCTATTATACGGAAGAGATCCGCCGCCGGCTGATCGCGCTGTTCGGCGAGAATGCCGAGACGGGTCCCAACAGCGTCTATGCCGGTGGCCTGTGGGTGCGCTCGCCGATCGATCCCAAGATGCAGGATCTCACCGCCAAGGCGCTGCGCAACGGCCTGTTGCGCTACGACAGCGGCCGGGGCTGGACCGGCCCGATTCGCCGCATCAACGTCGCGAAATGGCAGGCTGAACTCGCCGCGGCCAATCTCGGCCTCGATTTTGAGCAATGGAGCATCGCCGCCGTCATCGAGAAGGGCGCGGACGCTGCGACCCTCGGCTTCGTCGACGGACGGCGCGGCGTGCTCCCGGCATCGGGCGCGCAGATGCCCCGGCGCGGTACGGCGACCTCGGCCTTTCGCATGCTGGCGCCGGGCGACGTGATTGCGGTCAAGAAGGAAGGCGACAGCTACGTGCTGCGCAGCATTCCGGCCGTCTCCGGCGGCATGATGATCGAGGGCGTGCACAATGGCCGCGTCTACGCCATGCAAGGCGGCTTCGATGCGCGCCTCTCTTCCTACAACCGCGTGACGCAAGCCGAGCGCCAGCCCGGTTCCACGATCAAGCCCTTCGTCTATGCCGCGGCGCTCGACAGCGGCATGACGCCGGCCTCGATCATCATCGATGGCCCCTTCTGCGTCTGGCAGGGCGCGGGCCTCGGCCAGAAATGCTTCAAGAATTTCGACAACAAGGGCGGCTCCGGGCCGCACACGATGCGCTGGGGCGTCGAGCAGTCACGAAACCTCATGACCGTGCGCACGGCCGCCCAGATCGGCATGCCGCGCGTCGTCAAGACGATCAGCGACATGGGCATCGGCAATTATCCGCCCTATCTCGCCAACGCACTGGGCGCGGGCGAAACGACGGTCGAGCGCATGGTCAACGCCTATGCGGTGCTGGCCAATCACGGCCGCGCGCTGACCCCCAAGCTCATGGACTATGTGCAGGACCGCAATGGCAAGGTGATCTGGCCGGCCAACTGGCGCGCCTGCCAGAATTGCGCGATGCCGGATTGGGACGGCAAGCCGATGCCGCGCTTCACGCCGACCGGCAAGCAGCTGATGAATCCGATGACGGCCTACCAGGTCGTCCATATTGCAGAGGGCGTCATCCAGCGCGGCACGGCGGTTCGCCTGCGCGACATGAACCGGCCGCTGTTCGGCAAGACCGGCACGAGCAACGGCCCGACCAACGTCTGGTTCATGGGCGGCACGCCCGACATCGTGGCGGGCCTCTATGTCGGCTACGACCAGCCGCGGAATCTGGGCGGCTATGCGCAGGGCTCGACCATCGCCGTGCCGATCTGGCGCGAGGCGATGGAGCCGATCATCAAGGACATGCCCAAGACGCCCTTCTTCGCACCGCCAGGCATCCGCATGGTCCGCATCGAACGCCAGACCGGCAAGCGCATCTTCGGTGGCGGCTGGCCCGCCGATGACCCGCTGACGGCAATCATCTGGGAGGCGTTCAAGCCCGAGAGCGAGCCGCGCCGCTCGATCCGTACCGACGAAATCAAGCCAGACGAGGAAGGTGCCCGCCTCGCTGCCGAGCGTACGCGGGCCGCCGAGCAGAGCCGCGACTTCGCCGGCGATCAGGGCGGGATCTACTAGAGGCGAGCGTCAGGCCGCCACGGCCTTGTGAAGGATGGCCGTACGCTCCGCCCGCACTTGCACCAGCAAATCCTCCAGCGTCATGGGCGCCCCAAAAACCCAGCCCTGTCCGAAATCGACGCCGAGCGAGCGCAGCATTCCAGCCTGTTCCTCCGTCTCGATCCCTTCGGCAACCGTGTGCAGATCAAGGTCGCGTGCCAGTTCGATGACCAGGCCCGCGACCGAGCTCGTTGGCGAGTCTGTCCCCAGCGCATGCACGAACAGCTTGTCGATCTTGATGAAGTCGACCTTGAGTTGGGCGATGTACGACAGGCTGCAATAGCCGGTGCCGAAATCGTCGATCGCTACCCTGACGCCCAGTGAGCGAATCTGCTCGATCACACTGCGCGCCTGCTCGACATCGACGAGGCTGCGCTCCGTGAGTTCGACGACGAGGTTCTGGAGGCCTGGCTCTGCATCGCGCAGCAGCCGTCGAAGCGCCTCCACGGTCGCCGGCGTATGCAGGTCATCGGCCGAGAGATTGATCGCGAAGGCAAAATCGGCGGGCAAAGCACTGAACGCGCCCACATCCTCACGCAGGCGCTCGATCAGGCGCGCCGTGAGCAGGCGAATCATCCCGGCATCCTCGGCGGCGGTGATGAAGACATCCGGTGGGACGATCTCGCCGTCATGCCGCCGCCAGCGCATCAGCACTTCGGCGGCGACGATGCGCCCAGTCGCCAGATCGACGACGGGCTGGAACACCAGCGAGAATTCGTTGCGGCGCAAGCCGATCTGGATGAGCGATGGCAGCGAGAGACGGCTGCGCACGACATGGATCATGAGCACGGCAAAGACGACGCCGGTAACCAGCCCGATCGGCAGCAGGATCACGCTGGCCTGCCAGGCGAGATCGGGCGTGCTCGCCGTCGACAGCGCGGCAATGGCGCCCATGTCGCGCCGCTGCGAGCGTACCACGGCGATGAGGTGGCCGTCCTGGCGCAGCACGCGTTCATGCGTGACCGCTGCCCTGAACCAGGCGGGATCCAGCTCGCCCATCTGGGTCAATGGCCGCTTTGTGCGCCATTCGAATGTACTGAGCGCCAGCCCTGGCACGCGCTCGACGAAGCTCAGGGTCAGCTGCTTGTGAACGACGGCGGCGGCGCGGCCGGTCACAATGACAAGATAGTCCGGGTCGTGCGGAAAGAGCCGTACATGCGTGCGCACCAACACACCGCCATTGCGCGTCACCAGGTCGGGCTTGCCGATGGGGACCGGTGTCCGGCCGGCGAAGGACGAACAGAGCAGCTCATCGCCTTCGGCATAGCCGACGCCCTGCAGCATGGTGGACCGCAGATCGAGTCGCTGCATGAGCCGCAGCGCGTCGTCGCTGCACGGACTTGCGGGCGGGATCGCGTTTATCTCGCGGGCCGCCGCATCGATCTGATCCGCCGAGCGCTCGGAACGGGCAAGCACGCTGCGCGCATATTGCAGGATATAGGCGTCTTCGGCGCGGGTCTCCTGCCTGTCGACGAGGATGAGCGCAGTTGCAACCGGTACGATCATGCAGAGGCATGCGACAAGGATGGTCGCCGTCTTGAGTCCGATCTTCGGCCGCACTCGCCGCCCCCCTGCCCCCAAAATCAACTGCCTATCATATGCGAAACAGCCTCGCCTGTCATGACCGCTACCATGCCCGTATCGGCCGCGCCCCTTGACCTTCTCGGCGCAGCATCGCATCGGGCGGCGCTTGGCCCTATATGGGGCGTCGCAGCATCTGACGGAGACTTCCCATGCGCGCCGAAGCGCAAGCCCATGTCGATCATATCCAGGCCGCGCTCGCGCTGCTGCGGCGCTCGCTGGACTGGGATCGCGCCCTGCGCCGGCTCGATGAGCTAAACGCGCGCGTCGAGGACCCAACGCTGTGGGACAATCCGAAGACCGCGCAGGACGTGATGCGGGAGCGCACGCGCCTCGACACCGCCATTTCCGCGACGCGTGCCATCGAGCAGGAAATGAAGGATACCGCCGAACTCATCGAGATGGCTGATGCTGAGGGCGACGAGGCTCTTGCGATCGAGGGCGTCGAGAGCCTTGGCATGCTTGCCGAGCGCGCCGACAGGGACAAGGTCACGGCCCTTCTTTCCGGCGAGGCCGACGCGAACGACACCTATATCGAAGTCCATGCCGGTGCTGGCGGCACCGAGAGCCAGGACTGGGCCGAGATGCTCCTGCGCATGTATCAGCGCTGGGCGGAGAAGCGCGGCTACAAGGTCGAGATGCTGGAATATCAGGCCGGCGAGCAGGCCGGCATCAAGTCCGCCACGCTGCTGGTGAAGGGCGAGAATGCCTATGGCTATGCCAAGACCGAGAGCGGCGTGCATCGTCTCGTGCGCATCTCGCCCTATGACAGCTCGGCACGGCGCCACACGAGCTTCTCGTCGGTCTGGGTCTATCCGGTGATCGACGACAATATCGACATCGAGATCAAGGAAAGCGATCTCAAGATCGATACCTATCGCGCCTCGGGCGCGGGCGGCCAGCACGTCAACACCACCGACTCGGCCGTGCGAATCACGCACGTCCCATCGGGCATCATCGTCGCCAGCCAGAACGACCGTTCGCAGCACAAGAACCGCGCAACGGCGATGGGTATGCTCAAGGCCCGGCTCTACGAGGCGGAACTCGCCAAGCGCGAGGCGGTCACTGCCGGCGAATATGCCGCCAAGACGGAGATCGGCTGGGGCCACCAGATCCGGTCCTACGTCCTCCAGCCCTACCAGCTGGTGAAGGACCTGCGCACCGGCGTCACCTCGACGGCGCCCGACGACGTGCTCGACGGCGCGCTCGATCCGTTCATGGCCGCGGCGCTCGCGCAGCGCGTAACCGGCGAGAAGGTCGACGTGGAGGATGTCGACTGATGCGCCTGGGACGCGCGGCATTGCTGGCGTCCCTCGCGGTTCTCGCGCTGACCGGTTGCGACCGGATGAGCGCAGCGCCGGACGACCGGCCCGTCGAAGCACGCGACTTTCCCCATGCGGACCGCCCCGTCGCGCCGATCATCTCCACACGCTGGGCGACCGAGGAGGCGCGCGACCGGCTTCACGAGGCCGAGCAGGTGATGACATGGGCCGGCGTCAAGCCGGGCATGACCGTGGCCGACATCGGCGCGGGCGAGGGCTATTATACCGTGCGACTGGCCAAGCGGGTCGGATCACATGGACGCGTCCTGGCCGAGGACATCGTCGCCGAGGTGATCGATGCGCTGGGCCGTCGCGTCACGCGCGAGAACTGGTCCAATGTCAGCGTGAAGCTCGGCACGCCCGAGAATCCCAAGCTGCCTGCCGCCAGCTTCGACCGGGTCTTCATGGTGCACATGTATCATGAGATTGCCGAGCCCTATGCCTTTCTCTGGCATCTCTATCCCGCGCTCAAGAGCAAGGGCGAGGTGATCGTGCTGGAGAGCGACCGGCCCACCGATCACCATGGCACGCCGCCTGAATTGCTGCGCTGCGAGTTTGCAGCAATCGGCTTTGTGCAGATCGCGATGACGCGGCGCCCACAGTCCGGCGGCTATCTCGCGCGCTTCGTCGCGGGTGCCGGCAAGCCGGCCGAACCGAGCCAGATCGTGCCTTGCCGCATACGCCGTCCCGACGAGCCGAAATCGGCTCCGCCAGCCCGTCGCCGCGACGAATAGGCGCGGACGTGCTGCAGCAACAGCGCAGCATTTTCGATCTCAACCGACCCGCCGTCCGGCCCAGATGACGCGGCCGACCAGCGTGACATGTTTCAGCTCGACATCCTCGAACGCAGGGTAGAGCGGATTGTCGCTCCGGATCGAGACGCGCCCGCGCCGCGGCGTCAGCGCCAGCCGCTTCACCATCAGCGTATCGTCCAGGCGCAGCACATAGATGCCGTCCCGCAGCCGTCCCGCCGTGTCGCTGCGGTCGACCATGATGTCGTCTCCGTCACCCAGGGTCGGCGCCATCGATTCGCCCGCCACGCGGATGATCGAGAGCATGTCCGGCCTGACGCCGAGCGCCCGCAGCCAGCGCGGATCGAAGGCGAGAGCGCCCGTCGCAGCCTCGCTCTGGTCGAGCGCGCCCGGACCCGCCGAGGCACCGATTTCGAGGCGCGGCACAACACTGAATTCGCGCCCCCTGTCGCGCAGCTGCGAGGAGGCTGCTGGCGCACCGTCGGCCACGTCCGGTGCGCCGAGCAGGCGCTCGTCCACACCGAAATAGCGCGCCAGCAATCGCCGGTCTGCCTCGTCCAGCTTGCGCGGCGTTCCTCGCCTCACGAACTGCTGGATATAGGCGGCATTGCGCCCGAGCAGCCGCGAAATGGCGCCGTAATTCTCGCCGCGCTCACGGATCAGCCGGTCCAGATTCGCTCTCGCGTCGCTTCCATCCATAACGGACTCCAGAGTGATAGGACTTCTCCTCGACATGTAGGATTTCACATAGTTTGTAGGAGAAATCCTATCTTCGAATCATCCACTGGCCTGCAATCGGGAGAAAGTCCAATCATGTCCACATTGCGCAGCATCGAACGATATCTGAAGCAGACCGGCATGGCGCCGACCGCCTTCGGCCGACACGCGGCGCGCGATCCCCGCCTCGTCTTCGACCTGCGCAACGGCCGCCAACCCTCGGATCGGCTGAAACGGCGTATAGAACATTTCATGAACAATTCAAAGGGGGAGCCCAGCGCATGACGAGTCCCGTCACTGTCCACACGCCGCGCCGTCGCCTGCGCATCCTGCGGCGCCCGCCCGAAGCGATCCTGCCGTCGACGCCGCGGATTCAGCGGCGCGACTGCCACGGCCGCCTCATGACTGCGCTGCTGGCGTCGGCCGGCACAGATGCCAGCATCGCGGACTCCGGCTTCCGCCCGTGGTGCAGCGCCACTTTTCTCGGCGCACAGCACCGCATCACCTTGCGGATCACGGGATCGGATGCGCGCGAGCGCGCCGATCAGCTGGCGGCCGCGCTGCCGGACAGGGAGTGGTCGATCCCCGGCCATATCGTCGCCGACGCGACAATCGACGCGATCAGGCAGCAGGCCGACGGAGCGATGCTCATGGACCTTGCCATCCTCACAATCGAGGACTGGTAGGCGAGGACTGGTGAGCAAACTCAGCGGCGGGATAGCTCGCTGATCTGCCGAAGCATGCCGAGCGCGCTGGCCAGCGCTTCCTGCAGGGCGCGGTCGAGGTCGATGTCTTCGACATCGGTGCTCGCCAGGACGGTCCCTTCGGACTGCAACTGCCGATCGCTGACGAGCTGCAGCGTCGGCTTGGCGCCAGCCTTGCCGGCACTGAGCTGCTCGACGATGCGGGAGCGCGCTTGCGCGGCCTGGTCGAGCGCCTCGCGGCGGCGGCTGGACTGCCGGACACGATCGAGCAAGGCGCGCAGGTCGGCGCCGTCCGCAATGGAGAGCGGTTCGCTGATTTCCTCGCTGCCGCTTGTCCGCGGCATCGAATCCGCGACGCGTTGCGCGGCACCGCGCGCGAAGACCAGTGCCTCGTCGGGCAGCGGCTCGGGCGAACGGGGCAATGCCAGCAGGGTCACCGGATCGATCGGCGGCAAGTCACGGCTCGCGACGATCGGCGCGCAGACGACATTGCCGCGACGGCGCCGGCGGCCGAGCCGTTCCAGCCAAGTCATCCTGAGAGCGCCCGTCATTGCCATATCCTGTCCCCTGCAGATCGGGAGTGGCGTAGCGAAAGATGGTAAACAGGACGGTAACGCCGTCCCGCTGATTGACGTTTACGTAAGGGTATGAGACTGCTTGCGTTCTCGGGGAGACAGTCGGTGGCGATTCCGTCGCAACTTCAGCGTGGCCTTGTGCTGCCGGTGATCGGCGCGCCGCTGTTCATCATCTCCAATCCCGATCTCGTCATCGCCCAGTGCAAGGCCGGCATCATCGGCTCGATGCCCTCGCTCAACGCGCGCGGCGCCCCGGGCAGCGGCGAGCATCTCGAAGACTGGCTGACCAGGATCACCGGCGAGCTGGCCGCCCATGACGCGGCACACCCCGATCGGCCGGCCGCGCGCTACGCGGTCAATCTCATCATCCACAAGTCGAACACCCGCCTGCAGGAAGACCTGGCCATTTGCGCGCGCTTCAAGGTGCCGCTGATCATCACGTCGCTCGGCGCCAATCCCGAAGTGAACGCCGCCGTGCATGACTGGGGTGGCCTCGTCCTGCACGACGTCATCAACCAGCGCTTCGCCCACAAGGCCGTCGAGAAGGGTGCGGACGGACTCATCCTCGTGGCGGCGGGCGCCGGCGGCCATGCCGGCCCGCAATCGCCCTTCGCGCTGATGAGCGAGACGCGCGCCTGGTATGATGGGCCGATCGCGCTCGGCGGCGCCATCTCGACCGGCGCGGGCATCCTTGCGGCGCAGGCCATGGGCGCGGATTTCGCCTATATCGGCTCGCCCTTCATCGCGACGGACGAAGCCCGCGCCCTGCCCGCACAGAAACAGGCCGTCGTGGACGGCACGGCCGCGGACATCGTCTATTCCAGTTATTTCACGGGCGTGCCGGGCAATTACCTGCGCGCCTCGATCGTCGCCCAGGGCTTCGATCCCGACCACCTGCCCTCCGGCAGCCCCGACAAGATGGACTTCGGCGCAGCGACCCAGGCCAAGGCCTGGCGCGACATCTGGGGCTCCGGCCAGGGTATCGGCGCGGTGCATGAGGTCGTTCCGGCGGTACAACTGGTCGAGCGGCTGAGGCGCGAACATGCGGCTGCGCGCGAAAGGCTTGGGATCGCGCGCTAAAGTTTCGCGGTCAATTCCGCGAGTTTGGCGATGGTGTTCATGTTGCGCGCGGTGCCGTCCGCGGCCGCAGGAATGCGCAGTCTCGAGTCTGCCTGACCTTCTCCATAGTGGATGAAAATCTCACGCTCGCCCAAAGCGATGTCCTCGTCCTTTCGGCCGGAAACGCGCTCGAGCGCGTCAGCGGGCGGTGCACCCTCGATCAGCATCGCAACCACGCGATTGGGCGGGCATTGCGGAAACGGGTTGCGCTTCACCAGATCGGCCAGCTCCTCGGCGGTGCGCACGTGGACGGCGACGCGTTTCCCGGCATAGGCTTCGAGCCTCTTCTCGATCGCATTGCGCACGGCCGTCTCGTCCGCGTCGCTCCGGAAGATGAGGTTGCCGCTGGCGATATAGGTGCTGACGCTTTCGAAGCCGGCCTCCTCGCCCATGCGCTTGAGGTCCACCATTGGCAGCTTGCCGGTCCCACCCACGTTCACCGCGCGGAGCAGGGCGGCATAACGCGCCATCAGCTGATCAGCATCTTGACGCCGCTTGCCGCCAGCACGACGGCGAGCACGGGACGGATCCAGCCGCTGGCAAAGCGCGTGGCAAGGAGCGAGCCAATGATGATGCCGGGGATCGAGCCGACGAGCAGCGACCCGAGCAAGGCGAAGTCGACATTGCCCATCCAGAGGTGGCCAAGGCCCGCGACCATGGTCAGCGGTACGGCATGGACGATATCGGTGCCGACCAGCCGCTTGGCGGTCATGCGCAGCGGATAGAGCGCGATCAGCATCGCTGCGCCCAGCGCTCCGGCGCCGATGGATGTCAGGGTGACGAGCACGCCAAGGATGATGCCCGCGACCACCGTGAAGGCCGGCTGGCGCTTGGTATAGGAGGCCGCTGTCTCCGGATGGAAGCGCAGGGCGAATGCCTGGATCCTGCCCCAGCCCAGCGTCGCGATCGCAGTCACGATCAGCAAGATGCCGAGCGCGTTGACGATAAGCCCCCGCCTGATGGGGTCCATGTCGATCTGGGAAAGGATGATGCTGGTGACGATGCTGGCCGGAATGCTGCCATAGGCGAGGCGTTTCACCACCTGCCAGTCCGGCTGGCCGAGCGAATGATGGACGCCGCCGCCGACGGTCTTGGTGATCGCGGCGAACCAGAGGTCGGTGCCGACAGCCGTGGGCGCGGACACGCCAAGCAGCAGGATCAGGATGGGCGCCATCAGCGACCCGCCGCCCACACCCGTCATGCCGACGAGCGTGCCGACCAGGAAGCCCGACAGTCCGTGAATCCAATCCATGCCGTGGCTCTGCCCTAATTCTTGGACCGTGAAAGGCCAGTATTTCCCGACATCGGGACTCGCGACTGCGCGCCTAGATGCCACGAAGCCGGTCTGTGCCCTAGAAACAAAATTTGTGCAGCCCTGAAGGCGGCGCTTGCTGCCCAATGAAATACGAAACGCAGCATTTCCCTTGAAAAATGGCCGTGAAGCCGCCAATGGCCGGGCGATGGACAACAGCCGGATCCTCGAGGCCATTGCTCTGCGGCAGCATCTTGGCGCGCGCTACAACAAGCTCGACCTCGTGCTTGCGCCTCATGTGCTCTACAAGCGCAACGACAGCTACTTCATCGACGCGATCACGATCCTGCGCAATGGCGAGGAACCGCGCGAGCCCAAGGTCGGCAGCTACAATCTCGCCGGGCTGTCCGAGTTGACCGTCCTCGAAGACAAGTTCGAGGTGCATCCGCTGTTCGACCGGATGGACGTCAAATATCGCGGCAACACGCTGTTCATGATCGACGCGGACTGACCCGAGCCGTCACGCCGTCGCGCGCACGACCTTGAACCGGGCGCTTTCCTTCACCGGTTCCACCTTCGAGAACAGCGCAGCCAGCTCCGCCTCATAAGGCAGGTGCCGGTTGGCAACCATCCACAGCACGCCGCCCGGCCGCAGAGCCTTGCGCGCCTGCTGCAGGAAGGCGCGGCCGAGCGCCACATCGTCGGCGCCGCCCGAATGGAAGGGCGGGTTCATCACCACGAAATCGAGCCCGGAAAAAGGCAGCCCGGCACGCACGTCGAGCCAGTGAAAATGGGCACGGGTATCGGCGACGTTGCGTCTGGCGGCGGCCAGGGCGCGGGCATCCAGTTCAACCGCCTCGATGGCCGTCACGCAATCATGGCCAAGCACCGTGCGCGTCAGCAGCCCGAGGCCGCAGCCGAGGTCCGCGCCATGCCCGGCCAGCGGCGGCAGCGCCTCGAGCAACAGGGCGCTGCCCTCGTCGATCCGGTCCCAGCTGAAAATTCCGGGCTGGGTCCAGAGATCCAGCGCCGCATCGCACCGCGGGCGACCCTGCGCGATCGCCTCGTCAATTCCGTCTAGCCGCTCAGGCAGCAGCGTACGGCAGACGCGCCAATGGCTTTTCGAATCCTCAGCGACCACGCAGCCGAAGCCCTCCAGCTCCTTGCGAATGCGCGATCCGCCTTTGTCCTTGGGGCCCAACGCGACCAGCGATCCGCCAGGCGCCAAGGCCTGCAGCGCTGCCGCGAGTGCGTAGCGCCGCTCGATCGTGCCCGGCGGAACGACCATGGTCATGCTTTTCGCGCTGCCTGGCGGGATGTCCTCCAGCAGCATAGCCCCCGGCATGAGCGGTGAGGTCTGCACTGCGTCCCGGTGTATATCGACCAAGCTTGGCGGCGGCATCCCGTAGAGAAGAGAGAAGGTCATCGCCCTCTATTGCCCGGCCAGCCTACGGCGACAAGCGACGGCAGGTCGTCAACCTTTGCAAGCGCGTTGGATTGCGATCGGCGCGGCGCTCAGGCAATCTATGGCGATGGCACCGGTTTCCATCTTTTCAACCGAGCCCTATCGGCGTCGGACCTGGCTGAGACAGCGACTTCCATTCTTTCTGATGGATCTGGCTTCAAAAGGTCAGGATTGCGAGGCGGTCGGCGGGCATCACGAGTGGTATAATACCGATGGTCTCCGATCCGCCTGCTACCATTGCCGGGTCACGGCCCACGGCAAAGCCTGGGAATTCGGCGAAGCGCGCGTGTTCCTAACGCCGCCGAACGCGCAGAAGTGACTCAACCCCGCGCCTTCACGCGCGCCCGATAGGCGTGGAGCAGCGGCTCGGTATAGCCGTTGGGCTGGTCGACGCCCTCGAACACCAGCGCCCGCGCCGCCTCCAGCGCGAGGCTCCCGGCATTGCCGCTCATCGGCGTGTAGAGGGGATCGCCCGCATTCTGCCCATCGACCTTCGCCGCCATGGCCGCGAATGCCGCCTCAACCTGCTCGGCGGTGCACACCCCGTGGAGCAGCCAGTTCGCCATATGCTGTGAACTGATCCGCAGCGTCGCGCGGTCCTCCATCAGGCCGATATCGTTGATGTCCGGCACTTTCGAGCAGCCGATGCCCTGATCCACCCAGCGCACCACATAGCCGAGAATGCCCTGCGCATTGTTGGCGAGTTCGTCGGATATGTCCTGTGCCGACCAGTTGGTGCCATGCGCGACGGGGATCGTCAGCAGCGCATCGAGCGATGCCACCGGCTCACTGGTCCGCTCCGCCTGCCGCGCGAAGACATCGACGCCGTGATAATGGGTCGCATGCAGCGTCGCGGCGGTCGGCGAGGGTACCCAGGCGGTGTTTGCGCCACTCATCGGATGGCCGACCTTCTGCACGAGCATGTCCGCCATCCGGTCGGGCGCGGCCCACATGCCCTTGCCGATCTGCGCCTTGCCGGAGAGCCCGCAGGCCAGGCCGATCTGCACATTGCGGTCTTCATAGGCCTTGATCCAGGCGGACGACTTCATGTCGCCCTTGCGGATCATTGGCCCGGCACGCATCGACGTGTGCATCTCGTCGCCGGTGCGGTCGAGGAAGCCGGTGTTGATGAAGACGATGCGGTCCTTCACCGCCGCGATGCAGGCGGCGAGATTGGCGGACGTGCGCCGCTCCTCGTCCATCACGCCGACCTTGATCGTGTGCCGCGCGAGGCCGAGCAGGTCCTCGATGGCGTCGAACAGCTCGTTGGTGAAGGCGCATTCGGACGGCCCGTGCATCTTGGGCTTCACGATATAGATGCTGCCGGCAGCACTGTTGCGGAAGGTGCCGAGGCCCTTCAGGTCATGCAGCGCGCAGAGGCTGGTGACGATCCCGTCGAGTATGCCCTCGCCTGCCTCGCTCCCATCCGGCAGCAGGACTGCGGGCGTGGTCATCAGGTGCCCGACATTGCGCACGAAGAGCAGGCTGCGGCCCTTGAGGATCAGCTCCTCGCCGTCGCGATCCGAGAAGATGCGGTCGGGATTGAGCGTGCGGGTGAGCGTCTTGCCGCCCTTGCCGAAACTGGCCGCGAGATCGCCACGCATCAGGCCGAGCCAGTTGCGATAGGCGGCGACCTTGTCTTCCGCGTCGACCGCCGCGATCGAATCCTCCAGATCGACGATCGTCGACAGCGCGGATTCGAGGATGACGTCGGCGATGCCTGCCCTGTCGCTCTTGCCGATGGGATGATCGCGGTCGATCGCGATCTCGATATGCAGGCCATGATGCTGGAGCAGGATATGATGCCCCGTCCCGACCAGCCTGTGCCCGACGACCTGGCTCGGATCGGCCAGCGGCGGATCGCCGGCGCCGTCCCAGTCGGCCCATGAGCCGGAGGCGAGCGGCACGGCTTTGTCGAGAAATGCCTTGGCCCATGCGATGACCTGCGCCCCGCGCGCCGCGTCGTAGCCGCCGGCGGCCGGCAGCGATCCCAGCGCGTCGGTGCCGTAAAGCGCATCGTACAGGCTGCCCCAGCGCGCATTGGCGGCATTGAGCACGAATCGCGCATTGAGCGCCGGCACGACCAGCTGCGGACCCGCCAGTGCGCCCACTTCCGGATCGACGTTCTGCGTCGTCACCGCAAACGGCGCAGGCTCCGGAACCAGATAGCCGATCTCGCGCAGGAACGCCTGATATTCGCCCATGTCCAGCGGCTGCCCGGCGCGCTCCATGTGCCAGCTGTCAATCTCGCGCTGGAGCGAATCGCGCTTGTCGAGCAGCGCCCGGTTGCGCGGGGCGAAGTCGCGGTAGATCGCCGCCGTCCCTGTCCAGAAAGCGTCGGCGCCGATCCCGGTGCCGGGCAGCGCCTCGCGCTCGATGAAGTCGGCAAGTTCCGCCGCAAGCCTGAGCCCGGCGCGTTCGACCATCGCCGCCATGATCAGCCCTGCGCCTTGAGGCCCGCCGCCGCGATGCCCGCCAGCGCGGCCAGTTCGTCATTGTCGGACGTGCAGCCGGTGACACCGACCGCGCCGATCGCCGCGCCATCCTCGCCGACGACGATCACGCCGCCCGCCGCCGGGATCACCGGATGCGGCGCGCCGCTCGCGAAGGCGCCGATGAACCACGGCCGCTCGACCGCCATCTCGCCGACCTTGCGCGAGGAGACGCCGAGCGCCAGCGCCCCCGCCGCCTTGCCTTGCGCGACCTGCAGCCGCCCGAAGGAGCCGCCGTCCGCGCGCTGGAAGGCAATGACATGCCCGCCCGCGTCGACGACCGCGACGCTCAATGGCTTGAAACCGGCCTCGGCGCCCTTGGCGAGCGCGCCGGCAATGATCTGGTTCGCTTGGGAAAGGCTGATCCGGCTCATGACTCTTCTCCTGCCGCTGGGCCCGCCGCACAGGACTAGGCCCCGCCGCGCCGCCGCGCAATCTTATTACGCGCCAAATTCCCTCCTTTCATCGTCACCCTGAACTTGATTGTGCTACGCACGCCAGCGGCTCCAGGGTCCAATTCACTGCTCGGCCGCATGGCTGCTGAACCAAGTTCAGCATGACGATGTTTGTGGAACGGTTCGGGGTGCACAACCGGACAAATTGTCCTAAAGGCCGCCGCGATCCCGCAACATCGACAAGAGACCGCCATGACCGACAACAGCCTCATCGCCACCATCGACGCCGCATGGGAAGACCGCGCCAATATCGGCCTCTCGACGATGGGCGATGTGCGCGTCGCGGTGAACCGGGCGCTCGCGCTGCTCGATTCGGGCGAGGCGCGCGTGGCCGAACCCACGGCGAACGGCTGGCAGGTCAACCAGTGGCTCAAGAAGGCGGTGCTGCTCAGCTTCCGCCTCAACGACAACGCGCTGATCGACAACGGCCCGGGCGCCGGTCACTGGTTCGACAAGGTGCCGAGCAAGTTCAGCGGCTGGACCGAGCCCGACTTCCGCAAGGCCGGCTTCCGCGCCGTCCCCGGCAGCGTCGTGCGCGGCGGCAGCTTTGTCGCGAAGAACGTCATCCTGATGCCGAGCTTCGTCAATATCGGCGCCTATGTCGGCGAGGGTACGATGGTCGACACCTGGGTGACCGTCGGCAGCTGCGCGCAGATCGGCAAGAACGTCCATCTCTCGGGCGGCGTCGGCATCGGCGGCGTGCTCGAGCCGCTGCAGGCCGACCCGGTCATCATCGAGGACGATTGCTTCATCGGCGCCCGTTCCGAGGTCGTCGAGGGCGTCCGCATCGGCAAGGGCGCTGTCCTTTCGATGGGCGTGTTCATCGGCCAGTCGACCAAGATCGTCGACCGCGCGACCGGCCAGGTCTTCATGGGCCATGTCCCGCCTTATTCCGTGGTCGTGCCCGGCGCGATGCCCGGCAAGCCTCTCCCGGACGGCACGCCCGGCCCCAGCCTCTACTGCGCCGTGATCGTCAAGACGGTCGACGAGCAGACCCGCGCCAAGACGGGCATCAACGACCTGCTGCGGGATTGAGCGGAGCGGCGCTTCGCCATATCCTCCGCGCCATGCGGGGGAGCATCGCCATAATCGCTTTCGCCATGGTCACCACGGCCGTGCCTGCTGTCGCGCAGAAGGGCGGTGTGCCGGAGGATTATCCGCTAGCGGCACTGCGCAACCGTGCCCAGGGAGACGTCGAGGTCAAATTTGACGTCGATGGTCAGGGCCGCGCGGAGAATTGCGTCGTAACGAAGTCGAGCGGATCGGCCGATCTCGACGGAGCGACCTGCAGCCTCGTGATCCGGCGCTATCGAGCGGCTGCCGACAGCAAGGGCAATCCTCCCCCGTCCACGCAGACGATCACCATTCATTGGCGGTTGCCAAGCTGAACCTCGCTCAAGCGCTCACCAGAAGAACTGGTCGATCGTCATGTCCGGGTGCGGATATCGGAACGCATTATGGGTCATCGGCAGGTACATGCCCTCCGGCTGGCCCGGCATGAAATAGTTGCCGCCATATTTGTTGGGCGTGACGAGTTCCGTCTGCCACTCGCCATATTCCGAGCCCAGCGCCATATATTGCATGTCGCCGCCGAAAATGCCGTAGAGCGCCGCGTCGATGAAGCGCGCGCCATTGGGAATGCCGCGCAGGTGCGTGTCCTGCGCCATGATCCCGATCAGGCGATCCTTGACGAAGGAGAGCGTGCCGAGATCGCGGATCACTTCCTGGAAGGCGTGGCTACCGTCGAGTTGCACGAGGAGCCGGCTCGCTGACTGTTCGGGCATCAGCACGTCGCGGACATAGGTGGGCAGGTCGCCGCAGAAGAGCTTCACCCGCTCGGCAACCTCCGGAAAGCTGCGCGCCAGCCGCTGGTAACTGAACTGCAGGTGCCGGTCGACAATGTCGATCATGACCAGCTCCGCTCCGCGCCGGTCCGCTCGGCACAGCCGGCGAGAATCACGGACGCGCCGCCCATATAGGTGCCGACCTCGACGATCCGGTCGGCGCCTTCGGCTTCATTCACGGCGATATTGTACATGTCATAATAATATTTGGCCGAGCACTGATCCTCGTAATCGCCGTGAATCTTGATCTTCGAAAGGATCTCGCGGAAGCCCTCGTCCGGATAGTTGAACGGCGGGAATTCGGCGCGATGGCCGCTGTAGATGGCAATGCCGAGCAACGAGTGAAGCTCGCCGAACGGACGGGCGTCGAGCGACCGGTCCGGTTCAAGGAACCCATATGCCTGCATGCCGCTCATCTTGCTGTCCTTGCGCTGGTCGATCGCCCCATCACCAGAAAAACTGGTCCAGCGTGATCAGGGGATGGGGATATTCGAACCGGTTGTAGCCCATCGGCACATACATGCCTTCGAGCTTGTCGGGCAGGAAGTAACCGCCTCGCCACTTGTTGGGCTTGAGCAGCTCGGGATGCTCCTCTTCGGTGTAGACCGAGCCCATGCCGACATATTGAAGGTCGTGGCCGAACACGCCCATCAGGCCGAGATCGACGAAGCGCATCCCTTCGGGCGGTCCACGCAGATGGGTGTCCTGCACCATCACGCCGATCAGCCGGTCCTTGACGAAGGACAGCGCGCCCATGTCGCGGACGAGATCCTGGAAGCTATGCCCGGCGTCATGATGAACCATGAGGCGCGCCTGCGATTGCTCGGGGACCAGCACGTCGCGCACGTAGAGCGGAAGATCGCCGAGATAGAGCTTCACCCGGCTCGCCGCTTCGGGGAAGGAACGGATCAGCCGCTGATAGGCGAACTGCAGGTAGCGCTCGGTAATGTCGATCATGACGAACTCGGTGTCGAGCCGCTTCGCGCATCCGGCCAGGATGACCGACGAGCCGCCCATGAACACGCCCGCCTCGACGATCCGGTCGATGTCCGAGCCCTCGTTGTCCACGATGCTGTACATGTCGTAATAATATTTGGCCGTGCACTGGTCTTCGTAACCGCTGTGCACCTTGATGTTCGAGAGGATGCCCAGGAAGCCGAGGTCCATGGGGCCGAAGGGCGCCAGGTCCGCCCGATGACCGCTCATGATGGTGATATCGAGCCGCTTGTGCAGATCGTCGAACGGAACGCTGTCCAGCGATCGGTCCGGCTCGATGAATCCGCCTTCTCTCCTGATCTCCATCTAGCGTCCCGCTCCCAAATTCGCGTCACTGCCTGACTTTACAATGCCGTGGTCGCCACACAACCGTCGATCCGCGTGTGCTACTTCTTCGGGCCCGGCTGCGGCTCCGGAGGCGTTTCCTCGCCCTCGCCGAGCTGCAGCTTGCCGTCCTTGATGAGATCGTCGAGGCTTCCGCCGTTCTTGAGGCGGTCGATGATGGTCTTGGCCATTTCCGCCCCCTTCCCGCCATGGGGATTGTAGGCAATGGGCTTCAGGCCCCAGATCGCCTCGGCCTTGTTCCCGTCCCGGATCGCCTGCAGGGCGAGCGTCCCGCGCAGTTCGGGGTCGAACGGCGCCAGTTCCACCGCGCGGCGCAGCCCGGCCAGGGCGGCGGCATTCGGCTTCTGCCCCTGCTCGGAAAAGCTCAGATAATAGAAGAAGAGTGGCAGCGGGTGATCGTTCTCGATCTTGTTCAGCCCGACGAACGGCAGGCGTGCGGCACGATAGGCCGCGACCTTGTCATCCGCCTTTCGCGCCTTGGCAAAGAGCGCATAGCCCTTCTGCACATAGGCATCGACATCCTTCGGATCGATCGCGAGCGCCGCATCGGCGGCCGCGATCGACGCATCATCGTTGCCGGCGTCGTGCTCGGCTTCGGCAAGCGCGGACAGCACGACCGGATCGCGGGGAAACGCCGCCGCGATCTTCCGCGCCTCGGGCAGGATGGCGAGAGCCTGATCCCGGTCGACGCCGCGCCGTGACCGGATCCTGATCGGCATGATCGCCTCTTCGCCGGCACCGAGCTCGCGGATTGCAACCGGCCCGATCTTAAGGTCCGCCGGCACGATCCTGACCGTCGTCAGCGTCTTCCTGTTGAAATAGGTATCGAGGTCATCGTCGAGCTTCTTGAAGTCGCCAAAGGCCTGGCGCGCCGCGTCCAGCGACTCGACGCCCTTGTCGATCAGGTTGAGATAGTTGCGGAGCTGCCCCTGGCGCTCCTTGCTGAACGTCAGGTAATGATAGAGCAGCCAGCTCCGGCCGTAGAAGCTGTCATAATCCCGCCGCTTGGCGCGCTGTTCCATGTCCGGGTTGAACAGCTCCTGCAGGGACACGTTGTCCGCATAGCGCAGTTCGCCGACCCGATGCGTGGCCGGGCGGCCGAGCCGGACCGCGCCATCGTCCTCGAACTTGGCAGAGGCGAAGAATTCTGCCGATCCCTCGACGACCCAGACCGGCATTGCCACCGTACTGGTCGTGAACGTGATGTGATGGGTATATTCGTGCAGCAGCGCGATCATCGAGAAGGGCAGCTCGCCCCTCGCGGCGCCCACGCGGGGCACGATGGCCAGCGACTGCCCGGCGCGCGGGATGTAGAAGGCGTAGAGGAACTTCTGTCCGTCACCCGCCAGCTTGCGAACCTGGGACTCGTTTTTGAGAATGTAGATCGTCACGCGGTTCGACGGGCTCGGCACGGTGCTCGGGACGTCGAGCAGCACCGCAACAGCGGCATGAAACCGCTCGAGTTGATCGGAGAATTTCCGGAGATTCTCCTGTTGATCGTCCGAATAGATGACGAAGTGCTGGCTCGACGCCTCCAGCCACTTGGCTTGCGCCGCGGCGGGAAGCATAAACACCAGAATTGCGAGTAACAGTCGGCGCATCGTCATCCCTGTTCTTGTTGGCAACTTTGCCATCCTAGCGAGACGCCTCCGCAGATACAGCAAATTTCGGGCCGGTCGCATTGCCATTCCCCCCGGCCTGCCGCTCGCCTATATCCGCCCCATGGCCTCACCCAAAAAGTTCCAAGCCGCCGGCATGCCCTCCCGCCAGCAGGTGCTCGATTTCATCTCCAGTTCCGACGAGCCGGCCGGCAAGCGCGAGATCGCCCGTGCCTTCGGCTTGAAAGGCAACGAGAAGATCGCGCTCAAGGCGCTGCTCAGGGACATGGCCGACGAAGGGCTGATCGATATCGGCAAGGCCCGCGCCTTTCACCTCATGGGCGGTGTGCCCAAGGTCACCGTGCTGCGCGTGGTCGATGTCGAAGGCGCGCAGGTCATAGCCATTCCCGAGCGCTGGGAAGCTGAGGGCCATCCGGTGCCAAGGCTTCGCGTCATCGAGCGCGGCAAGCGCGGCGCGCTGGGCGTCGGTGACCGCATCCTCGCGCGCACCGAGCAGGCGGGCCACGGCTGGGTCGCGCACCCGCTGAAGAAGCTCGCCGGCGCGGCCGAGGAGATGCTCGGCGTCGTCGCCAAGGACGAGCGCGGCCGGTTGACCCTGCGCCCGGTCGACAAGCGCATTCGCAAGGAAACGCCCATCAGCGACCTGGGCGAGGCGCATCCCGGCGACCTCGTGCTGGCCGAAGCGAGCGGCCGGCCGCCGCGCATCTCGGCGCGCGTCACGCATGTGCTGGGCGATCCCTTCCAGCCGCGCAGCTTCAGCCTCATCGCCATCCACAAATATGGCATCCCCAACGAATTCCCGGAGGAGACGGAAGCGGAGGCCGCGAAGGTCCATGACCTGCCACTCCATCCCGACCAGCGGGAAGACCTGCGCCACCTGCCGATCCTCGCGATCGATCCGGTCGATGCGCGCGACTTCGACGATGCGGTCTGGGCCGCACCCGATGACGATCCGGCCAATGAAGGCGGGTTCAAGGCGATCGTCGCCATTGCCGACGTCAGCTATTATGTCCGGCCCGGCTCGCAGCTCGACCGGCAGGCGCGCAAACGCGGCAACAGCGTCTATTTCCCCGATCGCGTCGTCCCGATGCTGCCCCATGCCCTGTCATCGGACATGTGCTCGCTGCGCTCTGGCGAGGATCGCGCCGCCATGGCCTGCCATCTCGTCATCGACCGGGGCGGCAATCTCAGGAGCTGGCGTTTTTCGCGCGCGATCATCCGCATCGCCGTCAACCTGCCCTACGAGCAGGCGCAGCAGGCGATCGACGAGGCCGAGGGCAAACCGCCCCACGCCCTCCCCCATGATGTCGACATCCGCTTCGACGCCACACTGGTCGCGCGCATCAAGGCCGATGGCCTGGTCGACAACGCGCTCAAGCCGCTCTGGGCCTGCTGGCGGCTCCTGGAGAAGGCTCGCGCCGCCCGTGCGCCACTGGAACTGGACCTGCCCGAGCGCCGCGTCGTCATCGACGAGACCGGCAAGATCGTCAGCATTCACGTCCGCGAGCGCCTCGACGCCCATCGCCTGATCGAGGATTACATGATCGCCGCCAATGTTGCGGCGGCCAAGGCGCTGGAGGCGAAGAAGGCGCCGGTCATGTATCGCATCCACGAGCCGCCGAGCCGCGAGAAGCTGACCAGCCTCAAGGATTATCTCGATACGTTCGGCATCGGCCTTGCGCTCGGCCAGGTCATCACGACCAAGACGTTCAACCGGATCCTCGAGCAGATCCCGGCCGACCTGCCCGCCCGCCCGCAGATCATGGAGCAGATCCTGCGCAGCCAGACCCAGGCCTATTACGGCCCGCGCAATGCCGGCCATTTCGGCCTCGCGCTCGGCAGCTACGCGCATTTCACCTCGCCGATTCGCCGCTACGCGGACCTGCTCGTCCACCGCGCGCTGGTTGGCAGCTACAGCCTCGAACAGCCCGCGCCCAAGGACAAGGCGATCCCGAAGGAGACGCGCCTCTCGGGCGAGGACATGAACGACCTCGCACCCATCGGGGAACTGATTAGCCGCTTCGAGCGCCGCGCCATGGAGGCCGAGCGCGAAACGACCGATCGCTATGTTGCCGCATTCCTGGCCGAGCGCGTCGGCCGGATCCTCGCCTGCCGGATCACCGGCGTGCAGAGCTTCGGCTTTTTCGCGACAGTCGAGGAGCTGGGCGGGGACGGCCTTGTCCCCGTCTCGACGCTGGGCGCGGAATATTTCGTCTATGACGAAATCCACCAGGCGCTCGAAGGGCAGGACTCGGGCGAGCGTTATGCGCTCGGCGACAAGCTCGATCTGAGGCTGGTCGAGGCCGATCCGATCTCGGGCGCGCTGCGCTTCGAGATTCCCGTCGGCGCGAGCCACATGGCCATGCCGGGCGGCGACCGGCGGCGTCCGGGCGCAGGCCGTCCGGTCGGCCGGCAGGGCCGCCCGTCGAACATCCGCCACACATCGCGCCACAAGGGCCCGGTCAAGCGGCGCTGAAGCTCAGAAGTTGAAGGCGAGCGCGAGCCGCACCGAGACGTCGTCGCCGCCGATGGTGTTGCAGTCGACGCCGGGCATGAGGCCGTTGCAGGTGCTTGCCTCGGAGAGCTTGTAGGCCACGACTTCCGCAGAGCGGGCCGCTGCATCCACCGGCGGGCCGAGATTGCGGCTGCCGCCATCGAAGCCGAAGTTCATGCCGCGCGCGTCGTCGCGACGCTTCATCTTGCGGATAAAGGATGTGGATCGAGGAACTGGCGCATCATCCACCTCATCGCCACCGGCGAGACGGAACTGCGCCACGGCCCGATCCCGGTCAATGTCCGACCAGGCCCGGCCCGGAATGGTCGACGTGTCGCCGATGATCGCAGCAAGCTTGTCCTTGAAACGCGATAGGTCGGGGATGGAAGCGCTCGACGCCTTCGCGGCGGACGGCGCATGCTTCGCCTTGTGCATGTCCTTCGCGCCGACTGGCACAGTGAGCAGAAGGCCCGCACAGCATGCGAGCCCGCAAAGCAACCTTGGTCCCATGTTGGTCTCCGATGCGGGCCGAACGCCCCGGCGACGCGGCAGGTGCGCGATGCCCCTGCTGTCGCCTTCTGTGTCTCGCCCGCAACGGATTTGCGCGTTCTGTCGTGAACGCCAGGTTTCGGCGATAGCTTAACGAGGCATATAGCCTATCGGCTCGGCGCGCGGTTCACTCGTGATGGCGGCCGAAGTCCGGTGCGGCGTCGTCCTGGCCCTGTTCGATGATCGAGCGGCGGATGGCGCGGGTCTTGGTGAAATGCTCGAACAGCTCGTCGCCGTCGCCCCAGCGGATCGCCCGCTGGAGGCGGGAGATATCCTCGCTGAAGCGCTGCAGCATTTCCAGCACAGCGTCCTTGTTGGCGAGGAATACGTCACGCCACATGGTCGGGTCCGAAGCGGCAATGCGGGTGAAATCGCGGAAACCGCCGGCCGAATATTTGATCACTTCGCTCTGCGTCACGCTCTCCAGATCGCTCGCCGTGCCGACGATCGTATAGGCAATGAGGTGCGGCAGGTGGCTGGTGACGGCCAGAACCAGGTCATGATGCTCGGGCGTCATCGTGTCGACATCGGAGCCCAGGCGCTTCCAGAACTCGGATGTGCGCTCGACGGCCGCCGGGTTCGTACCTTCGGGCGGAGTGAGGATGCACCAACGCCCCTTGAACAATGTCGCGAACCCGGCTTCCGGACCGCTATTCTCGGTGCCGGCCACGGGATGCGCGGGAACCAGCGTCGCGTGCGGCAGATGCTCCCGGATTGCCGCGATCACGCTCGCCTGGCAGGACGCCACTTCCGAGAGGATCGCGTCGGCGGGCAGGTCGGACGCGATTGCAGCCGCCGCCGCCCCCATCGCGCCGGGCGGTACGCAGAGGATGACCAGGTCGGCGTCGATCACCGACGCGCCGGGCGTATCGGTAATGTCGTCGCAAAGGTCGATCCGGCGCGCCGTCTCCCGGACTTCGGGGCTCGCGTCATGGCCCGTCACCCGCACCGTCGGCATGAACTGCCGCACGCCGCGCGCGATCGACGAGCCGATAAGCCCGAGACCGATGATGGTGACGCGGCTGAATGGCAGCATCAGCTCGCGCCGACGATCTTGCGCAGCGCCGTAACAAGGCCGGTCATTTCCTCCGGCGTGCCGATGGTGATCCGCAGGCCATGCGGCAGCTCCTGCCCGGGCAGCCAGCGCACGATATAGCCGGCGTCCATCAGGCCCTTGTACGCGGTCTCGGCACTCGTCTCGCCCTCGAACAGGACGAGGCTGAAGTTTGCCTTGCTGGGCACGGCCCGCAGGCCCTTGTTGCCGAGCGCCGCGATCTGGTCCTCGAACCAGGCGCGCCATTCGATATTGTGCGCGGCACTGCGCGCGACGAAATCGGCATCGGCCAGCGCCGCCACGGCCGCGCGCGAGGCGGCGATGCTGAACGAGAAGGGCTGGCGGATGCGGTTCATCGCCGCGATGAGATCGGCATGGCCATAGCCCCAGCCGACGCGCGCCGCCGCCAGGCCATAAATTTTCGAGAAGGTCCGCGTCACCAGCACATTGGACTGCGTTTTCGCCAGATCCAGGCCGCCATCATCCTCCTCGGGCGAGAGATATTCGCTATAGGCCTGGTCGATCACCAGCAGCACATGCCTGGGCAGCCCCGCATGCAGCCGCTCGATCTCCGCGCGCGGCGTGAAGGTGCCGGTGGGATTGTTCGGGTTGGCGATGTAGATGAGACGCGTCCTGTCGGTCACGAGGCTGAGGATCGCGTCAACGTCGGTCGCGTAATCCTTGTCCGGCGCCACGACCGGCGTCGCGCCGACACGCCGCGTTGCGATCGGATAGACCGAGAAGCCGAAGCGCGAATAGATGACCTCGTCGCCCGGTCCGGCGAACGCGCCGGCCGCCATGTGCAGCACCTCGTCCGAGCCCGTCCCGCAGATGACGCGCGCAGGATCGAGATCGAACCGGCCGGCAATCGCCTCGCGCAGCTCGACATTGGCGCTGTCCGGATAACGCTCGAGGCTATCGGCCGCGCTGTTCCACGCCGCGCGCGCCGGCGCGCCGGTGCCGAACGGATTCTCGTTCGAGGACAGCTTGGCGACACTGCGCCCGTCGTCGGTCTTGGACTTGCCCGGCACATAGGCATGGATCGCCATGATCCAGTCCTTGGGAACGGGGGCGTCATGGCTCGGGGCGGCGGTCAGGGTCTCGTCGGTCATGGCCAGCGCCTTTAGCGGGCGAGCAGCCTCTTGGCAAAGGTCGTCAAGGGTGGGCCGATATTCAGTCCAGGTGGAGTCGAGAGGCGGGATTTTCGAGCATCGGAGCGCAGCGATAGCGACCCGCCCTAGTCTTCGCCTTCGTCGATCGCTTCCATCTCCTCGTCGGAATAGCCGAAATGATGGCCGACCTCATGGACCAGAACATGCACGATGAGATCGTGCAGGTCCTCCCCCGTCTGCGACCATTCGGCGAGCAGCGGGCGGCGGAAGAGGCGGATCCGCGGGCTCAGCATGCCCGAATCCCAGATGCTCTGCTCGGTCAGCGGCCGCCCCTGATAGACGCCCAGCAGGCCCCAGCGGCTGTCGATCTCGAGATCGTCGAGCGTTTCATCGTCCGCGAATTCCTCGACATGGACCGAGACGCCGTCGAGATGCTGGCGGAACAGCTCGGGCATGGCGGCGATCGCCCTGCGCGCGATCTGCTCTATGGCCGCAGCATCGGGAATGAAGGTCATCGGACGGCCTCGCAGGACGGACAGGCCCTCCGATCTAGGAACGCCCCAGCCGCACTGCAATGACAGGTCGCTTCAGGCCGGCGCCAATATGCCCGCGTAAATCGGGTCTTCGAGGGCCGCCCCGGCGCCCTTCGCGACACAGGTGAGCGGTTCATCGGCAATCTTCACGGGGAGGCCGGTCGCTTCCGAAAGCGCCATGTCGATGCGATGCAACAGCGCGCCGCCGCCCGTCACGGTGATCCCTTCGTCGATGATGTCGGCCGACAGCTCCGGCGCGGTCCTTTCCAGTGCGGTGCGCACGGAGGAAATGATCTGCGCGACGGGTTCAGCCAGCGCGTCCGCGACTTCCCGCTCGGTGATATGAACTTCGGCGGGCCGGCCCTTCACCAGGTCGCGCCCGCGCACCACCAGCTCGCGCCCCTCGCCCTCCGGCTTGGTCGCCGAGCCGATCTCGCACTTCACGCGCTCGGCGGTCATCTCGCCGATCATGAGATTATGCTTGCGGCGGATATAGGCGGAGATGGCCTCGTCCAGCTTGTCGCCGCCAACGCGCGCGGACGTACTGTAGGCAATGCCGCGTAGCGAGAGCACCGCGACCTCGGTGGTGCCGCCACCGATATCAACGACCATCGCGCCGCGCGGTTCGGTCACCGGCAGGCCGGCGCCGATCGCCGCCGCCATCGGCTCCTCGATCAGCTGGACATGATAGGCGCCGCTATTGGCGGCTGCATCGCGCAGGGCCCGCCGCTCGACCATGGTCGCACCGGACGGCACGCAGATCACCACCTCGTGACGGCGGAAGCGGCTGCTGGGTCCGACCGCCTTGCCGATGAAATGCTTGATCATCTGCTCCGCGATATCGATGTCGGCTATGACCCCGTCGCGCAGCGGCCGCAGCGCCTGCACATTGGCGGGCGTCTTGCCCATCATCAGCTTGGCCTCGTTGCCGACGACCTTCACGCGCCTGATGCCGCCAATCGTCTCGAGCGCGATCACCGAGGGTTCGTTGAGCACGATCCCCTGGCCACGGGCATAGATGACGGTGTTCACCGTCCCCAGATCAATAGCCATGTCGCTCGTCGAAGAGCTGAAAAACTTCGCAAATTTCATGTGTCTGGGAGCCGCGCGGTGAAGGAAAGCCGAGTCTGGGCAGAGTGTGCGCGCTGGCCGAGGATCAGAAGGGGGCATGCGCCCAGACGGCGCCTTTGCGGGTCCGGCTGATGGACCTGTGCGAATCCAGCGCCAAGCCGAGCATAGGTTTCCGGCCCGGCGCACTGATTGACAATCCGCCGTGCTCGCCCCAACTGCTTGCCGCATGTCCGCCGCCGATCCTTTCGCCGCGCCCTGCACCGACGAGCGCCTCGGCCTGCGCCGCTGCGTGCGCCTCTCCGCGCCGCTCAAGCTGGACAGCGGCGCGACGCTGACGCCGGTCGACATCGCCTATGAAACCTACGGCGCCCTCAACGCGGACAAGTCGAACGCGATCCTGATCTGCCACGCGCTGACCGGCGACCAGCATGTCGCCTCCGATCACCCGATCACCGGCAAACCCGGCTGGTGGACGCGCGCCGTCGGCCCCGGCAAGCCGATCGACACGGACCGCCACTTCGTCATCTGCGCCAATGTGCTCGGCAGCTGCATGGGTTCGTCCGGTCCGGCGAGCATCGACCCCGCTACCGACGCGCCCTATGCGATGCGCTTTCCCGTCATCACCATCGCCGACATGGTGCGCGCCCAACTGATGCTGCTCGACCATCTCGGCATCGAACGGCTCGCTGCCGTCATCGGCGGGTCGATGGGGGGCATGCAGGCACTGGCCTGGCCGACGCTCTTTCCCGAGCGCGTCGAGGCCGCGGTGGTCATCGCCTCCACTGCGCGGCACAGTGCACAGAACATCGCCTTTCATGAAGTCGGTCGACAGGCGATCATGGCCGATCCCAACTGGCGCGAAGGCAATTATTATGCGGACGGCAAGCCGCCCTCGGCGGGGCTGGCCGTGGCGCGCATGGCGGCGCACATCACCTATCTTTCGGAAGCAGGGCTGACCGAGAAGTTCGGGCGCAGGCTGCAGGCGCGTGACGCCAAGACGTTCGGCTTTGACGCGGACTTCCAGGTCGAAAGCTATCTCCGCCACCAGGGGATCAGCTTCGTCGAGCGGTTCGACGCGAACAGCTATCTCTACATCACGCGCGCCACTGACTATTTCGACCTGGCCGAGGATCATGGCGGCAGCCTCGCGCTTGCCTTCGCCAAGAGCCAAGCGCGCTATTGCATCCTGAGCTTCGACAGCGACTGGCTCTATCCGACCGCGGAATCGCGCAATATCGTCCATGCCCTCCATGCGGCCGGCAAGGCCGCGAGCTTTGTGGAACTGTCCAGCCCCTTCGGCCACGACGCCTTCCTGCTCGATGCGCCGGAGATGAACCGCGTCATCGACGGCTTCCTGAGGGCTGGCCGATGATCGACTATTCGGACGATCCCGCCCGGCTCGACGTGCCGCGCATCCACGGCTGGCTCGCGTCGAGCTACTGGGCGACGGGCGTCGCCTATGCGGTAATCGAGCGGGCCATCGCGGGATCGCACTGTCTCGGCGCCTATCAAGCCGGAGATCTCGGGGGCGAACAGATCGGCTTTGCGCGGATGATCACCGACCGGGCGACCTTCGCCTGGCTCGCCGATGTCTGGGTCGATGAGTCCGCCCGCGGACGCGGCATCGGCCGGGCGATGGTCCAGTGGTTCCTCGACCATCCCGACTACCGGGACCTGCGCCGCATCGCACTGGTCACGGCCGATGCGCATGGCGTCTATGCGCCGCTCGGCTTCCATGCGCCGATCCGGCCAGAGCGCTACATGGAGCGGCTGGATCCAGCGTTCGCGACCCGCCTCAAGGCAGCTTCATGACCGCGCTCCGCCCCGATCTCGGGCTCATTGCCCGCAACGTCCGAACCGGTGCCCGCGTACTCGATGTGGGCTGCGGCGATGGCGCACTGATGGCGGCGCTGCGCGACACAGCACAAGCGGACGTGCGCGGGCTGGAACTCAACCCATCCAATGTCGGCGCTGCGGTGGCACGCGGCCTGGCGGTGGTTCAGGGCGATGCCGATACGGACCTGAGCTATTATCCCGACCAGAGCTTCGACTATGCGATCCTCAGCCAAACGCTGCAGACGACGCGGCGGCCAGACAAGGTGGTCGGCGAACTGCTGCGCATCGGACGGCAGGCCTTCGTCTCCTTTCCCAATTTCGCGCATTGGCGCGGGCGCCTCTCGTTGCTGCTGGGCGGACGCATGCCGGTCACCAAGCTGCTGCCGGAGCGCTGGTACGACACGCCCAATATCCACCATCTCACCATCGACGATTTCCGCGCGCTGGTGAAAGACAAGGGCTGGACCATCGACGGCCAGTGGTTCCTCAACAAGGGCGACGAGACGGGATCGGCCAATGCCAATCTCTTCGCCGAACACGCGGTGTTCCTGCTCCGGGGATAGATTTCCGTATTGCGATTTTTTCGCTGTCCTACTTGCCGCCAGTCATGCCAGCGCTCGCGGGATGGTTGACTGCGCAAAGACTTTGGCCGCCTTGTTCCGGCCGTTCGGAAAGGGGCCAAAACGGATGGACGCGACCCCGCAACCTTCACAACCTTCCGCCCTCGGTCTTTCGCGGCACGACTCTGGGACGGTTCGGTCCGATCGAAGGCATTTCACTGCGTTGCATCGCGGCACCTAAAGCGCCATCTCTAGCATTCGCTGCTCAACGTCACGGAGGCGCCCTTGTCCGAAACCCGCATCGAGAGTGACAGCCTGGGCGAGATCGCGGTGCCCGCGAGCGCCTATTGGGGCGCACAGACGCAGCGCAGTATCGAGAATTTCCCGTTCGGCGAGACCGAGCGCATGCCGATCGGCATTGTCCATGCTCTCGCCATCGTGAAACAGGCGGCGGCGCGCGTGAACCGCAAGCACGGGCTGGATGCCACGCTTGCCGACGCCATCGAAGCTGCTGCCGCAGAGGTGATCGCCGGCAAGCACGACGACCAGTTTCCGCTCGTCATCTGGCAGACGGGCAGCGGCACGCAATCGAACATGAACGTCAACGAGGTGATCGCCGGGCGCGCCAACGAGATGCTGGCCGGCACGCGCGGCGGCAAGACGCCCGTGCATCCCAACGATCATGTCAACATGAGCCAGTCGTCGAACGACAGCTTTCCGACGGCGATGCACATCGCGGTGGCGCTGGCGGTGGAACGGCAGCTCGAACCGAACCTGCTCCGCCTGCAGCGCGCCCTCGCCGCCAAGGCGAAGGACTGGGCCCATATCGTCAAGATCGGCCGCACCCACCTGCAGGATGCAACACCGCTCACGCTCGGGCAGGAATTCTCCGGCTATGCCGCCCAGCTCGCCGACAGCCTGAACGAGATCATCCTCGGCAAGAAGAAACTGTTTGCGCTGGCTCAGGGCGGCACCGCCGTCGGGACCGGCCTCAACGCGCCCGCAAGCTTCGCCGACGATTTCGCGCGCGAAGTGAAGCGGCTGACCGACCATGATTTCCACAGCGCCGCCAACAAGTTCGAAGCGCTGGCGAGCCATGACACGCTGGTCGACGTTTCGGGCCGCCTCAACACGCTCGCCGTCGCGCTCACCAAGATCGCCAACGATATCCGCCTGCTCGGCTCCGGCCCGCGTTCGGGCCTGGGCGAGCTGGACCTGCCCGCCAACGAGCCCGGCAGCTCGATCATGCCCGGCAAGGTCAATCCCACCCAGTGCGAGATGCTGACCATGGTCGCCGCGCAGGTGATCGGCAATCACCAGGCCGTCACGATCGGCGGGCTGCAGGGCCATCTGGAGCTCAATGTGTTCAAGCCGCTGATCGGCGCAGCCGTACTGCGTTCGGTCCATTTGCTGAGCGTGGGGACGCTGAGCTTTGCCGAGCGCTGCATCGAGGGCATCGCGCCCAACGAGTCCCGCATCGCCGAACTGGTCGAGCGCAGCCTGATGCTGGTGACCGCGCTCGCGCCCGAGATCGGCTATGACAATGCGGCGAAGATCGCCAAGCACGCTCACGCCACCGGGAAGACCTTGCGCGAGGCTGGACTCGAGTTGGGCCTGGTCGATGCCCCGACCTACGACCGGCTGGTCCGGCCAGAGGCGATGGTCTGAGCCGCCGATGACGGAAACCCTGCCCCACGGGCCGCTCAATGAAGCTGCGGTCATGCTCGGCTTCGCGCTCGCCTTCGTGCTGCTGTTCCGCAAGCTCGGCCTCGGCGCCACCCTGGGCTATCTGCTCGCCGGCGCGCTGGTTGGTCCGCACGTGCTCGGGCTGGCGGGCGATGCGGGCGGCAAGATCGACATTGCCGAGCTGGGCATCGCCTTCCTGCTCTTCATCGTGGGCCTCGAACTGAACCCCAGCCAGCTCTGGCGCATGAAAGGCGAGATTTTCGGCCTGGGTCTCCTCCAGGTCGTGGTGAGCGGTGCCGCCATCGTCGCAATCATGACCCTCTCGCTGGATACGCCGCTCGGCGTCACGCTTGCGCTTGGCCTGCCGCTCGCCCTGTCGTCCACCGCGCAGGTGCTGCCAATGCTGCAATCGGCCGGGCGCCTCCAGACACCATTCGGCCAGCGGGCCTTCGCGATCCTGCTCTTCCAGGACCTCTCGATCATCCCGCTCATCACCCTGGTCGCGGTCATGGGCGGCGGCGCGCAAGCGAACCGGCCCGGCTGGCAGCTCGCGCTCATCACGTTTGGCGCGATCATCGGGCTCATCCTCGCCGGACGCTATCTCATCCGTCCGCTGTTCCGGCTGATCAGCAATCAGGGCGAACGCGAGCTGTTCGTCGTCGCGGCCCTCTTCACGATCATCGCCTCGGCAGCAGTCATGGAACTGCTGGGTCTGTCCATCGCGCTCGGCGCCTTTGTCGCGGGCGTGATGCTGGCGGACTCTCCCTATCGGCATGAGCTCGAGGCAGACGTCGAGCCGTTCC
Source organism: Sphingobium sp. (assembly GCA_036404995.1). Lineage (GTDB taxonomy): Bacteria > Pseudomonadota > Alphaproteobacteria > Sphingomonadales > Sphingomonadaceae > Sphingobium. The sequence continues at coordinate 13,073 of DASWYL010000055.1, read as the reverse complement.
GATCCATCCTGCTGGGCCTCTTCTTCCTTGCCGTGGGCATGATGCTGGATCTCGGCGCCATCGCCGCGCGACCCCTTTTCGTGGTGTCGATGGCCGCCGCCCTCATCGTGGCCAAGACGGCAATCCTGTTCCTGATCGGCATCGTCTTCCGGATGCAATGGCGTGCCGCGCTCGCGCTTGGCCTGCTGCTCAGTCAGGGCGGCGAGTTCGGCTTCGTGCTATTCGCGCAGGCAAGCGATTCCGGGCTGGTCGATGCCGAGACAGCGAGCCTGTTTGGCGCGATCGTAACCCTGTCCATGGTGACGACGCCCTTCCTCATGATGCTGAACAGCCGTATCCGCCGGCAGCCCGTGCCAATGCAGGTGCGCGATGGTCCCCGTGCGGACGGCGCCAAGGCTCTCGTGATCGGCTACGGCCGATTCGGCCAGACGGTCTCGCAGATGCTGATGGCGGGCGGCGTCTCGGTCACCACGATCGACATCGACGCCGACCGCATCGACAGGTCCAGCCGGTTCGGCGCCAAGATCTATTTCGGCGACGGCACGCGCATCGACCTGTTACGCCAGGCCGGCGCGGCCGACGCCCAGCTCATCATGTTCTGCCAGGACGGCGACACGTTGACCGCCGACCTGCTGGACGCGGTCCATGCCGCCTTCCCCGCGGCTGCGATCTATGTCCGCGCCTATGACCGGATCAGCCTGATCCGGATGCGACAGGGGCCGGCTGTGATGATGATTCGCGAAGTCATGGAATCGGCTATCGCGATGGCCCGGGCGGGTCTGGATGGACTCGGTCTCGGCCTTGACGATATCGAGCGCGCCGAACGGCACTATCGTGCCAATGACCGCGAGCGACTGGATGCACAGCTCGACAGCGGCGACGTCACCAGCGGGCGCGACCGCATCATCATCAGGCCGGATATTGGAGAAAGCGCGGAGGAAGCCGGCTAGGGAACTTACCGATACGTCCTCCATTCTCGGGACTAGCCATTGTGCACTGCAACGTGCATAGGGCGCATTCCGTAAGAAATTGAAGAGAAGACTCAATGTCGGCGTCACCGCCCGCCTTTCGGATGCACGACCGCGAATTCGTGGCCATGATGGCGTCAGTCATGGCGCTGAATGCGCTCGCGGTCGATGCAATGCTGCCAGCCTTCCCCGCGATCGGCAGGTCGCTGCACGTGGCGGACGCCAATTCCCTGCAGTACATCCTGTCCTCCTACCTGCTGGCCAACGCCATCGGTTCGCTGGTTGCAGGACCACTGGCCGACCGCTTCGGACGCCGGCCGATGATGCTGCTCAGCATTGCCTTCGCCGCGATCGGCGGACTCGCGAGCGCAGTCACGCCCAGCTTCGAGGCGCTACTGATCGTGCGCGCGATTCACGGCTTTTTCGCAGCCGGTCTCGGCGTGCTCGCTGTCTCCGTAATCCGCGACCGCTTCCACGGCGACCGCATGGCGCGGCTGATGAGCCTCATCATCATCATCTTCCTCGCCGTGCCAGTCATCGCGCCGACGATGGGGCAGATCGTCATTTCGATCGCAAGCTGGCGCGAGATTTTCCATGTGCTCGCGGTTGGCGCTGCCGCCGTGTTCATATGGGTGTGGATGCGCCTGCCCGAGACGCTGCAGCCCGAGAATCGCCAGCCGATCCACCCGGCCACGATCTTCCGCAACTGGAAGACGGTCGTCACCGACCGGCTGGGCTTCGGCTACATGATGGGCGCGGGCATCATCATGGGCGGGCTGTTCGGCTTCCTGAACAGTGCGCAGCAGGTCTTCTCCGACGTGTTCGATGCCGCCGACATCTTCCCCTACTGCTTCGCTTGCGTGGCAGGGAGCATGGCCATCGCGAACTTCTCGAACAGCCGCATCGTCGAGCGCTTCGGCGCGCGCCGCGTCAGCCACATGGCGCTGCTCGTTTTCCTCGTGCTGAGCCTGCTGCAGCTTGCGGCGAGCTTCATGCATCCCGAGCCGCTGTGGGTGTTCCTGACGCTGGTCGCGCTCAACATGGGCCTGGTCGGCTTCACGGGTTCCAATTTCGGCTCGATCGCAATGGAACCCTTCGGCCAGATCGCCGGCGCGGCCTCCAGCTTCCAGAGCTTCGCGCGCATGGCGCTCGCGACGCTGATCGGCGCCTTCACCGGCCAGCGCTTCGACGGCACCACCTTGCCACTCGCGGAGGGCTTCGTGGTCGCCGGCATTGTCGGCCTGGGCTTCATCCTCTGGGCCGAAGGCGGGCGCCTGTTTACGCGCCCGCGCAAGGCAGCGCAGCGGCCCAAGGTGCCGCCGCCCACCACGCTCTCGAGCTAATCAGCCGATCAGACTGGCGGCACGGATGTCGGCGGGATGTCGGCATCCGCCTCGTGCACCTCGATCCTGCCGAGGCCGACATGGCTGCGGCGGTAGCTATAGGCGAAATAGACGAACAGGCCGACGACGGCCCAGCCGGCGAACAGCGCGAGCGTGATCCCGGACAGGCTGAAGAACAGGTAGATGCAGCCGATGATCGCCAGCGGCGCGGTGACCATGATCGCGGGTGTCCGGAACGGGCGTTTCCGGCTCGGATCGGTCCGGCGCAGCACCAGCACGGCAATCGACACGGCGGCGAAGGCGAACAACGTGCCCGAGTTGGATACGTCGGCGAGCAGCCCGACCGGGAAGAAGGCCGCGAACAATGTCACGAAAATGCCGGTCAGGACCGTGATGACATGCGGCGTGTGCCAGCGGGGATGCACGCGCGAGAAGACCTCGGGCAGCAGGCCGTCGCGGCTCATCACGAAGAAGATGCGGGTCTGTCCGAACATCATCATGAGAATGACCGACGGCAGCGCGATGATTGCCGCGGCGCCCACCAGCCAGCCGACGAACGGCCAGCCGATTGACTTCAAGGTCCAGGCGAGCGCCTCCTTGGAGCACACGACCGCCTGGTCTGCGATGGCTGTGCAGGCTTGCGCGAGGGCCGGCGTACCGGGCGAGAGTATCTCGTGGTTCGGCCCGAACACCGGCTGCGCACCGACGGTGCCGATCACACCGGACGCGACGAGCAGGTAGAAGATGGTGCAGATGCCGAGGCTGCCGATCAGGCCGATCGGCATGTTGCGCTGCGGGTTCTTGGTTTCCTCCGCTGCGGTCGAAACGGCGTCGAAGCCGACATAGGCGAAGAAGATCGAGGCCGCCGCCGCCGAAATGCCGCCGAAGCCGAGCGGGGCGAACGGCGTGAACTGGCCGGTCTTGATCACCGGAATGGTCAGGATCACGAACATCGAGAGCGCAAGGATCTTCACGCCGACGAGCACCGCGTTGACCGTCGCGCTCTCCTTGGTGCCTTTGACGAGCAGTGCGGTGACCAGCATCGCGATCAGCATTGCGGGAAGGTTGATCATGCCGCCATCGAAGGGTCCGCGCACCAGATCGAGCGGGACCGAGATGCCGAAACTCGTATTGAGCCAGCCTATGAAATAGCCGGACCAGCCGACCGAGACAGCGCCGGCCGCGATGGCATATTCGAGGATCAGGGCCCAGCCGACCATCCAGGCGATGAGCTCGCCCATCACCGCGTAGCTGTAGGTGTAGGCCGAGCCAGACACCGGCACCATAGCGGCCATTTCCGCGTAGCAGAGCGCGGCGACCGCGCAAACGAAGCCGGCAATGACGAAGCTGAGCATCATGCCCGGGCCGGCCTTCTGGGCCGCTTCGGCGGTCAGCACGAAAATGCCGGTGCCGATGACGGCGCCGATGCCGAGCATGGTGAGCTGGAAGGCGCCCAGGGAGCGATGCAGCGATTTCTTCTCGGCGGTCGCGAGAATGGCGTCGAGTGGCTTGATACGGCCGAAAATCATGGGCTGGTCCGTCCCTCTTGTTCCTTGTGGCGGCGCAGCGCGCCTCCCCCTTTTGATTAACCGGGCAGACTATCGACTAATTCGAGCCGCGCAAGCGCACGATCTGCGGCCGGAAGGTTGTGAAGGTTGCGCCCACGACGAGAAGCGTTCTCGCCCCGCCAGGGCGGGGAGATGGCGGCAGCAAGGCGGTCTCATGGGTCATGGCAGCGACCATGACACGGCGCCGACTCCGTAGGACAGCATTTTCTCAGCGACGTCGCGCCTGCCATTCCTCGCGGGTAATTTCCCAGAGTTCGGTCGTCATGCGGCCTTCGACGAAATCACGTTCGCCCGTACCGACAACGCGCATGCCCTGCCGCACCGAGATATTGCGCGAGCCGATATTCCCGGCGGCCTTGTACATGGCAAGTCGGGGTCGCTTCAGCACGTCGAACCAGTAGTCGGTGACCGCTGCGCTCGCCTCGCTCATCAGGCCTTGGCCGCGAAAGGCTGGATCGAGCCAGAAGCCGCGATTTTCATGCTCCTCGTCGCGCAGATCGATGAGGCCAATGAGACGCTCGGGCTCGTCTTTGGGTCGGATCGTCCAGCACCAGTGCCCGCCGGCTTCGATCTCGGGAAGCGTCGCGCGGATGAAGGCTTCGGCACCGTCATCGGGATAGGGCCAGGGCACGCGCGCATTCAGGTAGCGGACGATCTCCCATTGCGGAAAGATACGCTGGATGGCCGGCGCGTCGGCCTGCTCCAGTGGCCGCAGGAGGAGCCGATCCGTCTCCAGCGGCGGATAGTCAGCCATGACGACGCGCCTGCCATTCCTCGCGGGTGATTTCCCAGAGCTGGCTCGGCATGACGCCGCCGCGATATTCCTTCTCGCTCGTGCCGATCAGCCGCATGCCCTGTTTCTGGGAAATGCGGATCGACGCCACGTTGGCGACCGCCTTGGGTGCCCGCAAGACGGGGCGCTCCAGCACATCAAACCAGTAATCGGTAACGGCGTCGGCGGCTTCCGTCATCAGGCCCTGGCCCTGAAAGGCCGGGTCGAGCCAGAAGGCGCGGTTGTCGTCTTTCCAGTCAAACAGGTCGATGACGCCGATCAGGTCGCCGGGCGCGGTCCTGAGCCGGATCGACCAGCTCCACCAGCGGCCCTGCGCGATGATATTCAGCAGGAAATCGCGAAGATAGCGCTCGGCGCCGTCCGGCGGATAGGGCCAGGGCACCCAGGTATCGAGATACTGGACGATCTCCCAGCGCGGGAACAGGCGCTGGATGGCAGGCGCGTCGGCCAGCTCGATGGGCTTGAGCAGCAGGCGCTCGGTCTCGAGGGGTGGATAGGACGACATGATCGTCGCCTTTACCTCACCGGTCTTGTCGAGCGAAGTCGAGACACGTGAAGCGCGAATGGCTCTCGACGACGCTCGAACCGAACGGGGATGTGTTTGCAGTTGATCTAACGCGCAAGCATCGGCCCCAGCGGGCGGCCGGCGAAGATATGGACATGGAGGTGCGGGATCTCCTGCCCGGCATCCAGCCCCGTATTCGCCAGCAGGCGGTAGCCCGGTTCGACATGGCCGGCCTCGCGTGCAATCTTGCCGACCGCGCGGACATAGGCCGCGATCTCGGCATCGCTCGCGCGCGCCGAGAAGTCGTCCCAGCTCACATAGGCGCCCTTGGGGATGACGAGGATATGCACCGGCGCCTGCGGAGCGATGTCGTGGAAGGCGAGGACATGATCGTCCTCATAGACGGCCTTGTTGGGGATCTCGCCGCGCAGGATCTTGGCGAAGATGTTGTTCGGGTCGTAGGGCTGGGTGGCGTCGATGGGCAAAGTGCCTGCTCCTGGTTCAAAGTTCGTCACCCTGAACCTGGTTCAGGGTCCACTGGCACCATGGATGCTGAAACAAGTTCAGCATGACGTCCATTATTTTGACCGGCTCGCTTTCTCATCCAGCCCCGACACGCCTTCGCGCCGCTCCAGTTCGGCGCGGACATCGTCGAGGCTGACGCCGCAATCGGCGAGCAGGGCGATCAGGTGGAAGAGCAGGTCCGCAGCCTCGCCGGTCAGCGCGGTCTTGTCGCCGCTCAGCGCTGCGATCACGGTCTCGACCGCTTCCTCGCCGAGCTTCTGCGCCATCTTGCCACGCCCCTTGGCGCGCAGGCTGGCGACATAGGACGTGCCCGGGTCGCCGTCGCGGCGGGCGAGGATGGTCTGTTCGAGACGGGACAGCGTGTCAGTCATGGGGCGGTGGCATCGCCCGAGGGCGCAGCGGCGTCAATGGGGTTTGCGGCCAGCATGAGAGCGAGCATCCCCTTGCGGCGAGTAAGCGCAGAGATAAGTTGTCTGCATGGCTTCTCGTCGCTGGATTTCTTGGGCAGTCCTTGCCTCCTTATTTGGAGCATCTCTCTACCTATCTATCGCGCCCGCGCCGAAATTATCTATCGGCATTGCCAATGGCTCGTACTACAATTCAGACGTGGGGACGCTCATCCTCCGGAACGGGCGGATGACGATCAATGGCCAATATGTCAGCTACGTTATCGAGAGCGACAAAGGCGGCCCGTATGTCTTGCCGGAATCATATGTTGGCATTTTGGGTCGCAGCTTTCTTATCAGACGAAATAGCTACCCTTTGAAGCTTCGACTTGACGATGCGTACGCGCCACGCAGCATCAATTTGATCGACGATCAAAGCGACAATTCCTTTGACTTCGTTCGGGTGAAGAGGCCGTAGCCGCCCGATTTTGCGCGTACGTCAAACGCCGACGGCGCGAACCGCGATACCCGCGGCCCTGAGCGCCGCACGCGCCTCACGCACCGAATGCGTGCCGAAGTGGAAGATCGAGGCCGCGAGCACGGCACTGGCATGGCCCTGCACCACGCCGTCGACGAGATGCTGGAGCGTGCCGACCCCGCCCGAGGCGATGACGGGGACAGAGACCGAGTCCGCAATCGCCCGGATCAGTGCGAGGTCATAGCCCTTCTGCGTACCGTCGCCGTCCATCGAGGTGACGAGCAGTTCGCCCGCGCCCAGCTCGGCGAGGCGGCGGGCATGGGCGAGGGCGTCGACGCCGGTCGGGCGGCGGCCGCCGTGGGTGAAGATTTCCCACTGGCCCTCGCCGACCTTGCGCGCATCGACCGAGCCGACGACGCATTGCGCGCCGAAGCGATCGGCGAGGTCGCCGACCAGCTCGGGGCGGGCAACGGCGGCGCTGTTGACAGCGACCTTGTCCGCGCCCGCAAGCAGCAGCGCACGCGCATCCTCGACGGTGCGCACGCCGCCGCCGACGGTGAGCGGCATGAAGCAGACCTCGGCGGTGCGCGCGACGATGTCGAGCAGGGTGCCGCGCTCTTCGTGGCTGGCGGTGATGTCGAGGAAGCAGAGTTCGTCGGCGCCGGCGGCGTCATAGACGCGCGCCTGTTCGACCGGATCGCCCGCGTCCTTGAGGTCGACGAAATTGACGCCCTTCACCACGCGGCCATTGGCGACATCGAGACAGGGGATGATGCGGGTGCGGAGAGTCATTGGCCCTCCTCCCGGGTCCACCGTTCGTGTCGAGCGACGTCGAGAACCGTTTGCGCCACGCGTGTCTCGACTTCGCTCGACACGAACGGGGAAGGGGTTTGACCTGTGCTCACGCCGCGTTCGCCACGGCGATGGCAGCCTTGAGGTCCAGCCGCCCGTCGTAGAGCGCGCGGCCGGTGACCACGCCTTCGATGCCCTCCCTGGCGTGGAGGCTGAGGATCCGGATATCGGCAATGCCGGCGACGCCGCCGCTGGCGATGACGGGAATGTCCACGGCGCGGGCAAGGTCCACCGTCGCGTCGATGTTGACGCCCTTGAGCAGGCCATCGCGGCCGACATCGGTGAACAGCAGCGAGGCGACGCCGGCATCCTCGAAGCGGCGGGCGAGATCGACGACCGGCATATCCGACTTTTCGGCCCAGCCGTCGGTGGCGATCATGCCGTCGCGGGCGTCGACCGCGACGACGATGCCGCCGGGATAGTTGGCCGCCATGTCCTTGACGAACTGCGGGTTCTTGAGTGCCGCCGTGCCGATGACGACACGCGAGACGCCGACGGCGAACCAGCCCTCAACCGCCTGCGGATCGCGGATGCCGCCGCCGAGCTGCACATGGCCGGGAAACGCCTCGACGATGCTGGCGATCGCGGCGCCGTTGACGGCATGGCCCGCGAAGCTGCCGTCGAGATCGACGACATGGAGGAAGTCCGAGCCCTGCTCCGCCCAGACCAAGGCCTGCGCGGCGGGATCGTCGCCATAGACGGTGGCGCGGTCCATATCGCCCTCGGCGAGGCGCACGACCTGGCCGCCCTTGAGGTCGATGGCGGGGAAGACAATGAAGGGCGGGATTGCGCTCATGGTTGCCATCCGAGGAAGCGATCGAGAAAGGCGAGGCCGTACGCCTGGCTCTTCTCGGGGTGGAACTGCACGCCGATCATGTTGTCGCGGCCGACTGCGGCCACGATCTCGCCGCCATGGTCGGTCGTGGCGAGCATGTCCGCCGGATCGGCGACCTCGAACTGGTAGCTGTGCAGGAAATAGGCCTCGCCCGGCTCGACGAGGGCGTGGGGTTTGGCCAGCACCACATCGTTCCAGCCCATGTGCGGGATCTTGATGGCGGGATCGCTGCGTTCGATGTGGCGCACGGTGCCGCCGATCCAGCCGAGGCCGGCATGGGTGCCGAATTCCTCGCCCGCATCGGCGAGCAGCTGCATGCCCACGCAGATGCCGAGAAAGGGCCGGCGCTCGCCGAACACCGCCTCGTGCATGGCGTCGATCATGCCCGGAATCGCCCTCAACGGTTCGATGCAGGCGCGGAAAGCGCCGACGCCGGGCAGCACGATCTTCTGCGCGCGGCGCACGACCTCGGCATCGGAGGTGACGAGCACGCCGTGCGCGCCCGCGGCCTTCAGCGCATTGTGAACCGAGTGGAGGTTGCCGGCGCCATAGTCGATCAGCGCGACGGTCATCCCGCCAGGGCGTCCAGTCCCGGCGCGACCAGCCGCGGCTCGAATTCGTGGAGGGCATAATCCGCGACGCCGTGGACGGCGAAGGGATCGGTCCTGAGCAGCGCCTCGAGGGCGGCGCGCTCGCCGCGCAGCATGAGCACGCCGCCGGTGGGCGGATTGGTGCGGCCGGCGGCGAGCAGGATGCCCTGCGCAAGGACGTCGTTCAGCCAGTCGATATGCGCCGGGCGGTGCGCATCGACGACATCGAGGGGCACCTTGTAGGTCAGGATCGCGACAAGCATCAGAGAATCCCCTTGGTCGACGGGATGGCATCGCCCTTGCGCGGATCGAGCTCGACCGCCTGCCGCAGGGCGCGGGCAAGGCCCTTGAAGCAGCTCTCGACGATGTGATGATTGTTTGCGCCGTAGAGATTCTCGACGTGCAGCGTGATGCCGGCCGCCTGCGCGAAGCTGTGGAACCAGTGTTCGATCAGCTCGGTATCCCACTCGCCGAGGCGCGGCATGCTGAGCGGCACCTTCCAGACCAGCCAGGGCCGGCCGCTGATGTCGAGCGCGACGCGGGTCAGCGTCTCGTCCATTGGCGAATAGGCCGAGCCGTAGCGTGCGATGCCGGCCTTGCTGCCGAGCGCCTTCGCCACCGCTTCGCCGACCGCGATGCCGGTATCTTCGGTGGTGTGGTGCTGGTCGACATGCAGGTCGCCGACCACCTTCACGTCAAGATCGATGAGCGAGTGGCGCGAGAGCTGCTCGAGCATGTGATCAAGGAAGCCGATGCCCGTCGACACGGAATAGGCGCCGGTCCCGTCGAGATTGACGGTGACGTCGATCGCCGTTTCGCCGGTCGTCCTGTTGATTGTCCCGGTGCGCATGGCTGCGGCCTATAGCGCGCCTGTCCGCGCGTGCAATGCGATTGTCCGCATCGGACGCGCGACGGAAAGTGGCCATGACGGCGGGTAAAGCCGCCTTTGTACGCTTGACCGGCAAAGCGCCTTCGCTAGGACTGTGCGGATGAGCGACGATACGCCCGACAGCCTGATCCCCTATGACGAGATCGTCCAGGAGGCCCTGCGCGCCATTCCCGGCCGCGTGCTGCGCGACGTCGAGCGCTCGGGCGCGCTGCCCGGCAACCACCATTTCTACGTGACGTTCAAGACGCAGGCGCCCGGCGTCGCGATCCCGCAGCATCTCATCCAGAAATTCCCGGACGAGATGACCATCGTGCTCCAGCACAAGTTCTGGGACCTCAAGGTCACCGACATCGGCTTCGAGGTCAGCCTCACCTTCAACCAGGTGCCGGCGCATCTCGTCATCCCCTTCTCGGCGATTCGCTTCTTCGTCGACCCGGCGGTCAATTTCAGTCTGGAATTCCAGGTCCAGGGCGGCGGCGACGACCCCGAGCCGCATGAGGAGGCCGAGAATGACAGCCCGGACGGGGATGCCGACGGCAGCTCGAACGTCGTGACGGTGGACTTCGGGAAGAAGAAATAGGGCACTGATCCTTCCCCCGACAGAGTCGGGGGAGCGGACGGTCAGACGGCAGGATTCTTCGCAACGTCCTCATTTCCGCGCGATCAGCCGATCCGCTCGTTTCCGATCAGTCGCGCTGCTACCTTCCCCGCCCGCATTGCGGCGTCGTGCAGACGGTCACCTCGTGAATGTAGCGGTTCTTGCCGTCCTCAACCCGGAACATCTGGCTGGCGGGCGTCCCCGGGTCGGTCGGCAGCCCGGCATCGAGCCAGGGGAAGTTGTGGAAGATGCTGACGGCGCCGATGGTTTCGTCGATGACGTAGCGGCGGTGACCCACTTTGAGTTTCTGGGGGAATGCCCCCATGTCGCAGGTATTGCCCTCCGGCTTCTTGCTTCCCGTGTTTATACGGCCTTCGAGCCGGGCGCAGGGCGTACCATGCGGCACGGGGAGCTTCGGGTCGCCCCAATTGTCCAGATAGGCGTCAGCCGCCGCCTGGATGACCGCGCGCGTGTCGCGTTTATCCCGGGGGATCTCGTCCCACTTTTCCGTCCGCGTGACAGCCAGATGCTCGGCCGCTCCGAACACCCAGTCCCCAGCGTCGGTCACCACCGACTCCATCTTCGACACTTTGCCGTCCTTCGTCGCCTCGATGCGCGTATGGATCACGTAGGGGTGCGGGTCCGTGGCCGCCACCAGCTCGGTGAAGGTGGCGCATTGCGTCGTGTCGTGGAAGCTGCGGGTGAAGTCGACCTTCAGGGGCCCGGCCAGCACGCCCTTGCCAATGTCCATGGCCTGGTCGTTCTCCGCGTATGACGCGCCCTTGGCGAGGGACAGCATGCCGGGCTTCCCGTCCGTTTGCGCTTTCACATAGGTGTCGGCCAGCTTCCGGAGCATCTCACGGCCGCATTCCGCCCGGGCATTTGTCGCGAAGACCAGGCCAGCGAGGACGATCGAGAGCTTGATAGCGCGTCCCGCCAACGTCGACCGGCGGCTGGCCCATTCTCCTGCTCTGCTCATTTCGGCATGCCTTCCTTGGATTTTGGCGCCCATTATCGGGTCGTTAGAGGACATTGAGGCTTTGCGTTTCCATGTCGGACGAAGGGTCCGGACACAGGCGCCGCCCCCGGCTTGCACCGGGGGCGCTCCTTCAATCATTGAGCGAGGCTGAGCTGTGTGGACTTGCTGACGTCGATGCTGGCCTGGGCACGCAAGGTGCCGACCTGAACGACGACCGGGCCCTTGGGGGTAGCGTCTTCGACCACCAGCTTCACCCATAGCGAGCTCTTGTCCTTGAAATAGGATGTGGTGGTTGCCGCCCGCAGCGCCTCCAGACTGCTTTGCTGCGTGCCCCCTGCAGCGCTATTGAAGCCAGGAAGCTCGAAGATCGCCCAGGACCCCTTGTCCATCTCGCGCAGATGAAGCGAGAGCTTGTCCTTCGCGGTCGCCACCCTGACTTCGGCGCCGCTGGGAAGGGTCGTTTCCCCATTATACTCGTAGCGCTTGCCATTGCGCTGGAGAACGACCGGATCGGTGGCGGGGCCTGTCGCGAACTCGGGGAATGCGCGCGTGTCGTCGATGCTCAGGCGCCCCATGTCCCCCTTGCACACGGCCGCATTCCAGCTTGCCTTGATCTCGCAATTGTCTTCAGCCGAGGCAATTCCATTATCGATGACGATATAGGCGCCGGGGACGCCGCCGACCGAGCCGTCCAGATCATGGAACGCCGCGCTTCGATAGGCGGCCCGGCCCCCGAAATCGGACGACCAGCGACGCTGGACCGGCGGGAAATAGACCGGCTTGGCGTTGGTGAAGCTCAGGCCCTGCACCATGTTCTCCGTGCTCATGCCGAAGCTGGTGAATAACAGGAACGAGATCGCGCCCGACTGGCGCGTGGCATTGTCGACATAGTTCACGAACTTGGTGTTCACCACATCGTGGCGGTAGTCGTAATATTCATAGCCGCGGATCGGGAAATCAGCGTCGTCATGCGGCAAGCTGCGGCCATAGGCGATTTCCGCCGGCGTGGTCGGATTGCCGATATTGGCGCTCTCGCCCACGAACAGCGAGTCGACCACGCGCGAAGTGTAGGGCGTGAGACCGGCGCCGCCAGCCGCATGGGTGAAGCCGATCGCGTTGTCGGCCAGCTTCAGATTCGTGAACAGATGGTACTCGCCACGGCCCCAGATAGCGCCATTGCGGTTCTTGTAGCCGGTGTAATTGGCGACGACCGCCGGGAGAATCTCGCTCTTCGTGTCGGTCGGGTCGGCATAGGCGATATGACCGGCGCCGCCGACAGTGAACGTGCCGTTGGGCGAAGGGCCCCGGTCGAACATGAGTCCGTCGAAATTCGAGTGGGACACATTGCCGCTGAACTCCCGCAACCGCGTCCGCCGGGGCCAGATCTTGGCGCTGGTCGCGGTGCCTTCATGCGCGCCGGTCGGATGCTGCGGCAGGGCGATCCAGAAGCCGATCGCCTCGGAGCCCGCAGCCACATTGTCCCGGTAGCTATTGTCGGGATTGGTGATCCAGAAGGTCGCCGCCGTGTTGTCCGACGGAATCAGGATGTCCTTTGCGGACTGACCCGCCGGAGACTGATGCGCGATAGTCAGATTCGTCGGCACGCATGGTTTGCCGTCTGGGTGGCATTTGGTGAGGATGCCGAGATTGTGGACGAACTGGTTGCCGGTCTCGACCGCGTCCTCGAGGAAGTAGCAGTGGCCGACCGTATTGAAGGTCACGTTGTTCTGGATGCGCAGGTTGTTGGTGCCATGCACCGTCACG
>DASWYL010000054.1:0-9225 GCA_036404995.1 Sphingobium sp. | reverse complement strand
ACCTCAGTCGCCCTGTTGACCTTGTACGATATGCTCAAAGCGGTCGACAAGCATATGAAAATCGGTGAAATCCATGTCGCAGCCAAGGCTGGCGGCAAGTCGGGCGACTGGACTGCCGGATGAGCCTGCTTCCGGTCGAGGAAGCACAGCGGCGATTGCTCGCGCTCGGCCAGCCGCTGGCTCCTGAGCAGGTCTCGCTGGACGACGCATCGGGCCGCTGGCTCGCCGAACCGCTCACCTCCCTGCGCGACCAGCCCTGGACCGCCCTCTCCGCCATGGATGGCTATGCCGTGCGCTGGGCGGACATGCCCGGCCCGTGGACACTGACCGGCGCGATCCAGGCCGGCGCCCTGCCCCCCGAAGCGCCGCTCGCCCCCGGCACCGCGATGCGGATCTTCACCGGCGCGCCCATGCCACGCGGCGCAGACACGGTCGTCCTGCAGGAGGACGCCGAAGCCTACGATGCGACTGTCCGCCTGTCCGCCGACGGGCCGTCCGAGGAAGGCCGCCATGTCCGCCTCCGGGGCAGCGATTTCCCGACCGGCGCGACGCTGCTCCCGGCCGGAACGCGGCTCGGCGCGCCGCAGCTCGCATTGGCAGCCCTTGCGGGCCACGGTGCGCTGCCTGTGCGTGCGCGCCCGCATATTGCCATCATCTCGACCGGCGACGAGCTTGTCCCGCCCGGCGCGCCCTGCCCACCCGGCAGGCTGCCCGCCTCCAATGGCGTCATGCTCCGCGCCATGGTCGAGCAGGCAGGCGGCGTCATCGCGTCGGACAGCCTTGCGCCGGACGATCTGTCCGCAATCACCGCCGCGTTCTCCTCCGCCCGCGGCGCGGACATCATCGTCACTTCCGGCGGCGCATCGGTCGGCGATCACGACCTTGTCCGTCCCGCCCTGGAAGCGGCCGGCGGCATGATCGATTTCTGGCGCATCGCGATGCGCCCCGGCAAACCGCTGATCGTCGGCCGGCTCGGCCATGCCATCGTGCTCGGCCTGCCCGGCAATCCCGTGTCCGCGATGGTCACCGGCGCGCTGTTCCTCCTGCCGCTGATCCGCCATCTCGCCGGTGCAGCCGATCCCCTGCCCAAGCCTCGCACCCTCCTGCTCGGCGCCGACATGCCGCCGGTCGGCAAGCGCGCCGAATTCGTTCGCGCCAATGTTCGCGACGGTATCGCCGCACCGCTCGATTTCCAGGACAGCGCGGCCATGCATGCCGCCGCACGCGCCGACGCACTCATCTACCGCCCGATCGAGGCGCCGGCCGCGCGCGCGGGCGAGCCGGTGCTGGTCTATGATTGGGCCGCGCTCGGCCTTGGCTGAGTCAAAAGAGCGTCACCGCACGGTTAACCCTTAAGACCCGATTCCCCCGACCGTTCTGCGGATCACAACCGCACAAAACATAGGGATGTGGAGATGGGTCGCAAATCTGTTCCGTTCGTGGGGGAATCCTCGCTTCTCAGGCTGCGCCTGAGTGACGTGCTCGACGATGACAATACCAGCTTCGCGCTCGCAGACGCGGACGACGATGACGATAACGATGATGACGATGGCGTCATGACCGCCATGCGAGCCGACGCGCCGGCAGGCGTCTCGCTCGAGGAACTCTACCGCCGCAATCGCGTCCGGGCGCGCCTCGTCGGCCTGTTGCACACGCACAAGGCCTATCACGGCGCGCCGATCATTGTCCTCGCGGACGATGTCGCGGAGCAGGATTGCCGGGACGACGACAGTGCCATGGCGCTGTTCGTGAAGCCTATCGACCGGGACAGCCTGGTGAACGCCGCGCTGCGGCTGGTTCACTGACGGCACAGCTGATGGGGACGGGGGCCGGCCGGACGTCGCTCCGCCGGTCGGCCCCTTCGCCGGTCAGTCCGGCAGGGCGAAGACGTAAACGCCCGAGCTCACCACCGGCGGTACCTGGATTTCCGGCGTCAGCACACTGATGCCGAGCGAGACCGGATTGCCGTAGCCCGTGATCATCGCGATATATTGCTTGCCGCCGATTTCGTAGGAAATAGCTGAGGCATTGGGCATGCCGGGCATCTGCTGCTGCCAGAGGACCTTGCCAGTGGCCTGGTCGTGGGCCGTGACCATGCGGTCGACCGAGCCCGTGAACAGCACGCCGCCCGCCGTCGCCAGCACGCCCATCGTATAGGGCGCGCGCTGCTTCACCGTCCAGCGCGGCTTGCCCGTGACCAGATCGAGCGCCTGCACCATGCCATAAAGGCCGGTGCTGCCCGGCGGCGGCGCATAGTCCATGTTGACGCCGGTGGTGAGGATGCCGCGGCCTTCCGCGGGCACGACATCGGTGCAGACGTCGCGGGCATTGACGAACACGATCCCCTTGGCCTGGTCGAACGCGGTCGGCTGCCAGTTGCGCCCGCCCCCCGCATGGGGGCAAAGGAAGCGCACCCGCGTCTTGTCGGGAATGAGATCCGGATTGACGATCTTCTCGCCCGTCACCGGGTCCACGCGTGTGATGAAATTCTGGAAACCCATGTCGGCGGTCGTCAGATATTTGCCGGTCGCCGGGTCGAGCGCGTCGAACAGCCCGGCCTTGCCCGCCGTCATCACCACGCGCTGCGGCCTGCCCTTCACGTTGAGCGTCCCGATCGTCCGCTCGAACACCCAGTCTAGGTCGAACTGGTCATTCTTGATATGCTGGTAATACCAGACGAGCTTGCCCGAGCGCGGCTCGAAGGCGAGCGTCGAATCTGTGTAAAGCCCGTCATTGTTGAGACCCGGCTTGCGATCGCGCAGCGGCCCCGTGTCATAGGTCTGGGCCGTGCCCCAAAGTGCCAGGCCCGTAACAGGATCGTAGCTGCCGGACGTCCAGACCGAAGCACCGCTGCGCTGCTCGACCGCGAGACCGTTCCAGGTATCGCCGCCGGGCGTGCCCGGCTGGGCAATCGTATTGAAGCTCCAGAGCTTTTGGCCCGTCGCCGCATCCAGCGCAGCGAGCAACGCGCCACCGGGCGCCTGCCCCTGGAAACCGAGCATCACCACGCCTTTGGCGACGAGCGGCCCGCCGATCGAGCGCATGCCCGGCCTGTCCGTCGCGACCTTGTCCCAGACCGGCCGGCCCGTGCGTACGTCCAGCGCGACCACATGAAGGTCCGAGGTTGCGGCGTAGAGCTTGTCGCCATAGAGGGCGATCGTCTTCTTGCCGCTCGGATTGACTCCCTTGGGCAGCGTGCGCTGATAGCGCCAAAGCTGGCGGCCGGTGGTGGCGTCGAGCGCGAAGACATTGTCCCCCGCCCCCATCATGAACATGACGCCGCCGCGCACCAGCGGCTCTGTCGTCGTCTCGCCCGCCGGAAGCGCCGATGACCAGACGAGGCGGAGCGATTTCACATTCGCGGCGGTGATCTGCTTGAGCGGCGACCAGCCCTGCCCCAGATGGCTCCGTCGCCAGGCCGGCCAGTCCTGCGGCGCGGGATCATCCAGCTCCGCTTCCGTCACCGGCTTGAAACTGGCGAGCGGATTGGCCGGTTGCGGCCAGGGCGGCAGGGCATGGCGCGTGGTGATCGCACCGCCCAGCGTCGAATTGCTCACCGGCGGCTTGGGCAGGAATATCTCGGAATAGGTCACCGGTGGCGAGGCCGGCGAGCGGTTCAGCTGACTCACGCCATTCTGGGCCAGGATTGTACTCAGCACCGCCTGGTAGGTCGCGTCGTCCATCGAGCCCGCGCCGCTCGGCGGCATCGAGCTGCGGATATACCGTTCGAGCGTCTCCGCGCTGGCGCCACCCCATTTGGCGAGGAAGGCGGCGCCCTTTAGCGGAGGCGCAAAGGACCCGTCGGTCAGGTTCGCGCCATGGCAGGCCGCGCAATTCTGAACATAGGCTGCCCCGACGGGTGACGGCGGCGCTTCAGGCGCCGCCGGTCCGTTCTGGGCCATTCCGGCCTGGGCAAGGGCGAGGCCGGCAACACCGGCCCCGACTGCGAGCGCAACGCTCGCCAAGAGCTGCACCCGCATAATCCCCCCTCTATTCAACGCTTATGGACGCCGCGGCGGCGGCGGCGGTGCGTTCGGATCGGCCGGCGCCACCGGATCGAAGTCGAACTGCTGCGCGAAGCGGTCGCGCGTGTCGGTCTCGATCGGCTTGGACGTACCGTCCTTCACCTGCTGGCGATGCGCACGCGAGGCCGTGATATAGTTGCGGATCTGCACATCGCCCTCATGGCAGGCATATTCGGGCATCTCGTACTTGTCGTTGCGCGTCCACTCGAGCTGCGCCGTCCAGGGCTTGGTGAACACCTCCGGATCGTCATAGGTGATCTCGTAGAGGATCGAGTTCGGACCCGTCATCGTCAGCCGCTCGACCGTATGTGCCTTGGTGCTGGTCGGGATGGTGTTGAACGGTGGCACGTTCTGCGTCGCCATGTTCAGCGGCGAGGCAGCGCGCTTCTGCGGATCGTGCGTCGCGCTGTCGCCCGACTTGATGTTGCTCGTCTCGATGACGAGTGTCTTGCCTTCCCAGTGGCCGCGGCTGTTGCCCATCCAGGCTTCGATCTGGCCCGGCCAGCGGGGCTGGTTGCCAAGCGGGATGACGCGCGTGCCGAGCATTTCGAGCTCGATCACGACATAGCCCGGCGCCTGCCAAATGCGCTGGCCGTAATTGTAGCGGAAGGGGAACATCGAGGCCGGAAAGCCGCGCGAAATGCAGCGGTCCCAGCTGTCGAAATCGTCCACCCAGTCGAATTCCTGGCGCGGCACCCAGCCAGAGCGGCCGGCCTTGTAGAGCGCTTCGGCCTTGGGCGTCAGGGCCGGCAGCTGGCCATCCTGCGGCTTGACCAGCATCGACGTGCGCCAGGAGAAGTCGGAGCTCTTCACCCAATCGGCCAGGCCCTGCGTACCGCCCGCGTTCAGCGAATCGGTGGTGAAGCCCTTGTCCGAGCGCTCGGCATTGGCAATGCGCTTGTCATGCTCTTCCTTGGTCAGCCAGATGCGGTTGCCATAGGTTTTCTGCCGCTGGAAGAGGATGCGCGTCGAGGCAATATTCTCGATCGGCCAGGTGCCGCGGAAGTCCCAGTCGCCCCAGGGCGTCTTGCCCGGCGTGTAGGTCGTCGGTGTCGGCGGCAGCGCCGTAAGATCGGCAGGCGCCTTCTGCGCCTGCGCGCTCCCGCTGACCATGACCGGCGCGATGGCGGCGATGACCGAGACTGTGGTGACGATATATGATGCGAGACCGCGACGCCTCATGGATTTGGCTCCTCTTCCCTGTCCGTTTTCAAAGCCGTCTCTATGGCTTTTTCCATTAGCAGGCTAGTGGCTTCGGCGCGCATTTCGCCCGATGCACAACCGCGCCCCGACACGGCGAACGCGGCGCCGCGTCGCGCGCCTCATCCCTTCGGACCAAGGGCGTTAATGCCGCCACTTTCCGTCCGTCCTGCAACACACAGCCACCAACCTGGGAGAGTGGTATGGTTCGCAAGACTATTCTTTTCGTCGACGATTCCTCGTTCCTGAGGAAGCATTTAAGCGCCGTGCTCGCCGACAGCAATTATGACGTCCATTCCGTGGATGACGGCGAGCAGGCGCTGGACTGGATCGCGCACCATTCGCCGGCCGATCTCGTCATCACCGACCTGCATATGCCCCGGCTCGATGGCATCGGCCTCATCGAACGGCTGCGCGCGCATCGCGACTATCGCCGCGCACCGATCTTCGTGATGACGAGTGGGGCGCGGGACGGCGAGAAGGATCAGGTCCGCGCCGCGGGGGCGACAGCCTGGATCGTCAAGCCGTTCGATCGCGACAAGCTGCTCCACGCAATCGAGCGCGTCGTACACTGATGGTGGGCGGAGCGGGGCCGGCGGGAGCATGACCGCCGCCGGCCCCGCTTTTTTGCGCCTTGACCAGCCGCCTTTCGTTCTCTACACGTTCCCCGTCCGTTCCGAAATAGGCAGGGAACTCTGATGCTGACCGCGAAGCAACAACAGCTGTTGTTCTACATCAAGCAGCACCTCGACAAGGGCGGCATCTCGCCCAGTTTCGAGGAAATGAAGGATGCGCTGGACCTCAAGTCCAAGTCCGGCATTCATCGGCTGATCAGTGCGCTCGAGGAGCGCGGCTTCATCCGCCGCCTGCCCAATCGCGCGCGCGCGCTGGAGATCCTGAAGCTGCCCGATGGTGGCGCGGAGAAAATCCCGCCTGCACTGGCTGCCAATGTGACGGCGCTCAAGCCCAAGCCCGCGGGCGCTCCTTCGCGCAGCATGCCGATCGCCGCCAATGACGTGATCGAGATCCCGCTGCATGGCCGCATCGCCGCTGGCGTTCCGATCGAGGCGATGGAAGGCACAACCATGCTGCCCGTGCCCGCGGCCCTGCTGGGTGCGGGCGATCATTATGCGCTGGAGGTTTCCGGCGATTCCATGATCGATGCCGGCATTTTCGATGGCGACTTCGCGCTCATCCAGCGCACCGAGGTCGCGCGCGACGGCCAGATCGTCGTGGCGCTGATCGACGAGAATGAGGCGACGCTCAAATATTTCCGCAAGGAAGGGCGCAATGTCCGGCTCGATCCGGCCAATCCCGCCTATGAGCCGCAGATCTACGACGCCAACCAGGTCCGCATCCAGGGCCGGCTCGCGGGACTGCTGCGCCGCTATCATTGAGCCTGGGCGCGAGAGCATTTTCAAGTCAGGTGGAAACACCTGACGGCTCGGAAAATGCGTTAAATCCCTAGCGCCCTCGCCTCAGGACCCATGGATGCCGGTCGCGCGGGTCGCGGCCGGCAATCATTTTGCGGCTCTCCGCCAGGATCAGCGCACCGCCCATCGGCGCCAGTGTCTTCACATCGAGCTTGAGCCAGCGCGGCGTGCATCCCTTGGGCAGCATGCGATCGGCAATCGCGATGTCCACTCGGGCGCAGGCGTCTGTGAGTTGGCGCCACGGCAATATGTAGCCGCTGCGCGTCGCCAGCAGGCGCACGCCCCCAACTGTCACGGTGCAGACGTCCGGCGAACATGTCGCGTCCGGCAGGGTCGCAAGGTCCGCGAACTCGCCTTCATAGCCCGCCGCCTCGGAGAGCTGGTCGCGCATATAGTCGCCCGCCCGCGCACGCAGCAGGGCATAGCCGCCATCCTCGGTTCGGACGGCGACATGGCGCCCATCGGCCGTCACGAGAATGTCGGGCGTCGGCGCGAGGGCGATCAGGATCACGCCGAGCGTTGCCGCGCCCGCCCCCGCCAGTCTCAGCCGCCCGCGCCAGAGCATGAGCCAGAGCAGCCCGATCATCGTCAGCGCGAAGGCGGTACCGCCGATCGCTGGAGTCGTCATCACCGCAAACGGCAGCGCCGAGACATGGTGCGCAAGGGCGAGTAGCAGCGCCAGCGCCTTTCCCGTCACCCACCAGAGCGGTGCGCCGAGACCCACGAGATCGAACATGAGCGCCAGCGCTTCGGCGGGCATGACGACGAAGCTGGTCAGCGGAATGGCGACAAGATTGGCCAGCGACCCGAGCAGGCCCGCCCTGTGGAAATGATAGAGCGCGATCGGCATCAATACGAGCTCGACGGCGATGCCGGTGACCAACAGTGCACCGAACCCGCGCATCAGGCGCCTGACCCGTCCTTCCTCGCGCCGGGCGAAGAAATCACGCGTGCGCGGCCATTCATAGAGGGCGACGATGGCCGTGACTGCCGCGAAGCTCATCTGGAAGCTGGGTCCGATCACTGCCTCGGGCCAGAACATCATCACGACGAGCGCACCGACCGCGACCAGGCGCAGGCTGATGGCCTCGCGTCCGAGCGCGAGCCCGGCGATCACCAGCAAGGCGGCGATGCAACTGCGCACCGTTGGTACCTGCGCGCCGGTCAGCAGCGTATAGCCGATTCCCGCCGCCGCGCCCGCGCAGGCCGCGATCAGGATGAGCGGGAAACGCAACGCCAGCGTCGGCGAAAGCGCCAGCAACCGGTAGACGACGAACATGACGCCGCCGATGAGTGCCGAGACATGCAGCCCGCTGATCGAAAGCAGGTGCGCAAGGCCGCTGCGCCGCATCGCCTCTGCGTCCGCTTCGCTGATGCCCGCCTGCTCGCCCGTGGCAAAGGCGACAGCAATTGCGCCTTCCGGCCCCGGCAGCCGGCCGGCGATATGCCGCGCCAGCCGCTCGCGCAGTCCCGGCCCTCGATTGCCAGAGGCGACCAGCCCGATCTTGCCGATCGCCTTCCCGGTCGCACCAATCCCCGAGAAATAGGCGCCGACCGCGAAATCGTAGCTGCCCGGCAGCGCCGCGACCGGCGGCGGCATGAGCCGCGCCTTCACGCGCACGGTGTCGCCGGCTTCCAGATTTTTGGGCAGGTCCTCCGGCGGCGCGTTCACCCGAACTCTCGCAGGCAGATCGGGCCGTGCATCCGGCGCCAGCGTCAGCCGCGTGATGCCCCGCGCCGCCTGCGGCTCGACAGCTAGAACCTCCGCCCGCATCTCGACCATGGCCGCCCGACCGAGCGGCGGCGTGCCGACCAGCAGCGCCTTGGCCCATGGCAACAGGAGCCCCGCCGCAAGCAGCACCGCGCCGATCATCAGCATCTGCGCAAACCGGCCGCCTCTGGCAAAGACTCCGATGCCGACGGCAACGCCCAGCCACACCAGCAGCCACGCGATCCATTGCGGTTGCGCGGGCAGCATGAACCAGGCGCAAATCCCCGCGCCCAGCGCGATCGGCGCGAACAACGGCAGCTGCGCCCGCTCGCGTTCCAGCACGGTTTCGGTCCGTACGGGAAGCGCCAGCAGCGCATTCTTGCTGCGCCGCAACAGCCCCATTTGCGGGAGCGAAAAGGCCGTGCTAGTGGCGTGCTCAGTCAACCGGGACCCCCTCCCAATGGAGCAATGCATAGCGTGACCGACGATCCAAAAACAACGAAGGTCGTCACGCGTTTCGCCCCGTCGCCGACCGGTTATCTCCATATTGGCGGCGCCCGCACTGCTCTCTTCAACTGGCTTTATGCGCGCCACCATGGCGGCACTTTCCTGCTGCGCATCGAGGATACCGACCGCGCCCGCTCGACCGAGCAGGCGATCGAGGCGATTTTCGACGGCCTGGGCTGGCTTGGCCTCGCCGGCGACGGGGAGCCGGTCTTCCAGTTCGCCCGTGCCCATCGCCATGCAGAGGTCGCGCACGAGATGCTTGCCGCCGGCCACGCCTATAAATGCTTCGCCACGCCCGAGGAACTGGCCGAGCTGCGCGAACAGCAGCGCGCCGCCAAGCAGCCGATGC
>DASWYL010000053.1:0-20081 GCA_036404995.1 Sphingobium sp. | reverse complement strand
ACACCCCGGCCCCGAAAGTCCAGTCGCCGACCAGGGGCAGCGTCACATGCGACGGTTTGGAGGCGCCAATGATGTTCGAGAGCAGCAGGATGGCGACGAACGCCGCCATGATGAAGTCATAATAGCGCAGCGAACGGCCGTGCAGCGCGCTGGCTTCGACATGCTCGGGCTTGGCAGACATGACGCCACTCTATCGGCGGCGGCCATCGAGGCAAGCGACAAGTCCGGTGTTCGACGGCGTTGCCGTATGCAGCCCTCTCGAAAAACCGGTTCCAACTTTCGCGCGCGATGCTTTAAGGCGGCCCGCAAGCGCCCGTAGCTCAGCTGGATAGAGCACTCGCCTTCTAAGCGAGCGGTCGCAGGTTCGAATCCTGCCGGGCGCGCCACAGTTCGGCTTCGCCTTTGTCAGGCGGCCCTACCCTCATCGTCACGAAGCCGGCTGACGAAGCGCTCTGTCGAAGCGCGCAAGTCACGCGTGGACGCCGACAACGCGGATGCGCTCAGGCGGACCTGCGCTGACATGGTCGCTGCCTCCGCTATGGTCGACGCCACACGGCCGACGCGTTGCTCGACCGCTGCCGCGTTGGTTGCGACCCGGTCCGCGCTATGCTCGATCGCCGATGCAATGGCCTTCTGGCCGGTCGCCTCATTGGCAATTTCACCAGCCGCCAGTGCAACATCCTCCACGGCGCCCGTCGTCTTCTTGCAGGCGTTCGAGGTTTCTCCGGCGGATAGTGTGATGCGCGCCAGGATGTCAGCGATGCGATCGCTCGCGCTGCCCGCATCTGCCGCGAGATTCTTGACTTCATGGGCCACCACCGCGAATCCGCGCCCGGCCTCTCCCGCACGCGATGCCTCAATGGTCGCGTTCAACGCGAGAAGGTTGGTCTTGGAAGCAATGCCTTTGATCTCGTCGAGGAAGGTCGCGATCTGCCCGGTGCTGTCAACCAACTCGTCGATGGTGCTGACGCTCTGCGTTCCGCTAGATCGGGCCTGCAAGGTGAGTTCGCGCTGTTGCTCGGCCCCCGCCGCTACCGACCCGATCGAAAGACCGAGCGCACGCACGGCTTCGGCCACCTGGCGCACTTCGCCGCTTGCTTGGGCCGCGCCCGCCGCTACCTCCGACGCTTCCTTGCCCGCCGCACTGGACATATCGTCGAGATAGACGGCCGAGGTTTCAAGTTGCCCAGCGGCGCTGTCAATGGCGATGGCGATGTTGGAGACGGACCGTTCGAACTGCTCCGCGAGGGCCAGCAGCTCCGAACGCCGCTCCTTCGCCAGCCGGTCTTCGACCTCGCGATAACGCAGGCGATCCTCGGCTGCCTCGGCTTCCGCTTGTTGCGCAATCTTGAGGGCTCTGTCCGCGCGCAACCGCTCTTCCTGCGCCTGTTCGACAAGATTGCGGCTCTCGACAAGCGCCAGGTCTTGCGCCGCAAGCAGTGCCTGGAGGCGCAGCGTAATGTAGCTAAGCACGCAGAGCTGCATGATGACCGCCGTCGCGTGAAAAATGACCCGGCCAAGATCGCCTGATCCGGCAAACACCCAGCCCGGCACCATGCCGTTCAGCAGAAGGTGGTGCATTGCGACAAGGACTGAGGCAAATACGATCGGCCGCCAGTCGCACAGCACTGTCAACGCAGCCAAGCCTACGAAGAAATACATGTGGCCGTCCATCTGCCAGGCATTGCCCTGCAGCGCGTAGACGAGCAGTGCCGGCATGGCCGCGGCGAGCGTTGCAGTGACATGGCGGGCGATAGCGTCGTGCCGCCCCTGTATCGCCATGACCGAGGGGCAGAGGCAGACAAGAGCGCCCCCAACCAGCGTCACCCAGGATAGGCGCAGGCTGCCGAGCCACATTGCGCAGGACCAGATCGCCAGGGTCATCCAGCCAAGCGCGGCGATCATGAGAATACCGCGCTGCCGGATCAGGTCGACCGAGCCCAATGGCTGATCGCCCGTTCCAATTTCCTCCAGGCGCCAGGAAAGCAAGGTCGCGCTCAAACGTTGCGCGAGAGTCATGCGGCAACGCTTTGCGGCTTGCCGCACAGGAGGGGCCGGGCAGACAGCATCAGCACGCCTGCGCTTAGCATGGCAGGCGCGAGCCTGTCGCGGCTGCCATGGACGACGAATGTTCCGGAGATCGGGCCTGCGCCTTCAAGCTGCGCGCCGTGCGCCAGTGCTTGCCGCAAAGCGAGTCCGGGATCGCCGCTTCCAATCGGCAAGAGCAGGATCGAGCCGGATTCGGGCGGCGCGAGCAGCGCCGCGACCGTGACAAATGCGACGATGAATGTCTGCGCGATAATCCAACTTGCGGCCCGTCCGGGCCCCGCCAAATCTTGAGTTTGCATGGCAGTGTTCGTCCCTTCACGCGAGCGGCGTTACGGGGTCGCGCCTTAAATTTGGATTATGCCCACAATCATACCTTCGTCGGATACGGGCTTTGAGCGGTGGATCTACCCTGGCATGCTGGCATGGCTAACGCGGTATTAACCCTCCCCTTTTACCGTCCCCCGCGTGACCGCGACGGACCAGCCGCGCGCGCCTTCACGGGGACAAAAGACAATGATTCCGAAGATCATGCATTTCATTTGGGTCGGCGATGAGACGAAGCGGCCCGACAACTGCATCGACACCTGGCGCGCTCACAATCCGGACTGGCAGTTCATCGTCTGGGGCAATGCCGAGCTCAACGGGCTCGACTGGCTCAATCGCCACCATATGGACGCGATGTACGGCCGCGAGCTCAACGGGGTCGCGGACATGATGCGCTGGGAAATCCTGCACGCCAACGGCG
Source organism: Sphingobium sp. (assembly GCA_036404995.1). GTDB lineage: Bacteria > Pseudomonadota > Alphaproteobacteria > Sphingomonadales > Sphingomonadaceae > Sphingobium. The sequence continues at coordinate 17,287 of DASWYL010000053.1, read as the reverse complement.
GTGTGGTGGTTGATGCGGACAGCATCTGCCTGCGCCCGCTCGACGATGCGCTACTCGCCTGCGATGCCTTTGCCTGCTGGGAAAACGAGATCGCGCGGCCCGGCCTGATCGCGGCCGGCTATTTCGGCTGCGAGGCGGGCAACCCCTTCGTCAAGCAGATCATCGCCGACATCCATTCCGAACCGAGCGTCACGCATGAGCTAGCCTGGAAGACCGTCGGCCCGCTGCGCCTCACCGAGAGCTATCGCAAGTACGGCTATTCGCGCCTGCGCATCTATCCGAGCCACTATTTCATCCCGCGCCACTTCACGGGCATCGCCTACGAAGGCAACGACCCCATCTATGCCGACCAGCTTTGGGGCTCGACGCTCAGGACCTATGACCAGATCCACAAGCAGGATGTCGACAAGGCGTCCGTCCCGACCAAAGTGGTTATGGTCCCTCCGGCACAGCCCGCTCCCGCTGGCGCCTCCAGCGGCACCTCGAAGCTGGAAACGCTCCACGCGCCCTATTTCGTCCAGAAGGTCGAGGTCAGCAGCGAGATTGCCACCGTCGGCCGTCTCTCGGTCCTGCAGTCGCTGTGCCAGAACAAGCGCGTGCTGCATGTCGGCTGCGCCGACTGGCCGATCACCGATCCCAAGACGTCGCTTCACCTCCAGCTCGAGCCGGTCTGCGCCGCGCTCGACGGCTGCGATCCGCATGTCGAAGCGCTGGAGCAGCTGGCGCCCTATATCACCAAGGGCAGCCTCTTCTCGGAACTCTCGGACGCGACCGGCAGCTATGACGTCGTGCTCTGCCCCGAAGTCATGGAGCATGTGCCCAACGTCTCGGATTTCCTGCGCGACCTGGAATCGATCGACGCCGAAACATTCCTCATCTCGGTGCCCGACGCCTTCCAGTGCCGGGGTCGTCATTTCGATTATCTCATGGACGCCCAGACCTTCGTCGAGGTCGTCCATCCGGACCATAATGTCTGGTACACACCCTACACATTCGCCAACACGATCCGGAAATATAGCAGCCTGAACATCGAGAAGATGTGGTTTTTCAACGGGATCTCACTCCTCGCTTTGCTCAGCAAGTCCGAAATGCGGGCCGCCGCCTGATGAAGATGTCGGTCGATCAGGCGTTCCGAAAGGCGCAGGCGGCTGCCGCCAAGGGCGACAACGGCGAGGCCGAGCGTCTGCTGCGCGAGGTCCTGGAGCGCTTCCCCGGCAACCGCAAGGCTCAGGCTGAGCTCGAGACGCTGCTTGCGCCGAAACTCGAAAACCCGCCGCAGGACGTCCTCGACAATCTCGTCGCGCTCTACAGTCAGGGCCGCTGGCAGCAGGGGGCCGACTGGGCCGAGACGCTGGTGCAGAGCTTCCCGCATGGCGAGGTTCTTCACAATATCGCGGGCGCGCTGAACGCCCGGATTGGCCGTTTCGACCGCGCGGCCGCACTCTATGACGTCGCCGTGGCGCTGGCGCCGGACTATTTCGAGGCGTGGAACAATCGCGGCAATGCCCTGCGCGAGCTGGGTCGCTTCGACGACGCGCTGGCCAGCTTCGATGCCGCCGTGCGGCTCCACCCCGCTTATGCCGAAGCGCATATGAACCGCGGCATCGCGCTCGCCGGCCTCAAGCGCCATGACGAGGCACTGGTCAGCTACGCGGCCGCCATCCAGCTCAATCCCGGCCGCGCCGAGGCCCACAATAATCGCGGCAACACATTGCAGGCGCTCAATCGTCCCGAGGATGCCCTTGCCGATTTCGACCGCGCCATCGCCCTCAACCCCGCCTTTGCCGACGCACTCGTCAATCGCGGCAACACGCTCAAGGCCCTGAACCGGCTGGAGGATGCGCTGGCCAGTTACGATCAGGCACTGGCGATCCAACCCGGGTCCGCCGAAGCCTGGAACAACCGCGGCGTGACCCTCAAGTTCCTGAAACGCCCCGACGAGGCGCGGCAGAGCTTCGAGAAGGCGCTGCAGATCAGGCCCGCCTACGCCATGGCGCTCGCCGAGACGCTCTACATGAAGGCGCATCTCTGCGACTGGACCGGCATCGCGCAGGGCGAGACGCTATCGCAACTTGCGCTCGCCGGGCAGGTCGTGCCGCCCTTCTACATGCTGCCAATCGACGACGATCTGGCGCGCCAGCTCGTCTACGCGCGCAACTGGGCGAAAGAGCGCTACGGCGCCGGCCGCACGGCCACGTTCAAGCCCCGCAATCCGGACGCGAAGATCAGGGTCGGCTATTTCTCTGCCGATTTCCACAATCATGCCACGATGTGCCTGATGATCCGGCTACTCGAATTGCATGACAAGGCACGGTTCGAGATCCACGCCTTCTCCTATGGGCCCGACCATGACGATCCGGTGCGCAAGCGCATTCTCGCCGCTGTGGATGGCTTCCATGCGGTGGCAAAGCTGAGCGACGCGGACATCGCCGCGCTTTCCCGCGACCAGGGCATCGACATCGCGATCGACCTCAAGGGCTTCACCGAGACCTCGCGCTCGGGCATCTTCGCGCATCGCCCGGCCCCCATCGCCGTCAACTATCTCGGTTTCCCGAGCACGATGGGCACGGGCTTCATCGACTATGTCATCGCGGATCCGGTCATCGCGCCAGAAGCACATCAGGAATTCTACGCCGAGACCCTCGCGCATCTGCCGAACAGCTACCAGGTCAACGACCGCGACCGTGCCATTTCGGACAAGCCATTCACGCGCGCTGAACTGGGCCTGCCCGAGGCCGGATTCGTCTTCTGCTCGTTCAACAACAACTACAAAATCACGCCGGCAGAGTTCGACATCTGGATGCGCCTGCTGGCGAAGGTCGAGGGCAGCGTGCTCTGGCTGCTGCAGGACAATGAATGGGCAGCCGCCAACCTCAAACGCGAGGCTGCTGCGCGCGGAATCGACCCTGCCCGCCTCGTTTTCGCCGAACGCGCACCCAATGCCGAGCATCTTGCCCGCCAGCGCTGCGCCGACCTGTTCCTCGACACGTTCAAGGTCAACGCCCACACCACGGCGAGCGATGCCCTCTGGGCCGGACTCCCGATCATCACCAAGCTTGGCAACAGCTTTGTCTCCCGTGTCGCGGGCAGCCTGCTTCATGCCGTCGGCCTGTCCGAGCTGGTGACGGAGGCGGACGCCGACTATGAGGCTCTCGCGCTCGATCTGGCGACACATCCCGCCAAGCTCGCCGCGATCCGCGACAAGCTCGCAGCGAACCGGTTGACGACGCCGCTGTTCGATACCGATCGCTATGTGCGCGATTTCGAGGCGCTGCTTGAGGCAATCCTGGCGTCCGGCCCGCGCTCGGCCAGCGCCTGACAAGATTGCGGGATCGTCCGCGATAGCTCCGAAGAAGTCCTTGCGGTAAGGCTGGGTTCAGTTGGCTCCGTCTATGCTGCAGGACAAAGAGGAGACTTGCCATGAAGACCGCAAAGTTCGCGTTGGCGATTGCCGCCTTGACTGCGGCAATCAGTGCGTCCGCCGCAACCAATGAACCCAACGCAAAAGGCGAAGCGCGGCTTGCAAAGATGATCGCGGGCCGCACGGCCGGACAACCCGTGAGCTGCATCCCCTCGCAACTCGACAGCCAGCACTTGCAGGTTATCGAAGGGACTGCTCTCGTCTATGACGCAGGCTCGACCATCTATGTCGCGCGCCCTGACGACCCGAACTCCCTTTCCTCGAACGACATCCTGGTTATCAACCGCTTTGGGAGCCAGCTCTGCAAGCAGGACGTGATCCGCACGGTGGATCGCTATTCCGGGTTCATGACCGGCGTTGTCTTCCTCGGCGACTTCGTGCCCTACAAGAAGCCGTGACAGGTTCGCCGTTCCACATTTTCCGAGCCTTCAGACGGGACCGCTTGGCTTGAACATGCTTCAGCCGATCGGCCGGATTCGCAGCGAGCGGTTCGGCTGATCAGCCCGCTCCGGACAGGCCATATAGCGCCGCCGGGCGTTGAGGCAGATGCGCACTTCCTGGAACCAGCCCTCGCGGTTCGCCGCGATCCGGATCGCGTCGCGCGGGATCGAGGGATTTGCCGCCACGAATGCATCGGTGAAGTCGCCGTTGGTCAGCCCCTCGCGGCCAATCAGCGGTGCCATGTCGGGCAGGCGTAGCTTCTCGAAAGCCTCGCGCGCATCGGCGAAGTAGCGCTCGGGCGTCCGCCAGGCGCAGGTGCCGTGCTTCGCCCATTCATGCTGCAGCAGGTCCGCCGATGGTGTGAGGCACAGATTGGCGCGGATCGTCGCCGGCCGCAGCAGCTTGGCCGGCCGGCAATATTGCGGCCATGTCTTACCGTCCCCGTCGGGCCACAGCCCATGAAGCACGAAACCGAAGCGATTGGCCTTGGTGTCGCATTCGAAGGTCCGGTCGAACGTGCCGCCCATGCCCTCGCCGGTCGCGCAAAATTGCGGCGCCCAGCTAACCGCGAGCGTGTAGACCGTGCTGCGCAGCGCACGCCTGGGCTCGCGCTCGCTGGCGCCGTAGGACTTTGGCGTCGGGGTGACCGCCGGAAGCGCGCATTGCGGTCCGTCTGCGGCTACCGCAGCTCTCATCGGCAGGAGCGCGATGACGGCAAGGACCGCCAATCGCGACGGCCAGCGCCTAGCCATTGGTAAAATCCAGCCCGATATCGGCTGCAGGCGCGGACTGTGTCAGCCGCCCGACGCTGATATAGTCGACGCCGGTCTCGGCAATCTCGCGGATATTCTCAAGCCGGATGCCGCCCGACGCCTCGGTCGGGACGCGCTTGCCGACCAAAGTCACTGCACCGCGCAGAACAGACGTGGTCATATTGTCGAGCAACAGGTGCGTCGCACCCGCCGCTAGCGCCGGCTCGATCTGGTCGATGCGGTCGACCTCGACAATGATCTGCTTGATCCCGGCGGCAGCGGCGCGGCGCACGGCTTCCTCGACAGATCCGGCGACGGCGACATGATTGTCCTTGATCATCGCCGCATCCCACAGGCCCATGCGATGGTTCTTCGCGCCGCCCATGCGCGTCGCATATTTGTCGAGCACGCGCAGGCCGGGAAGCGTCTTGCGCGTGTCGAGCAGCGTCGCCCCGGTGCCTGCGATCTTGTCGGCATAGGCCCGTGTCAGCGTCGCGATACCCGTCAGGTGCTGGACGGTATTCAGCGCCGAGCGCTCGGCGGTCAGCATTGCGCGCGCCTTGCCGCGGATGCGCATGAGATCGGCGCCGGGCGCGACGACATCGCCCTCCCCGGCCAATATCTCGATCTCCACGCCCGGATCGAGCGCCCGGAAGAAAGCTTCGGCGATCGGCAGTCCCGCCACCGTCACCGGATCGCGGCTGTCCATCACGCCCGTGAACATCGCGTCGGCCGGAATGACGCTCTCGGAGGTCACGTCGCGTCCCCCCGCACCCGGCGGGCCGCCCATATCCTCGGCGAGCGTCGACTGGACGAAGGCGGCGATATCGAAATCGGGTAGGATCAAGGCGCCGGTCCTTCTCGCATGTGAAGGGAGTTGGGCATCCCCTGTCCCTGCCTCATTAGGCACAGGATGATGACAGTCAAATGAGATTGGGACCGAACCGGTAAGGAATCGACGCCACGCAGACCCCCTGATAGAACGACGACCAGAGCGAGGCGAACGAGCGGCGACAGCCGACACCGACCTTGCCAGGACATTAGGGGGGAACATGCAGCAAGACGCACCATCCGCGCGCTGGGACACCAGCTACGAGTGGAAGATCATCCTGATTCTCAGCCTGACCTTCGGTCTCGTCGGACTCGACCGCTTCATCCTGCCAGTACTGTTCCCCACCTTCATGGGCGAGCTCGGCCTCACCTACGCAGACCTTGGCAATCTGGTCGGCATCCTGGCCGTCTTCTGGGGCCTGTCGGCCTTCGCCATGGGCTTCCTCTCCGACCGTGTCGGGCGCCGCAAGGTCCTGATCCCTGCGGTGATCATCTTCTCGCTGATGTCAGCCTTCTCCGGCATGGCGGGCAGCCTCGTCGCGCTGCTGCTGATCCGCGCTGTGATGGGTCTGGCCGAGGGGCCCGTGGCGTCGATCGGCGTCGCCGTCGCGGTCGAAGCCTCGCATCCCAAGCGGCGCGGCATGAACAACGGCATCTTCCAGTGCATGATCTCGTTGATGGGCAACGCCATTGGCCCAATCATCGCCACGCAATTGCTGCTGGTCACCGACTGGCGCACGGTCTTCATGCTCGTCGGCATTCCGGGCCTGATCATGGCGGCGGCGATGTTCTTCGTCGTGCGGGAGCCCGCAACGACGACGTCCGCCAGCACCGACGTGCCGCGGCCCAGCTTCGCCGACCTGTTCAAGCATCGCAACGTGCCGCTGGCCATGCTCACACTCATGTGCGCAATGGGCGGCGTCTTCGTGCTGGCCGCGATGGCGCCCAGCTACCTCACCGACTATCTGAAGCTCTCGCCGCAGGACATGGGCTTTGTCTTCTCCGCGGTCGGTTTCGGTGGCGCGATCGGGCAGTTCGCGATGCCCACCGTGTCCGATTTCATCGGCCGCAAGCTCGCGACCCTGCTCTCCTACATCCTGGCGGCCGTCTTCACCTACCTGTTCGCGCATAGCGGCGGGGAAAGCCTGGGCGCCCTTTTCTGGCTGCTCTTCTTCGCCTCGCTGTTCAACTTCTCGGCGCTGGCCATCCTCGCCGGCCCGGTCGCGGCGGAAGCGGCACCGGTCGGCATGGTCGCATCTGTCGCAGGGCTCGTCATTGGCGCGGGAGAGATCTTCGGCGGCGGCGTTGCGCCGGCCATTGCCGGACAGATCGCGGGCTCAAGCGGCATCCAGAACGTGTTCACCTTCACGATCGGCAGCCTCGTCCTGGGCTTCGCGATCGCGTTGTTCCTCAAGGAAACCGCGCCGCGAAAGACTGGAGGGGTCTGAAGTTAGAGGCGTCATCGAGAGGCGCGCAGCGACGAAAATTATTATTATTCGTGCCTCAATCGGATTGCGTGAAATAAATCCGGCAGGTTGGTTAGCCTGTCGGAAAACCACAGCATGAACTGCATATCCTTCTCGGGATTGCCTTCGCCATAATCTTGATTGCTCTTGAAATTCGCATCCATCTTGCTCTTCAGTGCGAAGAACGAAGTAGCTTGCTCCCAAATTTCGCGCAGTCCGTTTTTAACTCCAACGTCGAACAGAAATCGAGACTCGCCAATCGCCTGCACAAAATTGTTCATCACTTCAATCGCGGGTCGATCACCGTCCCTAACGATCGCACTCAAAAACTTCGCGGTGCGGTCGTAGACGGAGTAACGTCGATCAAAGAGTTCGTGCTTGAGCGTGAGTTCTTGAATTGAAATCTGTCGGCGCTGGAGTTCAAGCTGACTGCGACCGACCTTGTAAGCTGCACCTACCGCAAGGACGCCTGTTACCAGTGTGGACAAGGCCTCCCAGCTAAAGCTGCACCAAGCTATACCGCAAGACATCAGTCCCGCGTGCCTACATCGCCCTGCCCCACCGTGTTGCTCGCCATCTCCAGCATCCGGTCGAGCGGCTTCTTTGCGGCGAGGCGCAGGCTCTCGTCCATCTCGATGCGCGGCTGCAGGTCGCGGAGCGCGATGTAGAGCTTCTCGATCGTGTTCATCGCCATATAGGGGCAGACGTTGCAGTTGCAGTTGCCGTCCGCGCCGGGTGCGCCGATGAACTGCTTTTCCGGCAACGCCAGCTCCATCTGGTGGATGATATGCGGCTCGGTGGCGACGATGAGGCGCTGGCCCGGCATGGTCTTGGCATAGTTCAGGATGCCGCTGGTCGACCCGACATAATCGGCATGATCGAGGATATAGGCCGGGCATTCTGGGTGCGCGGCGACCGGCGCGTCCGGATATTGCGCCTTGAGCTTCAGCAGCTCGGTTTCCGAGAAGCTCTCGTGCACGATGCAGACGCCCGGCCACAGCAGCATGTCGCGGCCGAGCTTGCGCTTGAGGTAGCCGCCCAGATGCTTGTCCGGGCCGAAGATGATCTTCTGGTCCATGGGGAGCTGGCTGATGATCTTCTCGGCCGACGAGCTGGTCACGATTATGTCGGAGAGCGCCTTCACCTGCGCCGAGCAATTGATGTAGCTGAGCGCGATATGGTCCGGATGCGCCTCGCGAAACGCCTTGAACTGCGCGGGGGGGCAGCTGTCCTCCAATGAACAGCCGGCATCCATGTCCGGCAGGATCACCGTCTTCTGCGGCGAGAGGATCTTTGCGACCTCGGCCATGAACCGCACCCCGCAGAAGGCGATCACATCCGCATCGGTCTCTGCGGCCTTGCGCGAAAGCTCGAGACTGTCTCCGACAAAGTCCGCAAGATCCTGGATCTGTGGCTTTTGATAATAATGCGCGAGGATGACGGCGTTCCGCTCCTTGCGAAGGCGGTTGATCTCGGCAATCAGGTCCAAGCCCGCCAGGCTTCCGCCAATCCCGCCTCTCGCATCCATCGCCCGAATCTCCTTATGTCAGACCCGGGAGATGGCCATGAAGGCGCGGGCAATCAACCTTTAAGCGCGGACTCCCACGCGGGGCCGCGTGTCAGGGGAAATGCGCCTGCATCTCTCGTGCCGCGCCCGGTGTTCCGGCCACCACGGACTTTGTGATCGAAATGCCGGCCGGGCTGTAAGCGATGGCGCTCGAGATCATCTGACCGCCGACAAAAATCGCCGCGCCCGCCAGCCATGCCGGGTGCACCTTGCCCGAGCGGCGGCGGTCGGCCACCATGCCGACGACCACGAAGACCATCGGCACGATCACGCTCGAGATCCACCATCCATATGGAATGAGGAGCGGCATCGGCAGCAGCCGACCGAAGCCGGGTCCGGTGATGCTCGCCATGGCGCCGCACATGAGGCGGCGATGCCAGTCCGTGCGGCCGCGCATGGCGAGGCCCAGCAGCGCCGTCGCCACGAAGGTCGCCATGCCCGTGATGGTCCCGAACAGGAATTCGTTGAGCGCCATGAACGGCGGCCCGCCGGTCGTCCGCGCGCTCTGCAGCGGCATCATGACGCCAAGGACGAGCATCGCAGGGAGCCAGGCGAGCGCGAGCCAGCCCAGGCGGCGATGGAGCGCCACCGAACCTGTCGCCACCAGTCCGTTCTGGAGCAGGTAAAGCACGACCCAGCCGAAAAAGACGAAGGCGTGGACATGATAGATGAGCGGTACCGCGAAGGTTGAGCGCCCAGCCGCAAGGTTGAACGCAAAGCCTGCGACGATGACAATTGCCATGGCGATGGCCATGTAGAAGAAGAAAGCGCGTTCGCGCTCGACGAGTGATTTGGTCGGCTGTGCGGCAGTCGCCATGGCCTGATCCCCCCGGAACCCAATGCGGATGGCGATGGATGCGCGCGAATCGGGGAGCAGTCAAGCCGTGGGAAGGACCAGTTTCCGCTGCGTCAGCCGGGCGGTTGCGCGCGCCATGCCTCGCCCTCCGGCGCAACCAGGTTTCGCCGTTCCAGATCAATGAGATGGGCAAGGACAGAACGCCCCGCTGCGCCGTGCAGGCGGGGATCGATAGCCGCGTACATCGCACCGACCAGCGCCGGTATTGTCGCCGCGCCGTTTCGTTCGAGATGGCGCAGGATCTGGCCCTCGCGCATCTTGCGGTGCCCGAGCGTTCCACGCACGAGCCGGCGGGGTTGCGGGATCGGCTCGCCATGCGCCGGGTAATAAATGGCGTCGTCGCGCGCGATCAGCTTCTCGAGGCTGAGGAGATAGGCCGTCATGTCGCCGTCCGGAGGCGACACCACCGTCGTGGACCAGCCCATGACATGATCGCCCGTGAAGAGCGCCTGTTCGCTCTCGAGCGCATAGCAGAGATGATTGGAGGTATGACCGGGCGTCGCGACGGCGCTGAGCGCCCAGCCCTCCCCCACAACGGCCTCTCCGTCCGCCAGCACCTGATCCGGCGCATAGCCCGGGTCGAAGGCGGCGTCGGCGCGCGGGCCATCATCCTCCAGCATCAGCGGCGCACAGCCGATGACCGGCGCGCCGGTCAGGCGGGCGAGCGGCGCGGCGCCGGGACTATGGTCGCGATGGGTATGGGTGCACATGATCGCGCGCACCGGCCGCCCTGCAATCGCCGCGAGGAGCGCGTCGAGATGGGCTTCGTCGTCAGGCCCGGGATCGATCACTGCGAGATCTGCGTGACCAACGAGATAGGTCTGCGTGCCCTCATAGGTGAAGGGCGACGGATTGGACGCGAGGATGCGCGTGACGAACGGCGAAAGGGCCATGGCGCGGCCCGTATCGGCTGACGGTTTGGCAAAAGAAGGGGGAGCAGGCGATGCCATGCTCCCCATGTGCAGGTTGTTCCCCTGTTTTCAAGACGCCTTGTGGCGCCCTCTCCCCTTCACTTCTTGTCCTTCTCCTGCGCCTCGAGCCGCGCAATGGTGCGGTCGAGATCAGCCAGCACTTCGTCGCGCACCTTGTCGGGCAGCGCCTTTTCCCTGGCGAGATCGGCGCGCGCTTCCTTGAGACCGCTCAACCCCTCACCGCGAGCGCCGGCCATCGACCGCTTGCAGATCATGACCCGCGTGACGGTGCGCGTCTTGCCGTCGGGCGACTTGGTTTCCGTGGTCGATGTGACAGGCTCGCCCTTGGTGTCGCAATTCTGGCTGATTTCGACTTCAGGCGGCAGCGGCGGCATGGGCAGCATGCTCTCGTCGACCACCTCCTTGCCGTCCTTGGTGACGCGGCGGATGATCCGGACCTGCTTGCCGTCGGTGCCCGGCGACCGCAGGATCATGACCTGGGGCGGCGCCGGCGGCGCGGGCGGCGTCGGGGCGGCGCCTGGAGCCGGCGGTGCGGGCGGAACCGGCGGCACAGGCGCAACCGCGCCATCGGCGTTGCTCGTGATGATGATGGTCTTCACGCGCCGTTCGCTCTTGGGCTCCGGCTTGTCATTGTCCTTATCCGCGGCATGGGCGACCGGAAGGGCCGGGATTGCGGCAACGGCCGGGAGCGAGGACACAACGTCCTGCATTCGAGGGATATTCGGCAGAGCGTCGCTGACCCTCGCTCCGACCTGGGCGGCCATGCCTTCGCCGGACGCCGTCAGGGCGAGTCCGCTCAAGACGACCGCTCCGGCCAGCATGATGCCGGTCCTGCGGCGGCGGTTGCTCGGACTCTTGTTGGACAACATGGCAAGTCTCCGTTTCAGACGATCAACTGTGGTGAGGTTGCAGGCTGCGGCGAACTCATGGCCGCTCGCCGATTTGACCAGGGCGCGGCCATAGGCATAGCCCAGATGGCTGCCACGCACGGCGGCGATGACGTCCGCGTCGCAGGCCATTTCCTGATCGGTGCGGAAGGCGCGATAGGCGATCCAGGCGACCGGATTGCACCAGTGCATGGTCAGGATGACGAGCGCGAAGACATTGGCCATGAGGTCGCCGCGCGTGTGGTGAGCCAGCTCATGCGCCAGCGCCATCGCCCGCTCTTCCTCGTCGAAGCGCTTTTCCGCGTCGGCCGGGAAGACGATGAAGCGGCGGCGCAGGCCGAACGCCATTGGCCCGCGTGCCTTGGGGCTGCTGACCAGCATCACGCCGGGCGCGATCTCGTCGCGTAGCGTCGCCTCGCGCAGGATGAAGCCGCAAAAGCGCCGGTAGGCGAGATATTGGTGGATGGCGAAGACCACGAGGCCTGCAATCCAGAGCGCGGCCAGCATCATCGGCCAGCTCGCCGTTTGAGCGACGGGAGCAACCGGGGCCACCCCCGTGACCATCTCGACGACGATCTCCGACCGGACGAGGCCCGCAGCCGCGCCCGAGCCTTGCATGACGCTGCTGAGCGGGGTCGAGGTCGGCAGCAGCGCGCCGAGTGGCGGCAGGATCATGCGCAGGGCCGGAAGCAGCCAGAGCGCATAGGCGGCGTGCGACCCGAAGAGTTGCCGCACCGGCCCACGAAGCGCGAGGACCAGTGCCATCAGCACGGTCGTCGCGACGAGGGTTTCGACGAGCCAGGCGATCATGGCTTGAGCGCCTTCAGCAGGGCCTCGATCTCGGCAATGTCGCTGTCGGAAAGCTGCTGCGTCTCGGCGAGGTGCGCCACCAGCGGGGTTACACGCCCGCCAAACAGGCGATCGACCAGTCGCTGCGATTCGTGCGCGACATAATCCTCGCGCTCGACGAGCGGCCGATAGAGATAGCGCCGGCCGTCTGCCTCCGTTGCGACGACGCCTTTCGTGACGAGGCGGGAGAGCAGCGTTTTCACCGTCTGGAGGCTCCAGCCGCGATCCGGCGCCAGCGCGTCGCTGGCCTCCGTTGCGGTCAACGGCGCACGGCGCCAAAGCACCTCCATGACGGCATGTTCGGCATCACTGATGCGTTCGGCCATATCCTGACTCCTCTACCCGACCGATTCGAACGATTACATCTGTAGTTATAAACCACATGTGTAGTCAATGCGCTCGCGAAGCTGAAGCTTGGATGAATGATTCTGCATTGAGGAGAGGCTTCCCGAAGCAAGCTGGGCGTCTCAATCCTCTCGATCGTACGACCCGGACATCTCTCAATATTTCGCCATCCGCTCCGGCCGGACGCGCCGTCTCTGGGCCAGCGATATTCCGATCAAGGCAAAAGCAGCAATGGCAGCCGGCACGGCGAACAAGGATATGATCATGCTCCCCGATACGCCACGGTCCAGGCCGAACCCGATCAGGATTGGCGCCAGCACGGTGCCGAGGCGACTGACGCTTTTCGCCCAGCCGATGCCTAAGGCTCGCAATGCATGGGGATAATAGCCCGCGAGGACGACATTGATTCCTCCATAGGCGCCGAGCACGAAAAAGCCGCAAATTCCGAGAAGCACCAGCAACATGGCTGCTGACATGGTCGCGAGAAACTGGCCGAGCACGACGAGCAGTGCCGTCGAGATAAATAGCGCCAGGATCAGCACACGCATCGCGCCGAACCTGTCGATCAACAAACCGATGCCGAGCGCCGCCACGATGCCCCCGAACGAGAAGATGGATACCGAAATCGCTGCGATGGATTCATCGTGCCCGACCTCGACGAGCAGGATGGGCAGCCAGCTGTTGAGGCAATAGCTGATCGTCAGCATCGCGATGAACAGGATCCACAGCGCCAGAGTGCCGGCAAGGAAGCGCCTGGAGAAGATCGCGGAGGTGCCGGAGTACAATGCCTCTTCCAAGGGCTCCTCCCCCTGGTTCGTCTGGATTTCCTTCAACCAGATCATGGCCGCGACGCCACTGAGCGCGCAAGCAAGCCCGATCGCCGCCATCGTCGTTTTCCATCCGCCGAATCCCTCGAGCATTGCCGCCACGAAGCCTGCAGCGGTGGCGCCGAGGCCGTAGCCCGTGAACAGGAGCATGATGGCCATTCCGCGCCGAGTCGGGGGCGCACAGGCGGTAACGAGGGCAAGGCAGCTCGGAAGGCATCCGCCCAGGAAGACGCCCGTCACCAGCCGAAAGGCGAAAAGTTCACCCGCTGTGGAGGCCATGCCGGTGAGGCCCTGAGCCAGGCCAAAGCCCAGCAGTGTGACGATCACCACAGCGCGATGACTGAAGCGCGCGGCCGCCAGTGGCACGCTGACGAGTCCCACGCATTGCCCGATGAGATTGGCAGAAAAGATCGGCCCGAGCTGCGCCGATGTCAGTGTCAGGTCCCGTGCCACTTCCGGCGCGAGGGGTCCCATCACCGTGTGCACAAGGCCATCCAGAAAATAGACGAGGGAGCACAAGCCGATCAGCGTAAGCATGGGCGCGCTCAACCGTTTCGCTGCCGTCGCCGGATCTTGCTCGCGCATCGGACAATCCCCTCTTCGCGAGCCCTTCTGCCACAGGACAAGCGTACAGCTTGTCCCCCTGGGCAGGGACAGGAGTAGATACTGAACGCACGGCCCGTTTTCCCTACCCGCTTCCAGCACCAACTATTGCTACAAAGCTTTGAGACTATGTGTTGCGACGCGCTTGGGCACCCATCAAACTGTGATATAATATATTGATATTGCGAAATATTTTTATGAATGGTGGGCCCGGCACCTACCAGTTAGTTCAAATAAACATATGAAAACACGGGTCAACTTTGAGCCGGTTTCCGACTTAGCCCCATATCTAGCCCCAGTTTCTAGGTCACTGCGGCAATGACGGCGGGAATTACAATATATATCAGATCATTAGGGCAAAATCACGCGTCATATTTCGATTGGCCGCATGTATGGGCAGCTTCACATAGCTCACCGAGCGAAACTGGAGGGTTGCCCCTTGGTTCGCGGCTTCCCCTCCATCAAGCTTACCAATTCACTCGAGACTAGACACGGCCTCAAATCGTAGCCTTAAGGAACGGCGCGCGGGCGGGGCACAGACCAGATCATGAAAGAACAAGACAATCTGGTCCTGCCAAGCCGAGATGGTGACCAGTTTCACTATCATTGGGCTGCTCGACGTTGCCTCGCAATGCTGGCCCCCTCAACTGACCTCAAAGCTGTGACTATCGAGGGTGTCCCCCTGACGGAAGGAAAGTCAGTTAGCCAAGGTCTCGATGCGATTGATGTCGCCGAATATTATGGCGACGTCACCCTCGAGGACGCAACGACTGTCCATTATGTTCAGCTAAAACATTCGACGCGGCATGGAACTGCTCCTTGGACGGTTAGCGGAATTGCTAAAACGCTCAAGAATTTCGGAAAGCGATATCAGGCGCTCACCGCCAAGTTCGGCGTGCCCAACACTGAAACGCGGTTCACCTTCGAATTCCTTTCGAACCGTCCAATTGCAGCGTCACTGACCGCCGCTCTCGAGCTCCTACGTTCCGGCGTGGTAGATACGAAGTCAAAGGCACTCGCGGCCGCCACGACGCTGCCGGCACCCCTGCTCCAAGGCTTTGCGAGCTGCCTCACATTGACCGGGAACACTGAGGGGTATCTTGAACAACGGTCGTTGCTCGGCACGGAGACCGACGCCTACCTTCCAGATCGAGATCGTGACGCACCTCTGCGCCTAAAGGAGCTCGTCACGAGGCGTGCAACCAGCGAATATGAGGGGCGTCCCGAGATCACGCGGCATCACGTGCTCGAAGCCCTTGACGCCAAAGAGCGGGATCTGTTCCCAGCCCAACTCAAGATTGAGTTCCCCGCCCTCACAATCGAGCGCTCTCAGATGCCAGCGATTGTGCGGACAATTTTGGCAGGATCAGGACCGTCGATTGTCACCGCAGATGGTGGCGTCGGGAAATCGGTACTGGCGACCCGGATCGGGCCCCTCCTCCCTTCGGGAAGCGAAACCGTAATCTATGACTGTTTTGGGAACGCCACCTATCGCAGCGCCAGCGGCTTTCGCCACAGGCCACGAGACGGGTTCGTCCAGATCGCAAATGAAATGGCTACCCGGGGTCTATGCGACCCACTAATCCCTGGTCGTGGGGACGCAACAGCCTACACCGTAGCATTCCTTGCGCGCCTTCAGCAGGCAAGTATCGTTCTAGCGCGTCGATCAGAACACGCAGTCCTCGCAATAATCATCGATGCTGCTGACAACGCCGAAATGGTCGCGCGTGAGAATTTGGATGGGCAGAGTTTCCCGCGCCTAATTCTGCGCGAGCAGATGCCGGCCAATGTCCGCATCGTGCTTACCGCGCGGCCACATCGGGTTCATTTCTTAGCACCCCCTCCCGGAATCCAACCTCTAGAGCTACTGCCCTTTTCAGAGGCAGAGACCGCGCAACATCTGCGTGGTCGATATCCCGAAGCGACCGATCTGGACGTGCGCGAATTCCACCGGCTCACATCCCATAATCCTCGTGTGCAGACGACCGCGATGAGAGATGGCGGTACTTTGCGAGCGACCTTGGCCCGGCTCGGCCCCACACCTCTTACGGTCGATGACACGATTGAATTGTTGCTAAACGAGGCTGTGGAAAAAATCCGGTTCGATGCCGGCGATCTTGACCGTGCAAACATTGATGTCGCCCTGACAGCGCTCGCCACCCTCCGCCCGTTCGTGCCGCTGGAAATCATCGCGCGTTGTGCCGACGTTCCTGTCGAGCTCATCCGGAGTCTTGTTCACGATCTAGATCGGCCACTTCTTATCCGCGAGGATGCGGTCCAGTTCCGCGACGAGCCATCCGAGACATGGTTTCAGCGAACTTTCCGGCCGAGTTCTGGGGCGCTCGGTGCCTTTATCGACAGGCTTCTCCCTCTCGCCTCCACCAGCGCCTATGTCTCAGCGACTTTGCCCCAGCTTATGCTCGAGGCGGGACAGTTCGACACACTTGTCGCGATGGCCTTGAAAGACGACGGATTGCCGCGCGATGACGCTCTGGCCAGCCGCGATATTCAGCTCCAGCGCCTGCAATTTGCTATTAAGGCGGCACTGCGCATCGGGCGTCAGTCCGATGCAGCCGCACTTGCGGTGAAGGCCGGTCGGGAAACCGCAGCGGACGCCCGCCAGCAAACAATGCTAAGCGCAAATAGCGACCTGGCAGGCCTTTTCCTCGAGCCGAACCAGATGCTTGAGCAGGTTTCCCGGCGCCTGATCCGCGGCGGCGAATGGACAGGCTCCGACGCCGCCTATGAGGCAGCCTTTCTATCGAGCGCCTCGAACCTAAAGGGCGACGCACGTAGCCATCTGCGAATTGCCGACGACTGGCTGGGCCATTGGGCGACCTCCCGAGGAGAGAAACGGCGAAGCGTTTCGCCGGACGACGTGGCCCAAATGGCCTTTGCCGACATCAACCTGCATGGTCCAGCCGCTTGTGCGGCCAATCTTCGGCGATGGCGCAGACGAGAAATGTCCTATGCTGCTGGTAGAAAACTAGGATCTAGGCTGGTCGATGCAAGCCGCTTTGCTGACATCGACGAACTGGCCGTTCAGGCCGGAAACGATCTGGGACTTCTTCTCGCGCTCGTCGTCGAACTCGATAAGGTCGGTCGATGCCTACCCAAGGGTCCGCTTAAGCGGGCGCTGGGCATCGCGCTACGTCCTGGAGTGAAGATCCGTCAATGCCATCAAACCGAAGGCGAGATCGACCTTATCCGCACGGTCACGGCGCTGGTGCGGCAAGCGGGCCGAGCACGCCTCGCAAAGCGCGATCGACTGGCTCGCCTGGTTGCCCGCTATCTGCCAACTAGGCGTGCGATCTTTTGCTTCGACCGCCACGGTAGCTGGAAAGGAGAAAGGATCGAAACCTTGAAGGCATATGCCCTCTTGGCTGGCCTGCGGGGTCGAATGGTCACAGCGCAGACTTTGATTATTGCGGGGAGCACCGGAGACAAACAGGCCAGAAAGAACTTAGGCAGCCGCGACTACGAGGCCGAGCAATGCGTCAACCTGCTAGT
>DASWYL010000052.1:0-11698 GCA_036404995.1 Sphingobium sp. | reverse complement strand
GCAGCGTGATCCGCTCGGTAATCTCGAAATCGTCGGAAATCGGGATGCCCGTGTCGATATAATGATTCTCCGGCTCGATATATTTGGTCTGCACGACCAGCGTCTTGCCTTCCCAGTGACCGATGGATTCGCCGTTATAGGTGTGGATCACCGTATCGGGATCGCTGAAGCCGCGCCCGTCGAGATAGATGACCCGGAAGGCATTGGTGAAGCCGGAGACCATGTAGATCGCGGTCGGCAGCTGGATGAAGGCATGCGGCCAGACGCGCGTCATGATCATCGGCATGCCGGCCGGAAAGCACTGGCCGATCGCGTCGCGATAGGGCCGCCGCTCGGCCGCAGCCTTCTGGCCTTCCTCATAGTCCTTCTGCGCCTGCGCCTTGAACTTGGGATAGGGCGGGCCGAACATGAACTTGTTGAAGCCCTGGCTGAGGTCGACGAACCAGGTGCCGGTCAGGTCGAAACCCGGCTTGGGGCGCGGCTTCTTGAGATTGTCGGGCGCCAGCGCGCCGAGATAGCCGGGATGCTTGGGCACGAGCTTGTCGAGCGCGTCGGCGCTCAGCGGACCCGGCGCGCGCTGCGCCAGCGCCTGCGGCCCGGCCATGAGGCACAGGCCCGCCGTCAATGCCGCCGCCAGGAGCCTGCCGCGCCTGTAGGCGCGATTCCCGGTTGCTTGCTCCATGCTGTCCTGCTCCGCTTGCCCTGCACCGCCCTTGGTGGGCCGATGTCGCGCGCATTCTTGGAGCGCGCCGCGTCCCGGATCAAGGGGAGCCGCGTCGCTCAGTGAAACGCTGTATCGCGAATGTCACTGTGTGAACTTCGAAACAGCGGTTGATCGCGGCGCGCATCGCGGGCAGTCGACCGGAGAGGGAGCATATATTGTACCAGCCGGGGTCCGAACTGAGCGTCCGCCACCATTGGCCGGCCGGGGCTGCGGCCCTGCTGCTGCTCGTCTCCCTGCTCGCCGCATGGCCGGGCGTCGCCATGTTCGACACGGTCCGCCAATATTCGCAGGTGCTGAGCGGCAGCTATGACGACTGGCACCCGCCCGTCATGGCGCGGCTATGGTCATGGCTGCGCCCGATCGGCGATGGCACCGCCCCCCTCTTCGCCCTGCAGATCATCGCCTACTGGATCGGCCTCGGCGCTCTCGCCCAGGCATTGGGGAGATGGCGCGCCGTCGCCGTGCTGGCGATCGGCGCCTTCCCGGTCTTCCTCGGCTGGCAGGCGGTCGTGCTCAAGGACGGACAACTCGTCGGCGCGCTCGCCTGCGCCTTCGGGCTGGTCGCATCGGCGCGCATCCGCGCCCGCCCGCTGGCATGGCCCGCCCTGGCCGCCGTCATCCTCTGCCTCGCCTACGCGACCCTGCTGCGCGCCAATGCCGCCTTCTCGACCGTTCCGCTGGCGGTGCTGCTGTTCGTGCCGCCGAGGCACCGGTTCCTCCGTCCCGCCGCGATCCTTCTCTGCATCCCGCTCGTCATACTCGCGTCGCAATTCGTCAGCCGGCACCTCCTTGGCGCGCGGGACAGCGGCGTCTCCCGCGTCGAGGCGATCTACGATCTTGCCGGCATCGCCGTGCGCACCGGCGACCCGATCGGCGGCATGGATCCGGCAGCGCTGGCCGATCTCCACTGCGTCAAGCCGCTCTTCTGGGACCCGATGCAGGGCCGCGAGGATTGCCAGGCCGCCCTCGCCGGGGTCGATCGCCTCCCCGCCGGTACGCTTTACGCCATGCTGGCCAGCGCCGCTGGCAAACATCCCCTCGCCTATGCCGCGCACCGCCTCGCCCATCTCAACGCGACCTGGCGCTGGCTCGTCCCGCTGCATTGGCCGCTCGCCGCCCCGCCCGCCTATGACGAGCCCAACGACCTCGGCCTCGCCGCCCGGCCCGGCCCGGCGTTCCTGGGCTGGCAGCGCATCGCGGGCAGCCTGACCGACCTGCCCTTCGCCTGGCCCGTCTTCTGGCTCGCGCTCGGTCTCTGCGGCCTCGTCCAGTGGGAGCGCATGCAGCCCGGGCCCCGCCGCGACCTCGCGTTTGCCCTGCTCGCCTCGGCGCTCTGCCAGGAGGCGAGCTTCGCAATCCTCAGCATTTCATCGGACCTGCGCTACCATCTCTGGCCGATGCTCGCCGTCGCTCTGGCCTGGACATTGCTCTGGGAACGCTGGCGCTGGGATCGCCGCACGGTTCTCGGCCTGGCGTTGCTGTCCCTCGTCCTGCTGCAGGGCCTGTCCGCCCGGCTGACCCTGCCGGAGGGTCCTGTCGCCTATAAGGATCTGCTCAAATAGGCGCCCGCGCCACCTTGATCGCGCAGATCAGCCCGTCCCGCAGCGCATAGTGCACGAACACATGCGTCTGCACGCTCTCGCCCGCCTTGAGCGGCGCCACCACGAAATCCGGCGCATCCACGACAGCCGTGAAGGTGCTGGTGCAATCCACCGCGATCCCGTCGTCGTCCATCACCAGCTGGTGGATGGTCAGATGCTCGCGCACCCGCTGGAACATCTTGCCGTAGAAGCCGGTGATCGCGTCGCGCCCCTCGAAGGTCGGGAAATTGGGCAGGTCGAGCGTGCAGCCGTCGGTATAGTAGCGCCCGGCCCGCGCCATGTCGGCATTGCTGAACGCGGCGGCATAGGCATGGTAGGATGCCCGCCCGCCCGCGCTCGCCGACAGCATCGGCGCCTTGCTGATGCCCTGTTCCGCCGGCCAGGCCATGGTGCACAGCTCCCGGATCTGCCCCGCCTCGTCCGTCTCATAGGTCGCGAAGAAGCGCACGGTCATGATGTCGCCCGGCAGCAGCGCGCCGAAGGGGAAGTCCGGCCGCGCCTTGCTGCACACGAAATCCATGTCCACGTCCGCGAACAGCCGCCTGCCCCGGTGCATCACCGTGCGCGGGCGGATGATCTCGCGCACGCCGTCATGCGCCCAGTCGAGAAACGCCTTCAGCCCGTCGCGCCCCTCGACCGTCCGCGTCGAGCTGCGCATGACACAGTCCGGTGCGTACCATTTCTCCACCAGCCCGGCGTCGTCGCCCGTGTTGAAGTCGGCGACATAGTCGGCATAGTTCATCAGGCTCTCCCGCGCGCATCCTGTTCTGGCGTTGCGCGCCACTCTGCGTCATGCTCGCCCGTCATGACAAGCCGCAGCATCATCGGCCAGCTCGCCGCCGCCATTCTCGGCCAGGACCGCGCGGACTATGCCCTGTCCGTGCTGGAGATCGCGCCCGCGCTCCTGGCGGACGGCCCGCGCGCCAGCCGCGCCCAGGTCGCCATGGCGCTCAATCTCGTCCTCTTCGCCCGCCTGCTCGACGATGTGCCGACCGCCGCGCGCCATGTCGCCGGGGTCGCCGCACGCGGGGAAAGGCTCTGCTTCGATCACGGCGCCCTGCGCACGATAGACGGCCCCACCGGCGCCCTCCCCGCCGGCCACGCCGCCTTCGCCCGCCTGCTCGAACCGCTCGGCTATGAGGTCGCCGGCCTCTATCCGCTCCCCCGCCTGCGCATGACCGGCCGCGCCTATGCCCATCGCGACCTGCCCGAGGCCGTCCCGCAATTTTTCGTCAGCGAGCTTCACGTCGCCGACCTCCCCGAAGACGCACAGGCCGCCGCCGCCCGCATCTTCGGCACCTCGCGCGACCCGATCGGCAAGACCGAACAGGCCCTGCTCGATGCGCTCGCCGCCGCCCCGACATCGGATGCCGCCTGCGACCTCGATCTCGCCCGCGCCGGCCTGCCCGGCCTCGCCCGCGCCTTCGGCCGCCAGCACGACACGCCCGCCCTCGCCGACTACGAGACCCTGCGCGACCACAGCGCCGAAGGCGCCTGGATCGCCACCGAAGGCAATGCCTTCAACCACGCCACCGACCGCGTGCCCGACGTCGCCGCCCTCGCCGAGCGACTGCGCACCGACAGCTGGCCGATCAAGGACAGGCTCGAAATCTCCGCCAACGCCCGCGTCCGCCAGACCGCCTTCCGCGCCGACATGGTGACGCGGCGCTTCCGCCTGGCGGATGGGCGCACGGCCGAGCGCACGGTGCCGGGATCGTTCTACGAATTCATCAGCCGCGACATCGACCCGGCGACCGGCCGTCTCGACCTGACCTTCGACAGCGGCAATGCGACGGGGATTTTTGCGATGACGCGGGTGGGGTAAAACGCAGCGCCCTCAGAAGAAGGACCTCAGGCTGCGTAGCGTCCGTCCTCGAGCTTGCGCAGGCGGCCCATGCCGGCGAGCGTATCCAGCACCGGACGCACGCCAGTGACGTTGGTACCCTTGAAGGCGCGTGCGACGTCGTTGGCGGCAATCGGCTTGCCTGCGCGATCGACGACGGCGGCGACCGCGACGAAGCGCTCGGGCAATGCGGACGGCCAGGGGAGGATATCCGCTGAAGGCTGGGCGGCCTCGGGCAACGCCAGCGACGGCTGCTCCTTCGGTGCAGAATAGCCGGGCTGCTGGAAGTCGGGGCGCAGCCAGCGGACCTTGCCTTTCGCTTCCTCGGCGGCACGCTCCTTGTTGAGCGCGACGAGGCGTTCGAGGATGTCCTCATCGGTCAGGTCGGCGGGCCAGCCATAGGCCTCCGCCACGGCGGCATCGATCGTGTCGTGATATTGCCGGATCAGCGAGACGCAGCCGCGCGTCGCGATGTCGCGGTCCTTGTCTGACAGCGCCGTCCCCGCTTTCTCGGCGGCTCGCAGCGCCTCCAGCACATTGTAGAGCTTGGTGAGAGTCAGATCCTCATGCAGCGCGAGCACGTCCTTGCGCAGCGCGTCGAGCTTTTCGGCGGCGTCGCGTATGCGGTCCTTGAGGGCTTCATCGGCAATGTCGGGGAAGGGGAACATCTCGAAGCAAGTTGAATGATTATAGTTAGGTCTATCCTCCAAGAAGGCACCCGTCGCGAGCGCCCATGCGAGATGGAACCGACTACTAAGGACGCCGAGCATCCATGGATCACTTAATCCGATAAAAATGACCTTCGCATCGGGGGTCGTGGCTGCCGGCTCGAAAAGAAAGATGCGATGCTTTGCGGTGCGACATGTCGCTACATACCGAGCCAAGCCTTTGGCGAGTGACCGTATCTCCGGTCGGGGTCTGCCCCATAGCCACCAATTGGTCCGGAAGCCTTTGTCTTTGTTCTCGTGTCGCGAAGGATATACCCGGTTCAAGAGCAATTGATAATGCGCGGGATATCGCTCACGCAGATCGGATTCGGATAAGCCATATGTGTCGATCACGTATCTAATTTCGCGACGCTGCGTGATGTCCTGCCCGATGATATATGGTTTGATAATGTCGGGCTGGTTCGACGAAGATGCTCGTAGAGCAATGGCTTCCGGTTCGGAAATACGGAAGCCTTCGCCAACCAAGATCACTCCTTGCTGACTTAGCGTAGCATTTGATTTCAAACGCTTTGCAGCGTGCGTCCCACGCGCGATGCTTAGGTCTGCCGCAATTTCGCCGGTGGAGCGGGCAAAGGTCACGACCTTACCTGCATCGCCTCGATCATCCTCAGCGACAACTAATTGCAGCTCGCCATGGTGAGACCCCTTACGTCCAACTGTCATCGCTACGCGAACTGCAGCCTCCGTTTCTGGGTCACGCCAAGGGTGATCTGGGATCGCAAATATTACGGATACCGGCGCCAAATCGGTGAGCTCCCGTTCTAGCAAGACGCGGTTCAAAGGTTGAACAACGCTATTCGTGGTGATCAGGCCGAAGCGCGCCGTCGTTCCTGCGCGGGCGAACCCTGCCGCGCGGAACCACCAATACATTACGAAATCCACCGAGCCGGGCACATTTGGATAGGCTCGACGCAAAGCATCAATATATCCGTCTCCCAAGCGATCCCGCATCCGCTTATTTCCGATGAACGGCGGATTCCCGATGATGAAATGGGCTTTTGGCCATTTCGCCACCTTTGGATTAAGGTAGCGATAGACTTCCACTCTCGACGCGTCGGCTGGTACCTTGTCTCCTGTCAGCGGGTGCAGCTTCATGGTCTCGCCGTCCCAGCGGGTCACCGGCTTGCCATATTGATCCCGCTCCAGCTCGCGCTTGTCCCAGGTGATCAGCGCGTCTCGGTTCTCGATCGTCTTCACATCGCGCAGCACCGGGTCGGGCGGCATGCGATCCTCGCCATTCACGCGGAAGTGCCACTGCAGATAGCCGATCCACAGCACCAGCTGGGCGATGTTGGCGGCGCGCGGATTGATCTCGATGCCGAGGAAGTTCTCGGGCGTAATGGTATGTCCACTGATCTCGGCGAGATACTGGTCGTCGCCCAGCTCCTGGAGCAGTTCGAGGACTTCGCCCTCCAACTCCTTCATCCGTGCCATCGCGACATAGAGGAAATTGCCGGTGCCGCAGGCGGGATCGAGCACCTTTGTCTGCGCCAGCTTGCCGTGAAAGGTCTCGACGATCTTGCGCGCCGCTTCCTTGTCGCCCTTGTCCGCCGCTTCGGTAGCGGCGGCGCGCGCGCCGATCCAGTCTTCGCGCAACGGCTCCATGATCGTCGGGCCAACCAGCCGTTCGACATAGGCGCGCGGCGTGTAATGCGCGCCCAGCTTGGCGCGTTCCTTGGTGTCGAGCGCGCGCTCCAGCAGCGTGCCGAAGATCGCCGGTTCGACCTGCCGCCAGTCGGCGGCGGCGGCGGCGATCAGCACGTCTATCTCCTCGGCTTCCAGCGGGATCGCGCTGGTCTCCTTGAACAGATAGCCGTTGAACTGGCGGACGGTTTCGCCGGCCTCACCGAGCGCGCCGACAAATCCGCCCGTATCCATCTTCGACCACAGGTCGGTGAGCTGGGGCACCAGATTAGCGGGCCGTTCGCGCACCTTCTTCAGCAAGCCGCTGAAGCTCTTCTTGGGGATCAGCCCGGTGTCCTCGGCGAACATCGTGAACAGCAGCCGCATCAGGAAAGCGGCGGTGCGATCCGGGTTCTGCTCGCGCGCCTCGATCCGCCGCGCCAGCGTGGCGAGATGATCGGCAATTTCGCGGGTGACACGCGCCGCCTCGGCGGAGGGATCGAGCGACATCGGCCGATCCCAGATGGCGCGCAGCCGCTCTCGCACCGTCTCGTCGCGCAGATCCTCCAGCGTGATACGGAAGCGGCGCCGATCGGGGAAAGGCGCATAACCTTTGCCGCTGCGCTGGAAATCCGAATAGACGTCGATGCAATAGCCGACGTCGGTGACCAGCAGGAATGGCGGCCAGCCGTGATCGTCGGGCAGCGCCTTAGCATAGCCCTCCGCCTGTCCCGCCGCGCGCTGCATCGCGCCCGTCCACTGCCCTGTGCCGCGCTTGGCCATGCCGCGCTTGAAGCGCTCGGCGGCCGTCTGACCGAAGAAGTCGCGCAGAGAGTCGCCCTGACCGCCTTCGACGGCGGCAATGTCGGCGGCGCTGCCCTGCTTTGCCTCAAGGATGAAACTGTCGCGTTTGTAACAGTCGATCCAGCCGTTCGATGTTGTCCCGTCGATCTCGGTCTTGATGACGTGACGCTCATAGACATAGTCGTTCGCGACCGTATTGGACTGGGTGGCGCGTGGATGCTGGACGCCAATCAATTCACAGAGATCGTTGATGAAGAGATGGGTATTGGCGCGTTCGTTGCCGCCCGACTTGCTCCATTGGCTGATGAACTCGTCAACGGTCACGAAGCGTTTCCCCCGGCGCCACGCTAGCCTGCTAAGCGCATGATCGCCAAGCGCGTTTTGATCGCGCCCCCCGCCGGAATCAAAAAGGCCCCGCCGGTCGTCCCGGCGAGGCCTCTTTCGTCCGCTGATCGCGCGATCAGGCAAAGCGCAGCGTCATTGCCCCGCGCCGGCGCATCGCGGCGCCTGCGATCGCGAAGCCGCCGATCATCATCGCCCAGCTGGCCGGCTCGGGAACCGACGGCGCCTGACGCTCGCGGCTCTCCAGCACGACATTGTCGAGGCCGACGCCAAGATCGGACGAGCCCTGGCTGAAGCTGGCATAGAGGCCGATGCGCACCGGGGAGTTGTCTCCCGAGAACGCATAGCTGAAGCGCTGCCAGTTGAAGCCGTTCGAGCCTGGCGGCTGCACCGTGAAGCTTCCGGCGAGCGCGCCGTTGATGAGCAGGTCGACCGTCGCCGTCCCGTAGCTGCCGGTGTAGAACACGGCGCCAACATCGAACGAGACCACATAATCCAGGCTCGACGATGTCGCGACGGCATTGGACAGGACGCCCGCGCCCCGGCCCGTGATCCCGGTCAGGTCGAGAAACTGGATGCCGTCCGAGGCGTTCAAACCGCCGAACTGAGAATTGTTGGTCAGCTGGACATAGTTGCTGGTCGAGCCGGGCCGCATGTCGACGGTCCAGCCGGTGATGGCCGTGCTGCCGTTGCCATAAAAGGCGATGTTGGTCGAAAGCGTCGAAAGAACGGGATTTTCGAAGCTGCCATTGGTCAGGAGATTGGCGGCCGCGCCGGGCGAGGCCATTGTCGAAACCGCGAGAAGGGCGCCGCAAACGGACGCGGGAAAGCGCAATTTGAAAGTCATTGATTTGTAGTCCCCACAGAAATGTTCACGAGTGAACAGTTCTCGGTCTCGATGATATGCGCGCGCGTTGTCCGCAAGGGAAAATATCGGTGCCCGATAGGTTGTCCCTGCGCAGGACAGATTCCCTTTCGGCCCTCTCCCAATCGGCTCGCCGAAACACTATCTTCCACTCTGGACCCCAAAATGGAACAGATGTAGAACGGAGCCCATGAGTCTCTCCCATATTTCCGTGCGCGGCGCGCGCGAGCATAATCTCAAGGGCTTCGACGTCGATCTGCCGCGCGATGCGCTGATCGTGATCACCGGCCTGTCCGGTTCGGGCAAGTCGTCGCTCGCCTTCGACACCATCTATGCCGAGGGCCAGCGGCGCTATGTGGAGTCGCTCTCCGCCTATGCGCGCCAGTTCCTCGAGATGATGCAGAAGCCGGATGTCGAGCATATCGATGGCCTCTCGCCCGCCATCTCGATCGAGCAGAAGACGACCTCGCGCAATCCGCGCTCCACCGTCGCGACCGTCACCGAGATCTACGATTACATGCGCCTGCTCTGGGCGCGGGTCGGCATTCCCTATTCGCCCGCGACCGGCCTGCCCATTGCCGCGCAGACCGTCAGCCAGATGGTCGACCGCGTGCTCGCGCTGCCCGAAGGCACGCGGCTCTACCTGCTCGCGCCCGTGGTCCGCGGCCGCAAGGGCGAGTATCGCCGCGAGCTGGCCGAGTGGCAGAAGGCGGGCTTCACCCGCGTCCGCATCGACGGGGAATTCTACCCCATCGAGGAAGCCCCCGCGCTCGACAAGAAGTTCAAGCATGACATCGAGGTGGTCGTCGACCGCATCGTCGTGAAGCCCGACATGGCGACGCGCCTCGCCGAGAGCTTCGAGGCCGCGCTCAAGCTCGCCGAGGGCCTCGCCTATGTCGACCTGGCGGAGGGCGTCGTCCCCGGCCGCGAGCATGAGGCGGCCGATGCCGGCGCGATGAAGAACGCCGGCATCCCCGCCAACCGCATCATCTTCTCCGAGAAGTTCGCCTGCCCCGTCAGCGGCTTCACCATCGCCGAGATCGAGCCGCGCCTCTTCTCGTTCAACGCGCCGCAGGGCGCCTGCTCGGCCTGCGATGGCCTCGGCGAGAAGATGCTGTTCGACGACCAGCTCGTCGTCCCCAACGAGACCCTGTCGCTCAAGAAGGGCGCCATCGTCCCCTGGGCCAAGTCCAATCCGCCCAGCCCCTATTATATGCAGGTGCTCGGCAGCCTCGCCCGCGAATATGGCTTCAGCCTCGACACGCCCTGGCAGGACCTGCCCGGCGAGATCCGCCTCGTCATCCTGCACGGCACCGGCGGCAAGCCGGTCACCCTCACCTTCCAGGACGGCAAGAAGACCTACAGCGTCAACAAGGCGTTCGAGGGCGTCATCGGCAATCTCAACCGCCGCCTCCTCCAGACCGACAGCGCCTGGATGCGCGAGGAGCTCTCCAACTTCCAGACCGCGCAGCCCT
This sequence comes from Sphingobium sp., assembly GCA_036404995.1. Classification (GTDB taxonomy): domain Bacteria; phylum Pseudomonadota; class Alphaproteobacteria; order Sphingomonadales; family Sphingomonadaceae; genus Sphingobium. Next base: position 1,693 of record DASWYL010000052.1, on the reverse strand, counting down.
GCGAGACCTGCCACGGCAAGCGCCTCAAGCCCGAGGCCCTCGCGGTCAAGATCGCGATGACCGACATCGCCACGCCCACCGCCATGTCGGTCGAGGACGCGCTCGCCTTCTTCACCGGCCTGCCCGATGCGCTCACGCCCCAGCAGAACCAGATCGCCAAGGCCATCCTCAAGGAGATCGTCGAGCGCCTCGGCTTCCTCAACAATGTCGGCCTCGATTACCTGAATCTCGACCGCACCAGCGGCACCCTCTCCGGCGGCGAGAGCCAGCGCATCCGCCTCGCCTCGCAGATCGGCTCCGGCCTCTCCGGCGTGCTCTATGTGCTCGACGAGCCCAGCATCGGCCTCCACCAGCGCGACAACGACATGCTGCTCGTCACCCTCAAGCGCCTGCGCGATCTCGGCAACACCGTCATCGTCGTCGAGCATGACGAGGACGCGATCCGCGCCGCCGACCATATCGTCGACATGGGCCCCGGCGCCGGCGTGCATGGCGGCGAGATCGTCGCGCAGGGCAGCCTCGCGGACATCCTCGCCACCAGCGGCAGCCTCACCGCCGACTATCTCAACGGCACCCGCGAGATCGCCATTCCGCCCAAGCGCCGCAAGGGCAATGGCCGCAAGCTCACCGTCTCCAACGCCCGCGCCAACAACCTGAAGGGCGTCACCGCGTCCATCCCGCTCGGCACCTTCACCTGCATCACCGGCGTCTCCGGCTCCGGCAAGTCGAGCTTCACCATCGACACGCTCTATGCCGCCTCCGCCCGCACCCTCAACGGCGCGCGCATCATCGCCGGCGCGCACGACCGGATCGACGGCCTGCAGCATCTCGACAAGGTCATCGACATCGACCAGTCGCCGATCGGCCGCACCCCGCGCTCCAATCCCGCCACCTATACCGGCGCCTTCACCCAGATCCGCGACTGGTTCGCCGGCCTGCCCGAGGCGCAGGCGCGCGGCTACAAGCCCGGCCGCTTCAGCTTCAATGTGAAGGGCGGCCGCTGCGAGGTCTGCCAGGGCGACGGCGTCATCAAGATCGAGATGCACTTCCTGCCGGACGTCTACGTCACCTGCGAGGAATGCCACGGCAAGCGCTACAATCGCGAGACGCTGGAGGTGAAGTTCAAGGGCCACAGCATCGCCGACGTGCTCGACATGACCGTCGAGGACGCCGTCGAGTTCTTCAAGGCCGTCCCGCCGATCCGCGACAAGATGGCCATGCTCGCGGAAGTGGGCCTGGGCTATGTGAAGGTCGGGCAACAGGCGACCACCCTCTCGGGCGGCGAGGCGCAGCGCGTCAAGCTCGCCAAGGAGCTCAGCCGCCGCGCCACCGGCAACACGCTCTACATCCTCGACGAGCCCACCACCGGCCTCCATTTCGAGGACGTGCGCAAGCTGCTCGAAGTGCTCCACGCGCTGGTCGAGCAGGGCAACAGCGTCGTGGTGATCGAGCATAATCTCGACGTCATCAAGACCGCGGACTGGATCATCGACCTGGGGCCGGAAGGCGGCGTGAAGGGCGGCGAGATCGTCGCGGTGGGGACGCCGGAAGAGGTGGTGCGCGAGAAGCGGAGCTATACCGGCAAGTATCTCAAGCCGTTGCTGGAGAAGGGTTCGGCGAAGGCGGAGACGGTGGCGGCGGAGTGACTACTCTAACTAAGGGCTTTAGCTACACACAGCTCGAAGTCCTTGAG
>DASWYL010000051.1:0-12453 GCA_036404995.1 Sphingobium sp. | reverse complement strand
GTCCGCCCCGCGAACCGCGCGGTGACCGTGGCGATCGTGGTGACCGCGGCGGCCGTGGCGGCGACCGGGGTCGTGGCGGCCGTGATCGCGACCGTGGCGGCCGTGGCGGCGAGCGGGGCGATCGTGGCCCGCGCCGTGAAGGCGGCGGCGATGACGGCGGCGACGTCGGCCTGCCGAGCTTCATCACCCAGGACTGACGCCCAGTCATCAAAACACAGGGAGGCCCCGCAGCGATGCGGGGCTTTTTTGTGCCCCGTGCGATGTGCATCCATTCCGCGTTTGAGACGTTTGGTCGGAACAGTATGGAGACAGGACATGACCGATCTCAGCCAGATCAAGGAACATATGGACATCGTGGGTGCGGATGGGGTGCACCTAGGCACAGTCGATCGCGTCGAAGGTGATCGCATCAAGCTTACCCAAGCGGACAGCGGGTCGCACCAAGGGCATCACCATTATATTTCCGGCGGGCTCGTCGCGGCGGTCGAGGGCAACCAGGTCCGATTGTCAGCAAATGGCGCCAACGCGGCACTGCTCGAGGAGGAGGAAGGCGGGGAGGCGCTATCGGACAAGGGCCATTAGCCGAGGCCGGCGCCAGACCGATATTCAACTGGAGCCTCTGCTCGGAGGTCCGCCGTCTAGGGCTTAGCGACTTGTGTTGCGTTGGTTCCCGCCCGGGAACCTGCCGTCATGCATTCAGTCGCGAAAAATTAGATTCCTACTCAATCGCGTAAGAATATTCCTTCCGCGTGATCAATCGTATTCTAATCTTCCGCAGGGGGCCGAGCGTTGTCGGCCAAGTGCGGGACATGTGTTCGGACGCATATGGATATAGTCAACCGCTCGAAGTTGGTGATCGGCAGCTGAATTCGGTCTTCCGGTTTTTGCGACGAAAGGGGCGCCAGCAAGTGACGTTCGAAGCGGGTGCGATCTTTCATATGATGACGAGTGAGGAAGCGCTGGACTCGGTGGATGCCGACGACCTCGGCCTTGCGGTTCGCGCCGTGCGCCTTCACGAGCTGGTAAAGGTGCGCGACCATCATTTTCGACGTTGGGTCATGGCGGATAGCGCCATGGCCATGATGCTATCGCTGTTTCTCGGCGAACTCAAGAGTGTTGCGCTGACACAAGGCACACTTGCGCTCGTCAACATGCTGGATGACGATGAAGCGCACACCGTCATCGAATCCCTCATTCAAGCGGGACTGGCCGTGGTTACCGGGGCAAGCCCGGAACGGCGGACAGTCGGGCTGACGCCCCTCGGGTCCGCAAGAATGCGGAGCTTCGTCAGGGACTATCCAGACTTCTGACGCGCTTCGCGGGCCAGTCCGCGGTACCGTTTCATCTCCTTGCCACCCACGGGCAAGGTAGCTGGTCAGCGGGCTGGCCCAAAACAAATGTCCAATGAGTTGGAGAGGGATTTGATGCTGCTATAGCTTCAAATCTAGACGGCTTTCATCGCGGTGGGGCCATGAAATAAAACATTCACATATGTGAAGTCCGCTGTCGGCCAGTTACGGGACATGCCTAGATAGGTAATTTCGATTATCTAGAGGGCATCCAGAAGAGCTGACGTGTTGCGTGTGGTGATCACCGTTGCCCGCTGTGGGGAACGGGCTGCTGAACTATTGACGGGATCTCGCTGTGATTGGTCGATTTCACGGGGCCGCTGGCCTTCGCGCCAATATTGAGTTGCACCGGGGCGCTGCGCTCCACGCCGGCCATGAGGGCGGCCTGGAGATGAAGGCGGCCCGCATGCACATGCTCAGCCGCTTTCGCGGTCAGCACTTCCTAACGCCTATCATGGCCGACAGCGCCATGGATGTGATGCTTTCTCTTCTCGTCGGTGAGCTTCAGCACTGCGATGTGAGCGAAACGGCCCTTGCAACGGCCAATTTGCTCAGCCGCAGGGAGACGAATGTCCTCATCGACAAACTGGTCCAAGCGGGACTGGCCGTCTTAACCGGACACGAGCCGGACGGACGGACAGTCGGGCTATCGCCCCTCGGGTCCGCGCGGATGCGGAGCTTCGTCAACGACTACCCGGACGTTTGAGAAGCTTACGCAGGCCGGCGTCAGACCGGCTCCCGGTAATCGCTATTCCCCACGCTAGCGATTGCGGACTTGGGAGCCCGGTCGGCGCCGGCCACTTGAATGCAAGACTGACGAACCGTGCCGTCGCCGCTCTCTCTCCCCGGCGGCGGCACACTCGTACGGATATGATAGCGCTACCTAAAATTCGCTCTTCTTTTGCAAGCGCGCTCTTGCGTCCTGACCGATCCTGCTCCATCGCATCATGTCTTGGCGGACCCCATCGCCTCCGCTAAGAGGCTTGCCCATGACACGTCCCCCTCTCCGCCGCGCCGCGGTTCTGCTGCTCGGCCTCGCACCGCTCGTTTTCGTCGCCGGCTGCTCGCACAATCGTCAACGCGCCGACACGCAATATGTCGCGCGCGACGTCAGCACGCTCTATACGGCCGCGAAGCAGCGCCTTGACCGGGGCAGCTACGAGGAAGCGGCGATCATCTTCGATGAGGTGGAGCGGCAGCATCCCTATTCGCCCTGGGCGCGCCGCGCGCAGCTGATGAGCGCGTTCAGTTATTACGGCGCGAAGAACTACACGGAATCGATCCAGTCAGCGCAGCGCTTCCTCTCGATCCATCCCGGCAATCGCGATGCACCCTATGCCTATTATCTGATCGCGCTTTGCTATTATGAGCAGATTGGCGACGTGACGCGCGACCAGAAGATCACGCTACAGGCGCATGATGCGCTGGGCGAACTGATTCGGCGCTTCCCCAACACGCGCTATTCGGCGGATGCCCGCCTCAAGCTCGACCTGGTCAACGACCATCTCGCCGGCAAGGAAATGGAAGTTGGCCGCTTCTACGAGCGCCGCCGCCAGTGGATCGCGGCTGGACTGCGCTTCCGCAAGGTGATCGAGAACTACCAGACCACGACGCATACGCCCGAGGCGCTCGAGCGCCTCGTTGAAAGCTATCTGGCCTTGGGCCTCGTCGAAGAAGCCAAGCGGTCCGCTGCTGTCCTGTCCGTGAACTATCCCGGTTCGGAATGGTACCAGCGCGCGTTCGACCTGATGCAGAAATATCAGCCGGGCGCTGTGACGATTGTCGAGCGCCCGACGGCCGCCGTGGCGCCGACACCTCCACCCATCGCGGGATCGCAGCCGGCACGGGTTGGCATTTCCCAGCCCGTCGCGACGTCTATCGCGTTGCCGCAGGACAAGCCGGCCAAGGTGAAAAAAGAGAAGAAGGCCAAGCCCGAGAAGAAGGCCGAACCGGCCCGGTGTGGCAAGGGTGGCCTCTTCCACAGGGCGCGCTGCGAGCCCGGTGCAGTGCCGCCGCCCAGCGCCTGATCAAAGGCACCGCTCAAACTCCCTCGTGACAGCGACCTGCGCGCTGGATAGGTCTTCGCCCGCTCATGTCGTGGGTCGGACGCCAGGGGCGCGTGATGTCTGGAGGGAAGCTATGCAAAAGTGCCTGTCGCACGGCGCATATTGGCTGGGCGCTGCCATCGTTCTGACCATTCTGGCGGGTGCGCCGGCTGCGACACAGCCGTCCGTTGTCGCGCCGCCGCTTCCGGGGGCGCCCGCTGCGCCACCAGCACCGCCTCCGCCGATCATTGCCATCCCTGCCGGTTCGTCGACTCTCGCTTTCAAGCAGGAGCTCGTGGATAACGTGCCGGGCCCGGTGACCTGCGATGACGAGGTCATCATGCCCGTCGCCATCGAACGCCCGTTCCCGGTGATGGCGAACAGCGGGGCGGGCGGTGTCGCCCAGCCTGTCACGTTCACATTCCGAATCGATCCAGACGGCAGGCCGCTTGGCATCGCGCAAATGCGGGACATGGGCCCGGCCGGCCCGCGGCTCTATTACAACACGGCGGACTTGGCCCCATCGCTCGCCGCTTCGCGCTTCCCGGCAGGAAAGCCGCAGCAGGGCTGCCAGATCAGCTATGCACCGCACACCGTGCGGCCAGCCGAGGCGCCGGTCATGCTGGCGCAACGCTATCTTGTTTCGCCGCATGCGAGGCAAAGCTCGGATGTCGATGTATTTCGCCGAATCCATGCAGTGGATACGAACTGCATCGACGCTGGTACGCCGAAGTTGAGGGCGCGCGTCTATCCCGACTTCGACAAGATCCCACAACCGCGCGGCACATGGGCCTATGCCATGATCGCCTTCGACATCGATGCTCAGGGCAAGCCGGTGAAGGTCCGCATCGCAAGCTCGGACGGCAATGCGGCGCTCGATCGTGCATCAGTCGATGCAGTGAAGAAATCGCGCTTTGCGCCCGAGGCTCGCCATGGTTGCACCTATCCCTATTACCGGATGCCGGCGGAGCCGCTGGAGGCGCCCATGCCGCCGGACAAGACCACACTCACGCCCGCCAATGCCAAGTGCGATGCAGAAGCCAAATGGAGCTTTATGCCGGCACTGGTTTTCCCTGCCGGTTTCCAGACTCGGCGCGTCGAGGGCTGGGCGCTGATTGGCTACGATGTCGCGCCCTGGGGGCAGACCGGCAACGTGCGGGTCCTTGCTGCCGAGCCTGCCGCTGCATTTGGAGAGCAGGCCCTCAACATCGTGCGCAGCGCGCGAAAGGAAACAGCCGATACCGGCATGACAGGTTGCGTCACGATGGTGCGTTTCGTGATGCCGCCGACGAGGCCCGCTGCTGATCCTTCGTGACAGAGTCACTCTGCGCGGATAGGTCTGGACCTAGCCATGCTGACCGGCCTTTCCATCCGTAACGTCGTGCTTATCGAAGCGCTCGATCTCGCCTTCGAGCGCGGGCTGACCGTGCTGACGGGCGAGACGGGCGCAGGCAAGTCGATCCTGCTTGATGCGCTGGGGCTGGCGCTCGGTGACCGCGCCGACAGCGGCCTAGTGCGGAGCGGCACCGACCAGGCGAGCGTGACCGCCATATTCGATCCGCCAGCGGTCGGCTCCGCGCTCGCGAGGCTGCTGGCCGAAAACGACTTGGCGGCCGAACCGGGCGAGCCCTTCATCGTCCGCCGGACACTGAAGGCCGACGGCGGCAGCCGCGCCTTCCTCAATGACCAGCCGTGCTCGGCCGCATTGCTGCGCGATGTCGGGGCGACGCTCGTCGAAATCCACGGCCAGCACGACGAGCGCGGGCTGCTCAATCCGCGCGGCCACCGGGCCTTGCTCGATGCCTTTGGCGCGCTTGATTCCGGCGCAGTCGCTGCCGCCTACGCCACGCTGGAAACCGCGCAAGCCCAGCTCGCCGCTGCGCGCACTGCGCTCGAAAGCGCGTCCAGCGAGCGCGACTATCTGGCCCATGCTGTCGCCGAGCTGACCAGTTTTGCGCCTGAGGCGGGCGAGGAAGAAGCGCTCGCCGCCGAACGCACCGACATGCAGAAGGGTGCGCGGCTGACCGACGATCTCGCGACATTGGAGTCGCTGCTCGGCGGGTCGGAAGGCGCGCTGTCCCGGTTGCGGCAGGCTGCCCGGCGCCTCGACCGAATCGCCAGCGAGCACGAGCATCTCACCAATGCGCTGGCCGCCTTTGACCGGGCGGTGATCGAGGCCGGCGAGGCGGAGGATCATCTCGCGCGCGCCAATGAGGCGCTCAGTGTCGACCCGGTCCGTCTCGATGCCATCGAGACGCGGCTGTTCGACCTGCGCGCGCTGGCCCGTAAGCACCAGGTGCCGGCGGACGATCTCGCCGATCTCGCAGCGCGGATGCGTGAGCAATTGTCGCGAATCGACGCCGGCGAGGCAGGTCTCGCCGATCTTGAGGCGGCCGTGGCAAAGGCGCGTGCGGCCTATGAAGCCGAGGCAAGTGCATTGAGCGCCGCCCGCACCGCTGCGGCCGCTCGACTCGATGCCGCCATGCTCGCCGAGCTCGCACCCCTGAAGCTCGACGCCGCACGCTTCCGTACCCAGGTCGAGACACTGCCCGAGGACCAATGGCGCCCGCACGGCCGCGACCGGGTGGAATTCCTCATCGCCACCAATCCCGGCGCGCCCTTCGCCCCGCTCACCAAGATCGCCAGCGGTGGCGAACTCTCGCGCTTCATCCTCGCGCTCAAGGTCGCGCTGGCCGAGCAGGGCGCGGCGGGGACGATGATCTTCGACGAGATCGATAGAGGCGTCGGCGGCGCAGTCGCGGGCGCAATCGGCGAGCGGCTCGCACGGCTCGCGGACGGCGCGCAGGTCATCGTGGTCACCCACTCGCCGCAGGTCGCCGCGCGCGGGGCGGGGCACCTGCTGATCGAAAAGAGCTCGCAGGGCACGATCACCCGTACCGGCGTTCATCCGCTGGACGAACGCGAGCGGCGGGAGGAGATTGCCCGCATGCTCTCGGGCGCCGCGATTACCGACGAGGCGCGCGCGCAGGCCGGGCGACTGCTGGAGGGGGTGTGATCATGCGCCTGTCTCGACGGATTTCGGCAGACGAGTTTTCCAGCTTCGCCGCGATGATGCTCGCTGGCATTATTTTCCTCGTCTCCGGTTTGGCCTTTCTCATTCTCATAGCGGCCGCGCTCATCACCTTCTTTGGCTTATTCTTACTGCCTTGGTCGATCTGGATTTTTGGGATCTGGAGCTGGACGGCGCTTTGTTTGGCAGGATATCATGTCGTGCGGTCAATCGAGCTTGTGAACGCGCCGGAGTGGCGTGGATTGGGCTTGATCGGCGTTCGATCTGCCCTTGCTATAGTGACATGTCCGGTTCTGTGGATGCCAGTGTTCGGAGTCGGCCTTTGACCGACCCCACGACCCTATCCGAAGCCGATGCCGCAAACCGCCTCATGCGGCTCGCGAAGGAAATCGCGCGGCACAATGCGCTCTATCATGCGAACGACGAACCCGAGATCAGCGATGCCGCGTTCGACGCGCTGGTGCGCGAGAACAATGCGCTGGAAGCCGCCTTTCCGCACCTGATCCGCGCCGACAGTCCGAACCGGCAGATCGGCGCGTCGGTTGCATCGTCCGCGCTCGCCAAGGTCCGCCACGAGAAGCGGATGATGAGCCTCGACAACGCCTTTTCGGCCGAGGATGTTGAGGAATTCGTCGCGCGCGTGCGGCGCTACCTCAACCTGCCCGAGAGCGCGCCTGTGGCAATGACAGCCGAAGACAAGATCGACGGGCTCTCGCTCTCGATTCGCTATGAGGGGCGGCGGCTGGTGCAAGCCGCGACGCGTGGTGACGGCGAAGTGGGCGAGGACGTCACGGCAAATGTCGCGCATATTTCCGATATCCCGCAGACCTTGCCTGCCAGCGCGCCCGATCTCTTCGAGGTCCGCGGCGAGGTCTATATGGAGAAGGCTGCCTTCACGGCGTTGAATGCGCGGCTGATGGCCGAGGCGCAGGCGGCAGCGGACGCACGCGGCGAGACCTTCGATCCCGACGCCGTGCGCCAGTTCGCCAATCCGCGCAACGCAGCGGCCGGGTCGTTGCGTCAGAAGGATGCGAGCGTCACGGCCAGCCGCCCGCTGCGCTTCCTTGCCCACGGCTGGGGTGCGGTATCGGGATTGCCGGGTGACACGCAGTTCGGTGTCATGAAGGCGATCGAGCGTTGGGGGATCCCGGTCTCGCCGCGGCTCGTCCACTGCGCCGACGCCGCCGGCCTGCTCGCGCATTATGAGGCGATCCAGCGCCAGCGCGCGGACCTGCCCTATGATATTGACGGCGTCGTCTACAAGGTGGACAGCCTGACGCTCCAAGACCGTCTCGGCTTCGTCGCCAAGGCGCCGCGCTGGGCGATCGCGCACAAATTTCCCGCCGAGCAGGCGGAGACGACGCTTGAAGCAATCGACATCCAGGTCGGCCGGACCGGTAAGCTGACCCCTGTGGGGCGGCTCAAGCCGGTGACTGTGGGCGGCGTGGTCGTCTCGAACGTCACCTTGCACAATCGCGACGAGATTGCGCGGTTGGGTCTGCGTGTCGGCGACCGTATCCGCATCCAGCGCGCGGGCGACGTCATCCCGCAGGTTGTCGACAACCTGACGCGCGAGGAACCGCGCACCGCCTTCGCTTTCCCGGATCATTGCCCTGAATGCGCGAGCGAAGCGGTCGCCGAGGAGGGCGAGGTCGACGTGCGCTGCACGGGCGGCCTGATCTGCCCGGCGCAACGGATCGAACGGCTGCGCCATTTCGTCAGCCGCGCGGCAATGGACATCGATGGTCTCGGAGAGAAGACCATCGTGGAGTTTTTCGGCCTTGGCTGGCTCGAACATGGTCCGCCGGACATTTTCCGGCTGCGCAATCACCGGACTGAACTGCTGACCCGCGAAGGCTGGAAGGAGAAGTCGGTCGACAATCTCCTCGCCGCCATCGAGGATCGCCGCTCGCCCGACGCGGCGCGTTTGTTGTTCGGGCTCGGTATCCGCCATGTCGGCGCGGTGACGGCGCGCGATCTGATGAAGGCCTTCGCCACACTCCCGGCGCTCCGCCAGACGGCGGAGGCTGCACATGCTGGCGATGCCGCTGCGGCTGCGCGCCTGACGGCCATCAATGGCGTCGGAGGGGTCGTGGTCGAGGCGCTCGGCGACTTCTTCCACGAGGAGCATAATGCCCGCATCTGGGACGACCTGCTCGCGGAAGTCTCGCCGCCGCCTTATGTCGTCGAGGTCCGCGCCAGCGCGGTGTCGGGCAAGACGGTGGTCTTCACCGGCAAGCTCGAGACGATGAGCCGCGACGAGGCCAAGGCGCAGGCGGAAGCGCTGGGCGCGCGGGCGGCGGGGTCGGTCAGCAAGGAGACAGACCTGCTCGTCGCCGGGCCGGGCGCTGGCTCGAAGCTCAAGAAGGCGGCCGAACTCGGCATCGAAGTGATCGACGAGGCAGCCTGGGCGGCGATCGTGAAGGGAGCGGGGTAGATGAGCGACGCGGGGGCAGCCATCCAGAAGATCGACAAGCTTACACTGGTCGGCCTCGTCCTGCTGCTCGCCCCGCTGCTCACGGTCGTCCATGAGGTTGGCGGTCATGGCGGCGCCTGCCTCGCCACTGGCGGCGCGATCAAGGAGATCGGCGCCCATTATCTCGATTGCGCGAGTACGAGCGAGGCCAATGCCCGCCTCGTCTCGTTGGCCGGTGCCGGCATCGACGTCCTTGTCGGTGCGCTGGCCTGGCTGTGCTGGCGCGCCGTGCACAACCCGTTGCTGCGCACGACACTCTGGATGGTCGCTATCGACAAGCTGCTCCTCGCAGCCGGCTATCCGCTCTTCTCGGGCGTCATGAATGTCGGCGACTTCAGCGTCGGCGCGGCCCGCAGCCTTGGCGCGCTCTCGCCGGTCTGGGCCTGGCGGGTAGGTTTCATCCTGCTCGGCCTTGCGAGCTATATCGCGGTTGTCATTCTCGCGATCCGGATGCTGCATTCGATGTTGGGCGGGAGCGCCATCACCACGATGGCGCAACGGCAGATCCCCATGACGCTCTATGTCGTGAGCGGTGTCGTCACGTTATTGGCCGCCATCCCGAATCCAATTGGCCCGTTCATTGTTTTCACCTCGGCAGCGGCATCCTTTGGCGGCCTCGCCGGACTGTTCAACGTCGCCTATCAGCCGCCTTCTGCTGCCGAACCAAAGACGTTCCTCATAGCGCGCAACTGGCCGTTGATCGGCGCGGGCATTGCGGCGACCGCGGTCTTCGTGCTGCTGTTCGGGCCGTCCATTCATCTGGCGTAACGCCAGGCCTTCGCAGCGCTTGCGCAGCGGGATCGTGCTTGTCACAGCGCTCGGAAAATCGGGTCCGGAGAGGCTTGAGCCTCCAATGAGAACAGAATGACACAGCAAGCCACCACATTGTCGCCGTTGCGCTATCGCACATTCGCCTTGATCCTTTTGGGCAGCCTGTTGTCCAATTTCGGCAACGCGATCCAGTCGGTGGGCGCCGCCTGGCACCTGACTGCCGCGCATCAGCCTGCGGATATTGTTGCGCTTGTGCAGAGCGCGACCAACCTGCCGATCACCTTGCTTGCGTTGCCCGCCGGCGCCTGGGCGGACATGCACGACCGGCGGATCATCATGCTGCTCGCGCAGGTGGCGATGATGATGCTCTCGTTCACGCTGGCAGGCCTCGCCTTCGCGGGGATCACGCACCCGGCGGTCATCGTTGGCCTGACAGCGCTGCTCGCTTGCGGCGTGGCCTGCTTCAATCCCGCGCTCTCGGCCTCGATCGGCGGCATTGTCCCGCGCGCCGAGCTGGCGGCCGCCGTCGCGCTCAACATCCTGGCCTTCAACGTCGCGCGCAGTCTCGGTCCGGCCGTCGGTGGCATGATCGTCGCGGCGGGCGGCGCCAAGGCCGCGTTCGTCGCGAATGCGCTGAGCTATTTCGCAGTGATCCTCATTCTCTGGCGCTGGAAACCGGAGCCCGCGCCGCCGGTCGAGCGTCGATCCTTGCTTGCCGTCATCGGCGAGGGCTTTCGCTTCGCCATGGGTTCGCCGCCGGTGCGGACGATCATGCTCCGCGCCGTCACCTTCACCAGCGCCGGCAGCGCCGCTTGGGCGCTGATGCCGCTCGTCGCGGCGGACCTGCTGGGGCAGGGCTCGGTCACCTACGGCCTGCTGCTTGGCGCACTCGGCCTCGGCGCCGTGATCGGTGCTGCGACCAGCACCTGGTTCCGGCGCTTTTATTCGAGCGAGGCGATCATTCGCGCGGCCGGCATGCTCTACGGCGCGGGCTGCATCATCGTGGCGCTGAAGCCGGGCCTCGTTGCCATGCTCGCCCTGCTCGTCGTCAGCGGCGCAGGCTGGGTGCAGGCGCTCTCCGGCTTTTCCGTCGCCGGGCAGATGTGGTCGCCACGGCCATTGGTGGGGCGGATCACAGCGATGGTCAGCAGCCTCACCTTCGGCGGCATTGCGCTTGGCAGCTGGCTCTGGGGCCATTTCGCCGAAAACCATGGCGTGGCGGCGGCATTGCTCGCTTCAGGCGGCGCCATGATCGTGCTGCCGGTGATCGGGCTCATCTCCCCCATGCCCAAGCACGAGGCGGCGGCGAACTGAGCCTGTCTATGCGGGAGTGTTCATCCGGGATAGGATGGCACTATCGCAGGAGAGCGAGCCATGCACATCCCGCCCGGATTCACGCAGCTATTTCCCTATATTTTCGCGGAGGATGCGAAGGCCTATCTAGCCTTCCTTGCCGACGGGCTCGGCGGTGAGATCACGAGCGCCTATGAAGCGCCACCCGGCATACTCGCCAATGCCCATGTCCGTTTCGGCGACACGACGCTGATGGTGAGCGAGGCGACCGAAGCCAATCCTCAGACGCGCGGCACTTACTATCTCTATGTCGAAGATGCCGACGCCGCGATGGCGTGCGGGATCGCTGCGGGCGGCGTCGAGATCGGCAAGGTGTGCGATCAGGCCTATGGTGACCGCCAAGGTGGCCTGCGCGATCCCTGGAGCAATATCTGGTGGCTTTCGCAGCGGTTGGCTGCGGGCGGCTATGGCTGAACAAGCCGAGGGAGAGGTGGGCTTATGACGCTTTTCGATTGGATGATGGTCGTTCCCGCCGCAATCATCATTGGTGGGGGAGGTTGGGCGATTAGCGCTTGGAACATCCGAAGATCCATCGACAAATACGTCCAAGAAAGAGACGCGCTCGCCGTATTGCACGACGAGCGTGAAGCCACGCAGATCGCAAATGAGGTCACGCCACCCACGCAAGAATAGCCGCGTCCCGGGCAGTGAGGCTCGGCGCTGCGGCTATTTGATTACACGCACCCAGGCCTTGTCCGCCCAGTCGAGGAACGGCTCCCAGTTCGGCCCGTTGGTGTGACCGCCACTATGCTGGCGGAAGGAGAGGGTGGTGTTGGTGACGCCGACATCGACCGCCGGCTGCGTTGGGTCGGTCGGGCCGGTCTTGCCGAAGACTTGCCATGCCGGTGTCGCGGCCACGGCCGCGAGATAGTTGCCGCGCGGATCGACCCAGCCGTCGCCTTGTTCGCGCACGCCGGTGCCTATGAAGAGAGGCCGGGGGGCGACGAGGGCAACCAGCATGTGCGCGTCAACCGGCAGGTCGTCGACCGTCTTGGGCCCGGCATATTTGAGGAAATTGGGCGCGAACCAGTGGAACTCGCCGTCCGCCTCAAGGTTCTCGACCAGTTCGCCCATGTTGCGGCGAAGGATTTTGGCGCCGCCTGCGCCCGACGAGCCGACCAGGGCAGCGCGGAAGCGCTCGTCGAATGCCGTTGCGACCAGCGTGGACTTGCCGAAGCGCGAGAGGCCGGCGATGGCGAGGCGCGTGCCGTCGATGGTGGGATCGGACTGCAGGAGATCGGCGACGCGGCTGGCGCCCCAGCCCCATGCCCGCAGCGCGCCCCATTCGGTCGCTTCGCGCGGCTTGCCCCCGTTGACGAGTCCGATAATGCCGCTCGACAGACCGGCGCCATTATCGGCCTGCACGCTGTAGGGATAATATGCCACATAGGTCCAGCCGCGCTTCAGCGCCGCCACGGCGGGGCTGGG
>DASWYL010000050.1:0-10297 GCA_036404995.1 Sphingobium sp. | reverse complement strand
CATCGGCGAACCAGTGAACCTCGACGGCGTCGAGTGGCAGCATCGGCTCAAGAAACGGCCGGATCGCGCCGGGCGCGACGATGACGGGCTTGTCAGTCAAGTGCCAGCTTCCAGTCCCAGCGCAGCGGATCGCCATCCATTACCTCGACACCCTTGGCGACAAGCTCATCGCGGATCGCGTCGGAGGCGGCGAAATCCTGGGCAGCCCGCGCTGCCTTGCGGGTTGCCAGCAGCGCCTCGATCGCCTCTTCGTCGATCGCGGCGCTTGTCGGGCGGATACGAAGGTCGGGTCGGCGCAGGTCGAGAAGGCCGAAGCCGAGCACCGCGTCCATCGCCTCGATCAGCGCGCGCTTCTCCTCGGTCGGCACTTTTTTCATCGCGATGGCTTCGTCGAACAGGGTCAGCGCGACCGCCGTGTTGAGATCGTCGCTGATCGCCGCGTCGAAGCGTGTCATCAGCTCAGTGAGCTTGGGATTGCGGATCGCCGGCGCCGCAGCCAGCCCGGTCAGCGGCGCGACCGCCATCACCATCCGCTTCAGCCGCGTCAGGGCGGCCGCCAGGATCTCCCAGCTGAATTCCAGCTCGCTGCGATAATGGGCCTGCAGGCACATGAGGCGATAGGCCAGCGGGTGAAAGCCCTTGTCGACCAGCAGCTGCACACGGAGAAACTCGCCGCTCGACTTGCTCATCTTGCCCGAGCGCTCGACCAGGAAGTTGTTGTGCATCCAGATCCGAGCGCCGCTATTTTCGGCCGTGTCGAGCCCGTTGGTGCAGCAATGGGCCTGGTTCTGCGCGATCTCGTTGGGGTGGTGGATCTCGCGATGGTCGATGCCGCCGGTATGGATGTCGAAGGGGAAGCCGAGCACTTCGCCCGACATGACCGAACATTCGAGATGCCAGCCCGGCGCGCCGCGGCCCCACGGCGAATCCCATTCCATCTGCCGCGTCTCGCCCGTGGGCGTCTTGCGCCAGATGGCGAAATCGGCAGCGTGGCGCTTGCCCTCGACTTCCTCGATGCGGCCTTCACCTTCCTCGGTGACGGCGCGGGCGAGGCGGCCGTAATCGGCGACCGTCGACGTGTCGAAATAGAGGCCGCTCTCCAGCTCGTAGCAATGCTTGCCCGCGATGCCTTTCGCGAATTCGATCATCTGTGGCACATAGTCCGTCGCGATGGTCCACTGCGCCGGCTGGCGGATGTTGAGCGCCTTCACGTCGGCCCAGTAAGCCTGCTTGTAATGCTCGGCGATGTCCCAGATCGACTGGGCGCGCTCCGCCGCCATCTTCTCCATCTTGTCCTCGCCCGCATCGGCGTCGTCGGTGAGATGGCCCACGTCGGTGATGTTGATGACGTGGGTGAGCTTGTAGCCCTTGAACGAGAGCGTCCGCCCCAGCGTGTCCGCGAACACATAAGCGCGCATGTTGCCGATATGCGGATAATTGTAGACCGTCGGCCCGCAGCTATA
This sequence comes from Sphingobium sp., assembly GCA_036404995.1. Classification (GTDB taxonomy): domain Bacteria; phylum Pseudomonadota; class Alphaproteobacteria; order Sphingomonadales; family Sphingomonadaceae; genus Sphingobium. The sequence continues at coordinate 8,834 of DASWYL010000050.1, read as the reverse complement.
GACGCGCGCCTCGCCCGGGTGGACGGGACGGAACTCTTCCGTCTGGCGAGTCAGGCTGTTGAACAGCTTCAGCGGCGTGGGTTCGGTCATGTGCCGCCATGTGATCGGACGCGCGCCCGCGGTCAACTCCCGACCTCTGGGAACGCTACCAGATCGCGCTTGCCCGGCCTGCAAATTTGCGCTGACTAGGCATCGTAAAGAAGCGCGGACGACGCTTGCAAGGGGGAATGCCGTCAATGCCGCACAGCCTGGGCACGTCCGAAACCTTCCTGCTGGCGATGGCTATCATCTTCACGCTGCCCTGGATTGTCTGGCGGCTGGCGCGGGCCGACGTTGTCGCGCCACTGGTCGTCGTGCAGGTCATCGGCGGCATCCTGCTTGGCCCGGGCGTGTTGGGCGCGGTATTCCCCGGCTATTATGCTTCGGTGTTCCGCCCCGATGTGGTGACGGCACTCAATGGCCTCGCCTGGTGGGCGGTCATGCTGTTCGTCTGGGGCGCGGGCATCGAGCTCGATTTGCGCTCCGCCTGGGCGGATCGCCGCCAAGCGGGGAGCACCGCCGCCCTTGCGCTCGTCGTGCCATTGTTGTTCGGCAGCGTCGCAGCCCTCGTCCTGCTGCGCCTGCCGGGCTGGGTCGGTGCGCAGGGCGCGCCTTGGCAGACCGTGCTTGGCATCGGCATGGCCTGCGCCGTCACCGCGCTGCCGGTGCTGTTGCTCGTGATGGATGAGCTCAGGATCCTGCACGCCCCCCTGGGCCAGCGGCTGCTGCGCTATGCGAGCCTCGACGATGTCGCCATCTGGGCGGTACTGGCCTTCATCCTGCTCGACTGGGAGCGGGTCGGGCGGCAACTGGCGTTCCTGCTGCTCTTCGCGGTCGTTGCGATCGCCATCCGCGCGCTCATGCGCTGTATCGCCGAGCGGGATCGCTGGCCAGTCGGCATCATCTGGCTGATTCTGTGCGGTCTAGCGGCCGACTGGTCCGGGCTCCATTACATGGTCGGCGCGTTCCTGGCTGGAGCCGTACTCGATTCCGACATGTTCGATCGCGCGCGGCTCGACAATTTCCGCAGCGTGGTCCTGCTCGCGCTGATGCCGGTCTATTTCCTCGCGACCGGCCTCAAGTCGGTATGGTCGGCGGACGGGTTCATCGTGATCGCCGGGGCCGTCCTGCTGTTCATCGCTGCCTTCGCGGGCAAGCTGGTTGCGGTCGGCATCGCGGGGCGTATCCTTCGCTGGCCGCGCGGCGAGGCGCTCGTCATCGGGCTCCTGCTGCAGACCAAGGGTCTCGTCGGCATCGTCTTCGCCAATGTACTGCTCGACAAGCAGATCATCGGTGGCGACACATTCACAGCACTGCTGCTGATGTCTGCGCTGAGCACGATGCTGACGATGCCGGTAGTGAGGCCGCGATTGGCGGCAGTCTCGACGCGGACGTGAAAAGGCCGGGCGGCGAGGCCCGGCCTTCAATGAATTGGTCGACGACTGCTTTACTGGGCCGAGGCGATCTGATCGGGACGAAGCGCGCCCGGCGCGGGGCCCATGTCGTCGGCATCGACCATTTTGAGCTTGGGTTGCTTGCGGAATTCCTCTTCCGTCGACGGGCGGATGTCGGGGCGGCCGACCATGATACCCATCTTGATCTTGCAGCTCGCATATTGGGTTTCGTCGGCCTCGACCTCGAGGGCGAGTACGTCCTTGGCTTCGCTTTTGACCGTGAACTCGTGCTTGCCCGGATCGGTGACCATGATGAAATATTTCCCGGCACCGAGCGAACTCACTTTCTGCCCATTTTCGTTGACCGAACAGCCGACCGCGAAGCCCATGCCGCCGGGGCGGAAGAAAACGATCTGGCCCTTGCCTGCCGGCGGTTTCGGGATGGCGATGGGCGTCGCGATCTCCTTGCCCTTGTCCTTGTCGGCCGCTGCCAATGGTGCTGCCATCAGCGGCAGCGACAGAATTGCGACGATCGCGAACCCTTTATTGTATTTCACCGTCCTTCTCCCCTGATTGGCCGGCTTCTGCCGGCGCCTTTGAATCTGGCTCTTCCGCCGGCTTGGCAGCGGGAAATTCAAATGCCTCCGCGATTTTGGCCTCGGCGACAGTGCCCTCCGGGACCATTGCCTGCCCGCCGCTGATGAAGAAGCCGGCGAGCGCCACGGGCGCCAATATCGTCGGCGAAGTGGCGACCATGAGCGTGTTCACGGTATTGATCTTGCTGTTGCCCTCTGGGACGAGTCGCAGGCTGCGCAGCTTCATGTGCCGCCCGCCGACATCAAGATAGCGCGCGGCGAGAACCAGCTCGCCGGCCGCACCCGAGCCGCCGGCCTTCTTGGCATGGACCACCTCGCCCATGCCCATAGTTCCGGCCGGCACCAGCTCGTGCCCATCGACGACGAGCGGCTCGGCAAGACGGATCGGGAAAGTGTCGCCACTCTTGCTGGTCTTGCTGCCCAGCACAGCCCGGATCTCGATCCTGATCGGCGTCAATGCGGCGATCGTAGGGCAGGCGCAGGTCGCCGGCGTCGCCGCTGGAGCAGGCTGCGTGCCCGCAGCGCTATGATCTACCTGCGTGACAGAAACGGCTTGCGCCCAGAGCGCCGTCACAAGCAGCAGCAAGCTCTTCGGCAAGCAGAAACCCCCCAGTCCTTACCCGCGCGGCGTTTTGCCGAGGGGGATCGGATCAGGCAAGCGAAATTCTCGGTAGGTAATCGCTCTGGATCAGGGGCTTACTTCGGCGAGATCACCATGAGCATCTGCCGGCCTTCCATGCGGGGATGGGCCTCGATCTTCGCTTCTTCCGCGGTGTCGTCAGCGACTCGCTTGAGGAGGATCATGCCGAGCTGCTGGTGGGCCAGCTCGCGGCCGCGGAAGCGCAGGGTGACCTTCACCTTGTCGCCTTCGCCCAGGAACTTGTGGATGGCCTTCATCTTCGTATCATAGTCATGATCGTCGATGTTGGGACGCATCTTGATCTCTTTGAGTTCCTGCGTCTTCTGGGTCTTGCGCGCGATGTTGGCCTTTTTCTGGGCCTCGTACTTGTACTTGCCGATGTCGAGATACTTGCACACCGGCGGATCGGCATTGGGAGAAACCTCGACCAGGTCGAGACCCACTTCGGCAGCCTGTTCGATCGCCTCGCGCGTGAACATCACGCCCAGATTTTCGCCATTCTCATCGATCACGCGCACCTTGGGCACGGTGATGAACTCATTGTAGCGGGGGCCGTTCATTGGCGGGGGCGGCGCGAGCGGACGGCGCATCATTGGGGGACGTATAGCAATTTCTCCTATGTTTCATTCAATCGAGCGAGCCGCTTCCTTAACGGTTTTGAGCGGCTACGGAAAGGGCAGGTGCGATGGGCGCATCTTCCGGTGCGGCGCTTTGGCCACAGTCCGGTTAACATCCCATCTAGGCGCCGCGCTCTCCTTGTACAAGCCCGGCCTTGGGGCGCCGGCAGCCGGTGCTTCTGGACTTTCGCGAGGCGGCATCGCACCTTGGCGCCATCGACTGCTTTGGTGGTCGAGTCTCCGGAGGATCCGTGTCAACACAGGAACCGCGCGCCACGGCAGGCACGACCCAGCCGATCATGGGTCTGGCCTTGCCCGGCGCGCGTGCCTCCAGCGAGATCCGTGCGCTCCTGCTCGGGGCACAAATCGATATGCGCCAGCTCACTGGGTTCGTCGAAGCGGAGGACCTCGACGCCGGATTGAGCGGTATGGTCTTCGTCTTCCGCTATGGCGTCGCGGTCTTCATTGGCACGACGGCGCAGGCGGAGCAGGCGATGCTCGGACAGCTCCGCCCGGCGATCATCGAGCCGGTCGGCATGTTCGAGATTGAGGTTGTGCGCGTCCAAGTCTCGCGGGACGCAGACGAGCAGGTTCACAGCGACGGCAGCATCCTGCTGCACGAGGCGAGCACCGAGCGCTTTCTTCTCACCGCTATTGTGCTGGCGCGCAGCGTCATCCTCGCCCGCGACGAATTGCTGATCAGCGAGGCATTCGAACGCATCGAGCCGCTGGTGCGGATGATGCGGACGGAAGGCCGCGCCGGCCTACCGGCACGGCGCGTGATGCAGCAGATCGGCGAGGTGCTCTCGACGCGGCATCGGATGATAGGGCGCGCCCAGATCGGCGAGAAGCCGGACCTCCTGTGGGATCATCCCGAGCTCGAGCGCCTCTATGCACGCCTCGAGGACGAGTTCGAGCTCGACGAACGTGCCCGCGCGATCGACCGCAAGCTGGACGCGCTTGGCGATTCGGCGGACATCCTGCTCAACCTTGTGCAGGAGCGACGCTCGACCCGCCTGGAGCTGGCGATCATCGCGCTCATCATGTTCGAGATCGCGCTGACGCTCTACGAGAAGCTGGGCGGCTGAGCGGCGCTGTCGTCAGGGCGGAAGCGGATCAGCCAGACGGCCGGTCGCCCCCGCCCTTATCGCAGGTCCGGCGGCGTCGCCTCGGCCTTCAGCGCGGCGATCGCCTCGTCGAGCGTCATCACCTTCTGGTGCTCGTCAGAGCCGAGGCGGCGCAGCGCGACCGTGCGTTCCTCGGCCTCGCGCCGGCCGACGACCAGCAGGTTCGGCACCTTGGCGAGGCTGTGCTCGCGCACCTTGTAGTTGATCTTCTCGTTGCGCAGATCCGTGTCGGCGCGGATGCCGGCCTGGGTGAGCTTCTCGACCACTTGCTTCGCATAGTCGTCGGCGTCGGAAACGATCGTCGCCACCACCGCCTGGGTCGGCGCGAGCCAGACCGGCAGCTTGCCGGCGAAATGTTCGATGAGGATGCCGATGAAGCGCTCGTAGCTGCCGAAGATGGCGCGATGGAGCATGACCGGGCGATGGCGTGCGCCATCCTCGCCGACATAGCTTGCGTCGAGCCGCTCGGGCAGCACGCGGTCGGACTGGATCGTGCCGACCTGCCAGGTGCGGCCGATCGCGTCGGTCAGGTGCCATTCGAGCTTGGGCGCATAGAAAGCGCCTTCGCCGGGCAGTTCTTCCCAGCCATAATCGGGCGTGGCGAGGCCCGCGCGGGCGACGGCGTCGCGCAGTTCGGCCTCAGCCTTGTCCCACATTTCCTCGGTGCCGAAGCGCTTTTCGGGACGGAGCGCCAGCTTGATCGAATAGGTGAAACCGAAATCCTTGTAGATCCGGTCTGCAAGGCGGCAGAACGCCTGCACCTCGTCGACGATCTGGTCCTCGCGGCAGAAGATATGCGCATCGTCTTGCGTGAACTGGCGCACGCGCATCAGGCCGTGCAGCGCGCCATGCGGCTCGTTGCGGTGGCAGCAGCCATTCTCGTAGAGGCGCAGTGGCAGGTCGCGGTAGGACTTGATGCCTTGCCGGAAGATCAGGACATGCGCCGGGCAATTCATCGGCTTCAAGGCCATCCACTCGGCCTTGTCCGAGACGATGGGCCCCTCGTCGTCGACGTTCGGGACCTCGTCGGGGATAACGAACATGTTCTCGCGATATTTGCCCCAGTGGCCGGACTGCTCCCACTGGCGGGCGTCCATCACCTGCGGCGTCTTCACTTCCTGATAGCCGGCCGCGTCGATCGCGCGGCGCATATAGGCTTCCAGAGCCCGCCAGATGACGAAGCCGTTCGGATGCCAGAAGACGCTGCCATGCGCCTCCTGCTGGAGGTGGAACAGGTCCATGTCTTGGCCGAGGCGGCGATGGTCGCGCTTGGCGGCTTCCTCGAGGCGCAACAGGTGCGCGTCGAGCTGCTTCTTGTTGAGCCAGCCCGTGCCGTAGATGCGCGAGAGCTGCGCATTGCGCTGGTCGCCGCGCCAATATGCGCCCGAGACGCGCATCAGCTTGAACGCCTGCGGATCGAGCTTGCCGGTGGAAGCAAGATGCGGCCCGCGGCACATGTCCAGCCAGGAGTCAGGTCCGGGTGGGCCCGACCAGTACACCGTCAGCTCCTCATCCTCGGGCAATTCCTGTGCCCACTCGGCCTTGAAGCTCTCGCCCTGCTCGGACCAGCGCTTGATCAGGTCGGCGCGCGACCAGACCTCGCGCTGCAATGGCTTATCGGCCGCGATGATCTCGCGCATCTTTGCTTCGATCGCGGGTAGGTCCTCTTCGGTGAAGGGACCGCGATCCCCAGCTGGGGCGAAGTCGTAATAAAAGCCGTCGTCCGTCGACGGACCGAAGGTGATCTGCGTGCCGGGGAAGAGCGCCTGCACGGCCTCGGCAAGGACATGCGCGAAATCGTGCCGCGCCAGTTCCAGCGCTTCCGCCTCGTCCTTCGCCGTGACCAGCGCGAGCTGCGCATCGGCCTCGAGCGGGCGCATGATGTCGCGCAATTCGCCGTCCACCTTGGCCGCAATGGCGGCCTTGGCGAGGCCGGGGCCGATGGCGGCCGCGATCTCTGCCGGCGTGGTGCCGCGCGCAACCTCGCGCTGCGAGCCGTCCGGGAGCGTAATCTTGAGCATGTCCGTCATCGGTTCATCCGTTCATTATGCGGCCAAGCGCTTAGGCAAGCGCGGCCGAATTGAAAAGAGGCAGCGGGACGGATGGGGTTCGCCTTTTCGGCCCATCCGGTCTCGGTTGGGCCTCTGGCGAGTAGCGCGTCAGTCGATGGCGCGCATGCCGAGGCCCCCCGGAGTGGTCTCCGTGGTGGTCGTGGTCGTCGTCAGAGTGGCGAACGGCTTCGGCATGGGCAGGGATATAGTAGCGGCGGGTTAATTTGTCACCCGCGCTAGGGATTGTCGTCAGTCTTTGTCTTTATGTCATGCAAACTTGACATTTCACGACTCATCGAGTAAAGGTTGCTTGTCATATGAACAAGGGAGTTTGACATGATCTCTGTTGCGCGCGCCCTGTCATGGGCCATAGCGATGATCCTGATTGCGGTCGGCGAGGCTTACGGTCTGGTCGATCGCAACACGGCGTCGACGATGTTCGCGATCCTGCCCGGCCTCGCGGTCGCAACCAGCCTGCGCCGTAATCGCGCATGCTTCCGTCGCGCTGGAGCGGCGCAATGACCGGCGAGGAGACGGAGCGCCCGGGCGCGTCTGCGCACAGGAAAGCGGCGATGATCTGGGCGGGCGTCTTTGTCGTCGCCATGTTCGGCACGCCGTTCCTGCTTTCGATGACCGCCATGCCGCCCGGCTGGAAACAGTTCGCAATGCTGATGCCGATGCTGCTGCTCATCCCGATGGTGCGCGCCTCTTACGCGGCCCAGCCCGGCGGGATGGGCGCGCCGACGCGGCGCTACATGATCCGCTTGTTCACGGCGATGGGCGTCTACATGGTCTCCCTGTTCGCGGCGAAATATCTGCTCAAGCATCACATGGTCGAGGGTTGGGCAGTCTGGCCGCTGGCGCTGCTGCCGGGCCTGTCCGTCGTTGGCGCCTTCTATGCCGTGGGCATGCTGATCATCGAGCAGAAGGACGAGTATATCCGGATGCTGCTTGTCCGGCAGACGCTGGTGGCTTCGGCGCTGGCCTTGGCGGCCGCGACCGTCTGGGGTTTTCTCGAGAATTTCGGCCTCGTCGACCATATCGACGCCTTCTACTGGGCGATCGTCTGGTTCTTCGGTCTCGGCGTCGGCGCGATTTTCAACCGGATCACCGTGGGCAGCTGGGGCGGGTGTTGAGATGAAGAACCGCCTCAAGGTGCTCCGCGCCGAGCGCGACTGGACGCAGGGGGATCTGGCCGACAGGCTCGAGATCAGCCGCCAGAGCGTCAATGCGATCGAGACAGGCAAATATGATCCCTCGCTGCCGCTCGCCTTCCGCATTGCCGACCTGTTCGAGATGAAGATCGAAGAGATCTTCCAGAGAGATTGAGCCAGGCGGCCCAGCGCCGCCCGCTCGAACCCACCCAAATTGCCACCGATTTTCGATCCATCCTTTCAACGGGAGCCATAGCCATGCCCTTCTTCATCCGCCTTCTCTTCACCGTGCTCGCCGCCGCCAGCATTCCCTTCATCCTGGAAAGGCCGGCCCGGGCTGCCGATACCAGCGCTGCGAGGGAAGCGATCGAGTCCTTTCCGCGCTTCACGGTCGAGACGATCGGAACGAAAGGTCCGGATGTGATCCTCATCCCCGGCCTCGCCACGCCGCGCGAGGTCTGGTGGCCGCTCGCCCAGGCGCTCAAGGGCGAAGCGCGGCTGCATCTCGTCGAGCTGCGCGGCTTCGCGCCTGGCGATCCCGGGCCCAACGCGCAGGGCGGCGTCATCGTCGGTCTCGTCGACGGGCTCGCTGCCTATATTGCCGATCACAAGCTCAAGCATGCGAAGGTCATCGGCCATTCGCTCGGCGGTCTTGCTGCGCTCAAGCTGGCCGAGCGCAAGCCCGCCGGGCTCGACGGCGTGATGATCGTCGATGCCATGCCGTTCATCGGCACATTGTTCGCCGGCCCGACCGCGACCGTCGCCATGATTGAGCCGCAGGCCGTCGCGTTGCGGGACCAGCTACTCGGTCTCGCGAAGAGTGGTGGCGCCATGCCTCCGGCGACGAACAATGCGCTGACCGAAGCGGGCAAGGCGAAGATCGTCGAGTGGACCAGAGCAGTCGACTTGAGCGTCGTTGCCTGGGCGCTGCATGAGGACATGGTGACGGACGCGCGCCCCGGACTTGCGGCGCTCGCCGTGCCGCTGACCCTGCTCTATCCGGTTTCCGGCAGCGAGGCGGACCAGGCCCGCACCCGCGCGCTCTACACCGGCGCCTATGCCGACGTGCGCGGCGCGCGCCTCGTCGGGATCGAACGAAGCGCGCATTTCATCATGCTCGACCAGCCTGCCCTGTTCGAAAAGGAGGTCCGCGTCTTCCTGTTGTCTGGCCGTTGAGTCCCTCAAGCGTCCCGAAATGCGCCGCGCCGTTTACCGT
>DASWYL010000049.1:0-30176 GCA_036404995.1 Sphingobium sp. | reverse complement strand
CGACCAACTCTGCCCCGGCGGCCTGCAACTTCGCGAGCGCTGCCTCGAAGCGCTCGGCGAGGGCGGGCGGCATCTTCTCGGGGCGGATCACGCCGAGGCGCACGCCCTTCAGCGCATCTGGCGAAAGCGTCGCGGCATAGTCCCTGATCGCGGCGTCGGCGCCCTTCGTAGCGGGATCGGCCGGATCGCTGCCGACCATGGCGGAGAAGAGGATCGCGACGTCGCGCACGCTGCGCGCCATGGGCCCGGGCGTGTCCTGGCTGTGGCTGATCGGCACGACATAGGTGCGGCTGACGAGACCGACCGTAGGCTTGAGGCCGACGAGGCCGTTCATCGAGCTGGGACAGACGATGGAGCCGTCGGTCTCGGTGCCGACGCCCAATGGCGCGAAGCTGGCGGCGAGCGCGGCGCCGGTGCCGCTCGACGAGCCGCAGGCGGAGCGATCGAGCGCGTAGGGGTTCCTGACGAGACCACCGACCGCGCTCCAGCCGGACATGCTGTTGGTCGAGCGGATATTGGCCCATTCGGAGAGATTGGTCTTGCCCAAGATCAGCGCGCCGGCGGCGCGGAGGCGGGCGATCATCGGCGTGTCGCGCCCGGTGACATTGTCCTTGAGGGCAAGGCTGCCGGCGGTCGTCGGCATCGTGTCCTTCGTCTCGATATTGTCCTTGATGAGCACGGGCAGGCCGTGGAGCGGGCCGCGCAGCTTGCCGGCCTTGCGCTCGGCGTCGAGTGCCCTGGCTTGCGCGATGGCATCGGGATTGAGGCTGATGATCGAACGCAGTTTCGGGCCGGCGCGGTCCATCGCGGCGATACGGGCGAGATAGGCGCGGACAAGAGCCTCGCTGGTCGTCTTGCCGGACTCGAGCTGGTCGACAAGGTCGGCGGCGGAGACTTCCTCGACGGCGGGAAGGGGCGGCGCCTTTTTCGCGCTGCCGGGCGTTGCCGCGAAGGCCAGAGCCAGTGCGATGCAGCCGAAGATGTGCTTGCCCATGGTGTCCCCCGCGTCGCGCCTCTTGGGGACTATGTCGGGCGGTCGCTTGAGGCGCAAGATTCGTGTCCTGCTCGACGGGACTTGAATATCTGGCGTTCTATGCCGATAATACACCGCGAGGGATTCAGCGGCATTGGCCGTAGCCTGGAGATATCAAGATATGCGCGAAGTGCTCCGCATTGCGTTCGTCGGTCTCGTGATCGGCATCCTCGCCCGGTTCTTCTATCCGGGTGAGATCGACATGGGCCTCATCAAGAGCATCCTGCTTGGCCTCGGCGGCTCCGTCGTTGGCGGCGTCGTGCCGCGCCTCGTCAGCAAGGACCGCTCGCGCGAGCCCTACGCGCCCGCCGGCTTCGTCGGTTCGGTACTCGGTGCGATGGGCCTGATCTTCATCGGCAACCTGCTCTAGCTCAGGCGAAGAGCGGCAGGGATGCGGCCTCGGCATCGGTGAAATCGAGGCGGAAGGTCGAACGCAATATTTCAGCATATTGTACCGGATCGGTGATTTCATTCACGGACTTATCGCCGTTCCGGTAAATTGTGAGGGTGCGATCGACCATGGACGCGAAGCCATCGTCGAGGACGATGCTCGCGATGTTGAGCGTGGTGAAGCGCGTGCCGGGACGCGTCGACGTCCAGTGATTGCACTGTTCAAGATCGTCCGGCGCGACATGGGCGAGGTCGAAGCTATACTGCGGCTGCCAGTCCTCATGCGGCTGGGCGCGGCCGTCCGTCGTGCCATGCGGCCCCGCGCGTTCGAGTAGCCACTCGCCGTCGAGCGTGCCGGGCTCGCCGATCTTGCGCAGGCGATGCCGGGCACCGTCCGGTGAGATGCCGGATGCGCCGTCCTCGAGCGGCAGGGCGGGCAGGTCGCTGCCGCCGAAGCCGCCCTCCGCGATCCAGGACATCGCGTCGAGCGTGACCAGCAGCGTGACATGGCTGCGCACGGGCACGATGTCGGGCGAACCGAGACGTACGCGAGCGAGGAGCGGGCGCAGTTCGAAGCCGGTCGTCCGCATCATGTCCGCGAGCAGCCGGTTCTGCTCGAAACAATAGCCGCCGCGCCGACGTGTCACGAGCTTGTCGAACACGCTGTCGCCGTCGATGCGGATGCCGCGGCCGAGGGGGATGTCGAGATTCTCGAAGGCGATGGCGCGACGATGGGCGGCGAGCAATGTGCCGAGGCCCTCGGGCGTGACGGGCGGCGGGGCATCGAGGCCGATGCGCGCCAGATAGGCGGCGAGGCGCTGGTCGGTCATGTTGCGCAGGATCAGGCTTCCGCCGGGCCCATGCGGAAGAAGCAGAGCTTGTTGCCGTCGAGATCGCGGACATAGCCGCCGTAAAAGGCCATCTCGCCTTCCTCGCCGCGCAGGCCTGCGGGGCCTTCGTCCTGGCCGCCCAACTCGATCGCCCTGGCATAGAGCGTATCGACCTGCGCACGGCTGGGCTGGACCAGCGCCAGCATGGAGCCGTTGCCGATCGTCGCGGGTTGTTCGTCATGGGGCACGCAGATGCCGAACGCCGGCTTGTCGAAGGCGACCCCCCAGGCGACGGAGCGCGGGCTGTCCCAGAGCTTGCCGACGCCGATCGAGCCGAACAGCGCGTCGTAAAATGCCCGCGCCCGGTCGATATCGTTGGTGCCGAGCAAGCTGTAGCCGATCATCGCATAAACTCCCGTCAGAGCGGACGGGACTCAGTCGTCCTCGCCGTCCGGGCCCACGCAATAGAAGCAGAGCTTGTTGCCGTCGAGATCGCGCACATAGGCGGCATAGAAGGCGTTGCTGCCCTCCTGGCCGCGCACGCCCGGCGCGCCCTGATCGGTGCCGCCCATCTCCAGCGCCCTGGCATGGAGCAGGCGGACCTTTGCGCGCGTGCGCTGGCCGAGCGCGACCATGGACCCATTGCCGGCGCTGGCGGCCTGCCCATCCGCGGGGACGGCGACGCCGAAGATCGGCTTCTCCCAGCTGACGCCCCAGCCGGCGAGCGTAGGCAGCTCGATCATGCGGCCGACGCCGACGGCGCCGAACAGCGCGTCGTAGAAGGCGAGCGCGCGCTGCATGTCATTGGTACCGACGAGCGTATAGCCGATCAGCATGGCGGTCTTTCGCGTCTGTCGAACGGGAACCCGAATTTACCGCAGCGCAGCGGGAACGCAATCGCCCGCTGTGTGCGAAATACTCAGGCAGCCGTCCCGTTCATTTGAAGCGGTTGAGCTTCGCGGCATAGCGATAAAGCCTGGGCGGCACCCAATCGCGCAGCAGATGGTCGAACTGTACGCGGCGATCCTCGCGGTCGCCCGCGCCAGGGCGCGTCTTGAAGACGGTGGTGCGGCCCGGAAGCTTGGCGATGCCTTCCTCGTCCGCGGTGTAATAATAGGTCGCGATCGACTTGCGCGAGCGCCCGTCCGGGCAGGTCAGCGGATCGGGCTGGCCGTGGAAGCTGTCGAGCGAAGTGTTGAAGACCACGGCGCGGCCGAGAAGCGGCGCGATCTTGTGCCAGCGCTTCTCCATCTTCTGGTCCCACAGCTCGAGGTCGCCGCCATATTCGGGCAGCCAGTCGTCGTTGAGATAGACGAGCAGGTTGAGCCGGCGCTCGACATTCATCGGGCGGTGGATGTTGAAATCGGCATGGACGCCGAGATGGCCGCCCTTGAGCGTCTCGTGCAGGCCGCCGCCGACATAATAGGGATCGGCGATGAGGCCGGGAATGCCGGTCATCGCCTCGAGGAACTTGAGGATCGCCGGGCTGTTCAGCTCGACCACCAGGTTGCGCAGGCGCCGGCCCTGGATCTTGCTCGGCGGCGTCTGGTACTTGAACCGCTCCTGGTCGCGGTCGAAATAGCTGTTGTTGGCATTGTCCGGAAACTCGCCGAGCAGGCCGCGCAGGAAATCCGGAGGCAGGAAATCGTCCATCGCGATATGCGGGAAGGGCTGCGCGCTCTGGTATTTTTCCGCGAGGGCCGCGCCGGCCGCGGCGCACTCCTCCTCGTCGAACCAGATATAGCCGTCCGTTTCCTTCGGATTGAGAATGGCCATCTTACGTCACGCTCCCGGATTCCAAACATGCCCCACGGCAATCCCGCCACTAGCCGAATTGTGCAAACGCACAAAAGCGCAATTACGCTCCTGCCGCGCGCCAATGCCGACAAGCCCCGCTCATAATCCTTGCCGGTTAACAGACTGATGACCTTGACGGAGATCAAGTGGCCCTAGAGCTCGTCCTTGGTCCCCTTGCACGCGCCGACGCGCCTGGCCTCCACGCTGAACTTCATGCTCATGCCCGCCGCCGGCCCGCTGCCCTGGCCCTTGCCGGTCATGTCCATCTTGTAGCTGTCGGGCGAATAGCTGCCCGTCATGGTCATCGCCATCGCGCCCTCGCGCCCGGTATTGCAGGCCATCGCCGCGTCGATCTTGCCGCCGCCCATGGTGAAATGGTCATAGGTGCAGTTCTTGTTCTCGTCGCCCATGTAGAAGGCCTTCTGCTTCTTCACATCCTCCTCCGAGACGCAGTTCACGAACTTGCGCGTCTGGGCCATCTGCGCCTTCATCTGCTCCTTCGCCGCCGGCGGCATGTTGGCCATGCCGGGGATCTCCATGTCGTGCATCACATAGGTGCCCTCCCAGCGGCCGGGCTGGATGATCGCCTCCCCGCCGGTCGCGGCCGCGACCTTCTCGGCCACTTCCTTGGTCGAGGCATTGGTGGCGGACACTTCAGGCGCGCTGTTGCAGGCGGCGAGCGGCAGGATGAGCGCGGCCATCGCGGCGGCGATCAGGGCGGGAGTCTGCGCGGTCTGGGACGGTCTCATGGCAAGGTTCCTCACACGAAGGGACGGCGCGACCATGCCCGCTGTTCGGGTCTGCCGGAGGGATGCCGGGATATGCGGGCGAGGGCAAGGGAGTATCGCGTTGTCGCCGAAGGTTGTGAAGGTTGCGGTCATGAAACACAAAAAATCTCATTACCATTGCCACCAGTTCTGGCCGTGCGAGGCGCAGGCTTGGCTTGCGTCGATCGTGATGAGACCTGGAAGGGTAGATGCGTCATGCGAGGGACGCTGGCATGGTTTGCGGTGTGTAGGACAGAAGGAAAGCAAGTTCTCGCGGGCTGAATGAGCGGGAAACATCCAAAGTGAACCAAATGTTCCCTATTTGTTCTTGACAGCAATCGCAGGCGAGGCATGATCCGGGCAAGGGGGATATCCGCCATGCGACTCGTGCTTCTCGTCTTCTCGATCCTGCTGCTTGGTCTGGCGCCCGCGCATGGTGCGGGCACCAAGAAGGCGCCGACGCCGCATGCGGAGAAGGCAAAGCCGGGGGCGGGGGCTGCCAGATCGCCGGCTGACAAGGGCGTTTCGGACGATCCTGAAATGCGCGCCAAGTTCGACAAGCTTGGCCCGCTGCTGTCGGAAATCGGCGGGGAGGCTGCGCTCATTGCAGGCGGCAAGCCCGACGGGCTCTTCCTTTATGCCGAGATGAAGGGAAGGGATGCGATCGTGCTGCTCTTCCGGGATCGCGGCAAGACCGTGAAAATGTTCGCGGCGAGCGACCGGTTGCGCGACCTCGTGAAGCAAGCCTGGTCGTCAGAGCCTGCCGACAAGCGCTGGGCGGCCATGGCCTACACCGTGCAGGGCAAGGCGTTCGATACGCATTTCCTTTACCCCAAAGAGATTGATTTCAGGAAGCCGCTCAAAGACCGGGTCGTTGCCTTGATGCCGACACGCTTCGACGGGAAGAAGTTCGTCATGGATCGCAGGCGCCCTGATGCCGAGGAGCCGGGCGCCGACGAAACGGAGATGGTCGACCCGGTGGATATCCTGCGCACATAGGCCGCCAGCGCGACGGCTTACATCGCGATCCCTTTTTGTTCTCATTCCGTCCTTGCCCGATAGCGCGTGTCTCTCCATATTGGCGTCATGGCGATCACCATCCGCACGACTCTGGACGAACCCGAAACCGGCGCATCATTCGTCCCGCATCGGCCCGCGCGGCCGGAGAAGGCGGAGGGCGGCAAGCTCTTCAAGCTCGTCTCCGATTACCAGCCCGCGGGCGACCAGCCGACCGCGATCAAGGAACTGGTCGAGAGCTGCAATGCCGGCGAGCGCGACCAGGTGCTGCTCGGCGTCACCGGATCGGGCAAGACCTTCACCATGGCCAAGGTGATCGAGGCGGTGCAGCGGCCCGCGCTCGTCCTCGCGCCCAACAAGATCCTCGCCGCGCAGCTCTATGGCGAGTTCAAGAACTTCTTCCCCGAGAACGCGGTCGAATATTTCGTCAGCTATTACGACTATTACCAGCCCGAAGCCTATGTGCCGCGCTCCGACACGTATATCGAGAAGGAAAGCTCGGTAAACGAGGCGATCGACCGGATGCGCCACTCGGCCACGCGCGCGCTGCTGGAGCGCGACGACGTGCTGATCGTCGCCTCGGTCTCCTGCCTCTATGGCATCGGCTCGGTCGAGACCTATTCGGCCATGACCTTCGCGATGAAGAAGGGCGACGTCGCCGACCAGCGCGAGATTATCAGGAAGCTGGTCGCGCTGCAGTATAAACGCAACGATGCGGCCTTCGCGCGCGGTGCCTTCCGCGTGCGGGGCGATAATCTCGAGATTTTCCCCTCGCACTATGAGGACACCGCCTGGCGCGTCAGTTTCTTCGGCGATGAGATCGAGGAGATTGTCGAATTCGATCCGCTGACCGGAAAGAAGGCGGCGAGCCTCGACTATGTGAAGGTTTTCCCGAACAGCCACCACGTGACGCCGGGGCCCACGCTCAAGCAGGCGATGGAAGCGATCAGGCACGAGCTATCGGAGCGGCTCAAGGAATTGCAGGCCGAGGGGCGGCTGCTCGAAGCCCAGCGGCTGGAGCAGCGCACCAATTTCGACCTGGAGATGATCGCGGCGACGGGCGCCTGCGCGGGCATCGAGAATTATTCGCGCTTCCTGACCGGGCGTTTGCCGGGCGAGCCGCCGCCGACCCTGTTCGAATATCTGCCCGAGAACGCGATCCTGTTCGTCGACGAAAGCCACCAGACCGTGCCGCAGATCGGCGCGATGGCGCGCGGCGACCACCGCCGCAAGATCACGCTCGCCGAATATGGCTTCCGCCTGCCGAGCTGTATCGACAACCGGCCGCTGCGCTTCAACGAATGGGACGTGATGCGCCCGCAGACGGTGTCCGTCTCGGCGACGCCGGGTCCATGGGAGATGAACCAGACCGGCGGCGTGTTCAGCGAGCAGGTGATCCGCCCGACCGGTCTCATCGACCCGCCGGTCGAGATCAAGCCGGTCGAGGACCAAGTCGACGATCTCGTCAACGAATGCCGCAAGGTCGCGGCCGCCGGCTATCGCACGCTGGTGACGACGCTGACCAAGCGCATGGCCGAGGACCTGACCGAGTATATGCACGAGGCGGGCCTCAAGGTGCGCTACATGCACAGCGACACCGAGACGCTCGAGCGCATCGAGCTGATCCGCGACCTGCGGCTCGGCGTCTATGACGTGCTGGTCGGCATCAACCTGCTGCGCGAGGGACTGGATATCCCCGAATGCGGACTGGTGGCGATCCTCGACGCGGACAAGGAGGGCTTCCTGCGCAGCGAGACCTCGCTCATCCAGACCATCGGCCGCGCGGCGCGCAACATCGACGGGCGGGTGATCCTCTATGCCGACCGCGTCACCGGCTCGATGGAGCGCGCGCTCGCCGAGACCGACCGGCGCCGCGAGAAGCAGCTGGAATATAACGCCAAGCACGGCATCACGCCGGAAAGCGTGCGCAAATCGATCGGCGACATCATCGCCCATGTCTCCAACAAGGACCAGGTGACGGTCGATACGGGTCTGGAGGACCGGCCGCATCTCGTGGGCCACAACCTGCGCGCCTATATCGAGGAGCTGGAGAAGAAGATGCGCGCGGCGGCTGCGGACCTCGAGTTCGAGGAAGCCGGCCGCATCCGCGACGAGATCCGCAAGCTGGAGGCCGAAGAGCTGGGCCTGCCGGTCGACCAGCAGGTGACGGCGGGCGCGGCGCGCTACCAGGGCCGCTCGACCGAGGGCAAGCCGGGCACGCGCAAAGGGCGCTACGGCAAGACGACGCGGAAGTTCGGGCGGTGATCCGCGCCACCTGAGCGCGCCCTTTTATCCTTACTCCCGTCTCAACCCTTTCCCTGCAGGCCGTCTTAAGTGGCCGCGTGGCTATCTGCTTCATGCGGAAAAAGGACTGCTGAACATGGGCTCCGACCTGGAATCGGCGGCCGGGTCGAACAATGTCGCCGCGATACTCGGGTTGCCGCAAAATTCTGCATGGCTCGAGATCGCATTGGCGGCCGAAACGGACGAACGGATGCGCGATCACGACAATCTTGCTGCCCTGATCGACGATGCTGGGGCACTTGCCGACCAATTCTGCTCAAGCCTGCCGGGTGCGGGCGGCAGCGCCGAGATCAGCGCCGCGTCGCCGCTGCCGGCGAAGGCCGACTCCTATCGCGAAATGCTCTATTGCCGCTTCGCCGACCAGGTCTTTTCGGCGGCGCGCTCGGCCCGCCACGGCCGGCCGGTCTCGACCTCCAGCCTGACCCGCTCGGCCTTCGAAACGTTCACGCGCCTGCACGAGTTGCGCGATCATCTCGAGAGCGCCTTTCGCAAGGGCAGTCTCGATGGGCTCGACGGGCTTGTGACCGCGCGTCTCTTTGGCGTCGAGGAGGAGGAGGACGAGGAGGATTTCTCGCTCCAACTGACGGAAGGGCAGGAGGGCGAGGGTGCGATGCGCGCTCATCCCGTCGCGGATAATGACAGCGACGACGACGACCATGAATATCACGGCGTCGACCCCGGCGCCTGCGCGCAGGACACACAGGCCGAGCAGGCGCTGCGCCGGCTAATGCGCACCCTGATCGCGATCGAGACGAGCTTCGACAATTGCTACCGGGCACTCGACGAATCCATGCGCCGCCTGAACGAGATGTTCGCCGCGCGCAGCCGGGCGCATGGCTGAGGGCCGCACGATGAACGGCATGAGCATCGCGCGATCGGGGCTGGAGGCCAGCATGTTGCGCCTCACGGCCAGCGCCTCCAATATCGCGAACGCCCAGTCGAATGGCGCGGTGCCGGGCAGCGGCGGGCAGGCGGCCTACCAGCCGGTGCGCGCCGAACTGTCGCCCGGCGCAGGCGGGGGCGTACAGGGCCGGCTCGTGCCGGTCGATCCCGCCTATCGGCTGACCTATGACCCCGCGTCGGTCCACGCCAATGCGCAGGGCATGATCGCGGCGCCCAATGTCGATATCACCGGCGAACTGGTCGAGCAGCTGTCCACCAGGCTCGCTTTCGAGGCGAACCTCAAGACCGTCTCGACTTCGAGCGAGATGGAGCGGCGCAGCATCCAGCTCTGGGGCTAGGACGGGTCGACATTCAGCCCTGGCGGCTGCAAGCGGCAACTTCCGCGCTTCCGACGCTCACGCACCCTGAGTGCGCTACGTTCCGGTTCGCGCAAGTCCGCCGTTTTCGTCACGCCATCAGATGAATGTCGACGCGCTCTTGGGCAGACGTTGCGTTGAATCGCTTGTCCGCATGGTGCGGATTTACGACGCCGCTCCCGAAATCGTCGCGAATTCCGCGCCTAAAGTCTCCGCATCGTTGACAAATTCCGACATTCCGGGCCATCGGCGCTGTTGGACAAAGTCCGGGTATCGACTAGACTTGGCATGGTCTTCGCGACCGCCGGGCTGCGACGTCCCGGTCCCGGGGCGAAGACATGGCCGGGCGAGCCATAACTTCGCTCCAGAAAAATAGTGGGTCACTGGAATTCCAGGCTGCTTGGCGGCAACCGGATGGTGCATTTTGCGCCTGCGAGACGGATCGAGATTCCGGCTTGCCGCAAGTGATCTATTTGGATAATACAGTGACTGGACCAACAGCGCCACAGGAGCGCATAAGGTGGCGGAACCGATGAACTACGAGACCAGTTTCGACAAGAACGCGCTCGGCACCGACGAGCTGGACGCCGAGACGATCCGCAAGCGCCGCCGCCTGATGATCGGCCTGCTCGTTGTCATCGTGCTCATCGTCGCGGCCATCGTTGCCTGGCGCGTGCTGGGCGGCGAGAAAGGCCAGGGCCAGAACAAGAACCAGGTGCCGCTGGTGACCGTCGCCGTGCCGGGCCAGCAGTCCGTCACCAGGACCGCAAACGCGACGGGTTCATTGGACGCGCGCGTCGACATGCCGGTCGGCGTGCTCGGCGAAGGCGGCCGCGTGCTGCGCGTCCTGGTCCAGCCCGGCGACTGGGTCCAGAAGGGCCAGATCCTCGTCGTGATCGAGCGCTCGGTGCAGGCTCAGCAGCTCGCTTCGTCCGCCGCGCAGGTGGAGGTGGCGCGCGCCAATGCCAAGCTCGCCGAAAATAATCTCGAGCGTGCCAAGGCGCTCGTCGGCCAGGGCTTCGTTTCCAAGGCCGACATCGACCAGAAGACTGCCACGCGCGATGCTGCGCTGGCCCAGCTCAATGTCGCGCAGGCCCAGCTCGCCCAGCTTCGCGCCTCGGTCGGCCGCCTCGACATCCGCGCGCCGGAAGCGGGCCTAGTGCTGACGCGCAATGTCGAGCCCGGACAGGTCGTTTCGGCCGGGAGCGGCACGCTGTTCCGCATCGCCAAGAATGGCGAGATGGAATTGCTCGCCCAGCTTTCCGAAAATGAACTCGCGGCCCTGCGCCCCGGCGTGAAGGCCGTCGTGACGCCGGTTGGCACGAGCGCGAAGTTCGTCGGTACGGTGTGGCAGGTCTCACCGGTCATCGACCCGCAGTCGCGCCTCGGCATTGCCCGCATTGCCCTGCCTTACAATACGGCGCTGCGTCCGGGCGGCTTCGCCAATGCGCAGATCGACATTTCCGATATGCAGGCGGCAGTCCTGCCTGAATCGGCTGTCCTGAGCGACCAGAAGGGCAGCTACGTTTACATTGTGAACAAGGCTGGAAAGGTCGAACGGCGCGATGTGACGACAGGCACGGTGACGCCCAACGGGCTCGCGATCAACTCCGGCCTTCAGGGCAATGAGCGCGTTGTGCTCTTTGCCGGCGGCTTCCTCAACCCGGGGGAAAGCGTGAAGGTCAACGTTGCCAAGCCCGGGACGACCCGGCGCTAGGCGGCGCAGGGATGAATGAAGGGGCCGTGCTGCACGGGCGGCCCCGTTACTGGACGATCAATCAGGACGACGAGCCATGAGCTTTCGCAATATTTCCGCTTGGTGCATTCGCAATCCGGTTGCGCCGATCGTCCTGTTCATCGGCCTGACGCTGGCGGGGCTGATCTCGTTCAGCCGCATGGCGGTCGTGAACGACCCGCCTATCGAGTTTCCGGCGGTGGTGGTTTTCGTCAGCCAGCCCGGCGCGGCGCCGACGGAAATCGAGACCCAGATCACGCAGCGCGTGGAAGCGGCAATCCGATCGATCAACGGCGTCGACGAGATCAACAGCCAGGCGCGCGAGGGATCGAGCCAGACGACGGTCCAGTTCGAGATCGGCGTCGATCCGGACAATGCCGTCAATGAGGTCAAGAACGCGGTCGACCAGATCCGCAGCGACCTGCCCGATGGCATTCTTGAGCCGCAGGTGACCAAGATCGAGGTCTCGGACAGCGAGATCGCCTTCTTCGCGGTCAGTGCGACCGATATGACCATCGAGCAATTGAGCTGGTTTGTCGACGACACGGTCGCCAAGCGCCTGCTAGGCGTGCCGGGCATGAGCCAGGTCAGCCGCCAAGGTGGTGTCGACCGCGAAATCCGCGTCATCCTGGACCCGTCCAAGATGCAGTCGCTCGGCGTCACCGCGGCGCAGGTCAACCAGGCACTGCGCTCAGTGAACCTCAACGCCGCGGGCGGGCAAGCCGAGATCGCGGGTTCGCGCCAGTCGGTGCGCGTACTCGGCAACAAGGCCAATGCCTATGACCTCGGCCTTACCGAGATTGCCCTGGGCGGCGGACGGACGATCCATCTCAACGACATTGCCGCGGTGTCCGACGGCTATGGCGAGCAGAAGCGCATCAGCAAGGTGCTGGGCCGTCAGGTCGTCACCTTCTCGCTGAACCGCGCCAAGACCGCCTCGGACGTGTCGGTTTACGACGATGCGATGAAGGAGATCGCGAAGATCGAGAAGGAGAATCCCGGCGTCACCTTCACGCAGCTGTTTACCAGCGTGGACTATACAAAGGACCAGTATCACAGCTCGATCGACGCGATGGTCGAAGGCGCGATCCTCGCGGTCGTGGTGGTTTTCATCTTCCTGCGCGACTGGCGCGCGACACTGATCAGTGCCGTCGCAATCCCTCTCTCCGCAATCCCCACCTTCTGGTTCCTCGACCTCATCGGCTTCAACCTCAACCAGCTGTCCTTGCTGGCGCTGAGCCTCGTGGCCGGTGTGCTGGTGGACGATGCGATCGTCGAGATCGAAAATATCGTCCGGCATATGCGGATGGGCAAGACCGCCTATCAGGCGTCGATCGACGCCGCCGACGAGATCGGCCTGGCTGTCGTGGCGACGACAATGTCGATTGTCGCGGTGTTCCTGCCGGTCGGCCTGATGCCCGGCATTTCGGGCCAGTTCTTCAAATATTTCGGCTTCACCGTCGTCGTCGCGGTCATCATGAGCCTTGCCGTGGCGCGCATGATCACGCCGATGATCGCTGCTTATTTCCTCGAGCACAAAGGCCGCCAGTCGCATGGCGAAGGCTGGCTCATGGACCGCTACATGGGCCTGCTCGCCTGGTCGATCGACACCAAAGCCTATCGCGCGATGCGGGCGCGTCTCGGCCACGTGCCGACCAAGCTGCGCTATCACGTGACATCTCTGCTCATCGGCATCGCCATCGTCGCCGCGATCATCGTGGTCCGGAGGCTGACGGGCGGTGCAAGCAGTGGCGCCAGCAGCGGGGGCCAGGGCAGCGGCAGCAATCTCAAGCTCGTCATACCGCTCGGCCTGCTGGTGTCCTATGCGCTGGGCAGCCTTGTCAGCTTCATCGGCGGTGCCATCTACGGCTGGGCGAGCGGCTTCGACACCAACGACTTTACACGGCGCAACCGCTTCCTGCTGGCGCGCTTCCTCGATCATCGCGTCTGGATGATGGGTTTTGCGGCGCTGGCGCTGAGCCTCACCGGCCTGCTTTTCGCGACCATGCCACAGCAGTTCCAGCCTTTGTCGGATCGCGACTTCAGCCAGGTCCGCATCTCCATGGTGCCCGGCACGACGATCACGCAGACGGTGGAGGTGGCCGACCGGGTTGCGGCGATCATCAACAGGCAGCCGGAGGTCAACACGGCTGTCGAGATCGTCCAGGAAGGCTTTGCCCGCCTGTTCATCACGCTCAAGCCGGACCGCGCACGGACCTCGATCGAGTTCGAGCGGGAACTGACGCCCGAGCTGGCGCAGATTGCGGACGCGCGCGTCAGCTTCCAGTCGCAGGGCGGCGGCGGCGGCACGAACCGCGATATCTCGATCATGCTGACCGGCAGCGATCCGAAGCAACTGGAAGACACGGCCAACGTCCTGCTCGCCCAGATGAAGGCCGTGCCAGAGGCTGTCGCACCGCGCATCGAGGCCGACATGCGCCGCCCCGAACTGGTCATCAAACCGCATTTCGACCTGGCGGCACGGCTCGGCGTCACGACGCAGGCGCTGAGCCAGACGATCCGCATCGCGACGCTGGGTGACATCGACCAGAACAGCGCGAAATTCTCGCTGTCCGATCGCCAGATCCCGATCCGCGTGATGCTGCCCGAATCCTCGCGCCGTGACATCTCGACGCTGCAGAACCTGCCGGTCCCGACAACTGTTGGCGGGTCCGTACCGCTCAGCCGCGTCGCGGAGATCACGTTCGGTTCGGGTCCGACGCAGATCCAGCGTTACAACCAGCAGCGGCGTATCTTTGTCGGCGCGGACCTCGCGTCCGGCGCGGTCAAGGGGCCGGTAATGAACAAGATCAAGGCCCTGCCGATCATGAAGAACCTGCCCGGCGGTGTCTCGAACGAGGCCGTGGGCAACGACAAATGGCAGCAGCAGCTGATCGGCAACTTCATCATCGCCGTCTTCTCCGGCATCGCCCTGGTGTTCGCGGTGCTGGTGCTGCTCTACAAGCGCTTCATCTCGCCGCTGGTGAATATGTGCTCGCTCACTCTGGCGCCGCTGGGCGGTCTGGTGGCGCTGCTCATCCTCGGCCAGCCGATCAGCATCTCGGTCTATATCGGCCTCCTGATGCTGCTCGGCATCGTCGCGAAAAACTCGATCCTGCTCGTCGACTTCGCATTGGAGGAGATGTCGCGGGGCGTGCCGAAATATGACGCGATCATGGAAGCAGGCCACAAGCGCGCGCAGCCAATCGTCATGACGACGGTTGCGATGGTCGCCGGCATGATCCCGACCGCGCTCTCGCTGTCGGGCGATGGTGCCTGGCGCTCGCCGATGGGTGTGACCGTGATCGGCGGCCTGATCCTCTCCACCCTGCTCACGCTGGCGATCGTGCCGGCGGGCTTCAGCCTGGCGGATGGCGCGGAGAAGAAGATCGGTCCGTGGCTGCGCAAGCGCCTGCTGACCTATCAGGGCGCGGCGTCGCATGGCCCAGCGGCCCAGCCGGCCGAGTAAGAGAAACGGGAGCGAACTTGCCAGTCGGCCGTTCCGCTTTCATGACGGCGTCAGGATGACAATGCGCGGGGAGTCATGAAAGCGCTGCCGGCACGAGACGGCGCCGGAAACGGTGGACGCCGCATGCGCCAGATCGCGACCGGCATGCTGGTCGTCATGGCCGCGGTCTACGTGACGGCGCGCGCGTTTCAGTCGGTCCATCCCGCCGTCGGCTTCGTCCGCGCTTTCGCGGAGGCGGCGATGGTTGGCGGGCTTGCCGACTGGTTCGCGGTGACGGCGCTGTTCCGGCATCCGCTTGGGTTGCCGATCCCGCACACGGCCATCATCCCGCGCAACAAGGACCGCATCGGCGAGACGCTGGCGAACTTCCTGCGCGACAATTTCCTGACTCCCCAGGTCGTGGCGCGGCGGATGGGGCGAATCGACGTCGCTGGCGCAGCGGGGCGATTGCTGGCGACGCCCAACGAGGGCGATCTGCGATTGCGGCGCGGTGCCTCCCGCATGATCGCCGATGTGCTGGATGCGCTCGACGACGAGCGGCTGGGCGGTGTCGCCAAGTCCGCGATCGCGCAACGCATCGGTCAGATGAAGTTCGCGCCGATCCTCGGCCAGCTGCTCACGGCGGCAATGAAGGAAGGCCGGCACCAGCCGGTGATGGACAGCATCATCCGCTGGCTGGCGCAGGTGCTCGAGGAGAACCAGGCGCTGATCTACCAGATGGTGCATGAGCGCGCGAACACCATCGTGCGCTGGACGGGCCTCGACGAGACGCTCGCCAACGCCATCATCAGCGGTCTCGACAACATGCTGAAGGAAGCAGCCGACGATCCTGATCACCGGTTGCGCGTCAAGGTGGAGGAGGGGCTGATGACCCTCGCCTTCGATCTCCAGCACGACGATGACATGCAGGCGCGGGTCGACCGGATTCGGGACGAAATCGTCGCCAATCCGGCGATGCAGCGTTGGCTCGATGGCCTGTGGCAGCAGTTGCGCGAGAGCTTGCTCAAGGCGGCGCGCGACCCCGACGCGGCGCTGGCCGGCAAGTTGGGCGAAGCGCTGCGCCAGATCGGCGTGACGCTGCGCGACGACCCCAATCTCAAGTCCCTGGTCAACCGCTTCGTGCGGCGCGTGGCGGCGGGATCGGCAGCGCGTTACGGCGACGGCATCGTGAAGCTCGTCTCCGAGACCGTACGCGGCTGGGATGCGCAGACCGTGACCGACCGGCTCGAAAATGCCGTCGGCCGCGACCTCCAATATATCCGCGTCAACGGCACTTTGGTCGGCGGGCTGGTCGGCGTCACCATCCACGCGGTGGATGTGCTGCTCTAGACCGCAACAATCTCACCAAGGATGCCGTCGAGCAGCAGCATGCCCTGGGGCGTGACCGTGAGACGATTTCCGGCATGAACGATCAGGCCATGCGCGGCGAGGCGGGCGACTGCCTCGTCGTCGACCAGCCTGTCCTGGCTGACATCGGTCCGCGCTGCAATGTCGGCAAGGTCGATGCCCTCGGCCAGCCGCAGGCCCATCATCAGCGCTTCGCCGGCGCGCTCTTCCGGGCCGAGCGGGCGCTCTTCCTGAAGGCCATGGCCGTTTCGGGCGAGCGCGGCGAGCCAGTTCTCCGGCTTCCTGTGCCGCGTGGTGGCGAGCGGGCCGCGCCGGCCATGGGCGCCAGGGCCGACGCCCGCATAGTCGGCATAGCGCCAGTAAGCCAGATTATGACGGCTTTCTGCCCCCGGCGCGGCGTGGTTGGAGACCTCATAGGCCGGCCGTCCTGCCGCAGCAGTCATGGCCTGCGTCAGCTCATAAAGCGTCGCGGCATGATCCGGATCGGCCGGGGTCATGGCGCCAAGGCGCACGTCGGTCTCGAAGCGTGTCCCGGGCTCGATCGTGAGCTGGTAGAGCGAAAGATGCTCGGTGCCGAAAGACAGCGCTTGGGCAAGCTCCGCCTGCCAATCGGCGGCGCTCTGGTCTGGGCGGGCATAGATGAGGTCGAGCGAGACGCGGTCCACGGCGCGCTGGGCCGCGTCGAGGGCGGCGAGTCCCTCCCGGACATCGTGCGCCCGGCCCAGGAAACGCAGCGCCGCGTCATCGAGCGCCTGCAGGCCGAGCGACAGGCGATTGACGCCCGCTGCGGCCACGTCGGTGAAGCGCGCGGCCTCGGCGCTGTTGGGATTGGCCTCCATCGTAATCTCGATGCCATTGGCCACTGGCCAGTGCGCGGCAGCGGCATCGATCAGCGCGGCGACTGTTGCCGGGTCCATGAGCGAGGGCGTGCCGCCGCCGAAGAAGATCGAGCCGAGCGTGCGCCCTCTGGTCAGCGACGCCTCATGGGCGAGATCGGCGAGCAGGGCCGTGCGCCATTGCGCCTGGTCGATCGTCTCGCGGACATGGCTGTTAAAGTCGCAATAGGGGCATTTTGAGACGCAGAACGGCCAGTGGATGTAGAGCGCAATGGGATGCTGGGCGGCCATCAGCGCGATCTAGGCGCGGGCGATGGATTTGTCAGGCGCGCAATTCAGGAAGAGGGGCCATTCTGCCCCAGCAGGTGTAGCGCTGGCCAGTAGAGTGCGCGTTCTTCATGCTCGATCAATTTCTTGAGATAGTCGATCATGCCGACCAGCGCGTTGGCATAGCCATCCCAGTCGGCCTGGATCGCGGCGAGCGTCCATTGGCCGACATGGTTGGAATAATGGGCGCGAGATTCGCGGATGGCAACGATCGCCTCCTGTGCGCCGGGGATTTCCCCGATCCTGCCGCTGGCGAACAGGGGACGGATGATCATGGCGTCTTCGTCGCGCAGATGCTGCGCGGCGCGGGAGCCCAGCCGGGTGCGGACCTCCGTCAGTGCGGCCAGGCTGGGACGGGGATTCTGGCGCGCCAATTCCAGCAATTCCCCCGCAATCGCGGCGATGGCGCGGTGATCTTCGAAAAGGTCGGCCGACATTCAGTTCTGCTACCCGGATAGAGACTCGGAGTAGCTATTAGCTTGCTCATGCCATCGGGGCGAAGTCCAGAGGATTGAACGCGCCGCCGCTACGCCCGAGTTGCTTAGGCGCGGCGCGGCATCTGCGCTGTCTTGAGGCCAAGCACAGGTTGATAGATCTGCGCTTCTTCCGCAAAGATGATGCGCTTGAACGCTTCGAGCCGCAGCTCGCAGGCCTGCACATATCCCGCCCAGTCTTGCTCGATGGCCTGCGGCGTCCATTTGCGGATATGCTCGGAATATTTGACCTTCTCGTACATGAGCTCCTGCACGATCGGCTCCAGATGAGGCATGCGGCCAAAGCCGCCGTCGCGCATCAGCGGGCCGAAGATGAACTCCTCCTCTGTAGTGCGATGCCGGCGAATGAGCGAACTCAGGCGCACACGCTTGCGGCTGAGCTGTTCGATCGGAATGCGGGGCGTGCGCTTCACGGCGGCGAGAAAGTCCTCGGCCGCTTCGAGCATTTCGGAATGTTCTTCGAACAGTGCGACCGTCACGGCCTTCTGCTCCTTTTTTGCGACTCTTTGGGCGGACCCTAGGGGGGCAAAAGTGAACATTTTATCCACAGGGCTGGAGATACCCCGCTCCGCTATCGATTCTCCGGCATTCTCGATCAGGTGAGGCCGGCGACCAGCTTCCGGAAGGCGTTGGCGCGATGGCTGATGGCGTGTTTGGCGTCGGGCTCGAACTCGCCGAAGGTGAGGGGCTGTCCGGCGGGCTGGAAGACCGGATCGTAGCCGAAGCCGTTGCGGCCGCGCGGCGGCCAGACAAGGCTACCGGCGATGCGCCCTTCGAACAGCGCCGTCTCGCCGTCCGGCCAGGCGAGGCACAGCGTACAGACGAAGGCGGCGCTGCGATCGACGTCCGGGCCGACCTCGCAGAGAAGGCCCTCGACCTTGCCCATGGCCATGTACCAGTCGCGGCCCGGATTGCCCTCGAACCATTGCCGCTCTGCCCAGTCCGCGGTGTAGACGCCAGGCCGGCCATCGAGTGCAGCCACCTCGAGGCCGCTGTCATCGGCGAGCGCGGGAAGGCCGGAGACCGTTGCGCTGGCCAGCGCCTTGATGCGAGCATTTTCGGCGAACGTCGTGCCGGTCTCCTCGGGCTCGGGCAGACCGAGCGACCCGGCGGAAACCGGGACCATGCCATGGGGGCCGAGGAGCGCCGTGATTTCGCGCACCTTGCCCTCATTGTGGCTGGCGATGACGAGGCGGCCTGGCGCGAGTTTTCTGACCATATCAACTCCCTGTCCGTTTGGTTCGAGCGAAGTCGAGAACCGTGTGGCGCTACGTGTGTCTCGACTTCGCTCGACACGAACGGGGAATGGGGACTGGTGTGTTCACCGTCCCGTCGCTGCGTCTTGCGCGTCGAAGATCTTGGCGCAGCCGATGCGGGCGAGGCGGAGCAAACGGAGCAGCGCTTCCTCATCGTAGGTCGCGCCTTCGGCCGTCGCCTGCGCCTCTGCGATGTTGCCGTCCGAGAGCAGAACGAAATTGGCGTCGGCATGAGCATTGCTGTCCTCGATATAATCGAGGTCGAGCACGGGATTGCCCTGGTAGATGCCGCAGGAGATCGCTGCGACCTTTGCCTGGATCGGGTCGACCGTCAGCGCGCCGCTGTTGAGAAGCTTGTCGACCGCAATGCGCAGCGCAACCCAGGCGCCGGAGATGCTGGCCGTGCGGGTGCCGCCATCAGCCTGGATGACGTCGCAATCGAGCGTGATCTGGCGCTCGCCCAGCGCCTTGAGATCCACCACGGCGCGCAGCGACCGGCCGATCAGGCGTTGGATTTCCTGTGTGCGGCCGGACTGCTTGCCCTTGGCAGCCTCGCGGCTGCCGCGCGTGTGCGTGGCGCGGGGGAGCATGCCATATTCGGCGGTGACCCAGCCTTCGCCCTTGCCGCGCAGGAAGGGCGGGACCTTTTCCTCGACACTCGCGGTCACGAGGACGCGCGTATCGCCGAAGCTGACCAGGCACGAGCCTTCCGCATGTTTTGTGAAGCCCGGCTCCATGGTGATGGCACGCATTTCGTCGGGGGCACGGCCGGATGGGCGCATGAAGAATCCTGTCTTTGGTCTGGAAGTGATGGCGCCAGCGTCTAGCGCTGCATGCGCCGCTTGGCCAGCGCGGGAACGCGCCCTACATAGGAAGTCATGACGGGACCGGCCATCGACCAGTTGAGCGATCGCGCGCGCGATATTTTCCGGCTCGTCGTCGAGTCCTATCTGGGCTCGGGGACACCGGTCGGATCGCGCACGATCAGCCGCCTGCCGGGCCTCAGCCTGTCGCCGGCGTCGATCCGCAATGTGATGCAGGACCTTGAGGAGGCCGGACTGCTCGCCGCGCCGCATACCTCCGCGGGGCGGATGCCGACCGAAACGGGTCTTCGGCTCTTCGTCGACGCAATGATGCAGGTCGCCGAGCCGAGCGAGGAAGACCGCCGCACGATCGAGCGCGAGCTCTCGGGCGAAGGGCCGATCGAGAATGCCCTTAACACGGCGTCCGCATTGCTCTCGGGCCTGTCAGCTTGCGCGGGTCTCGTCATGGTGCCGCGCCGGGAATCGGTGGTGAAGCAATTCGGTTTTGCCTGGCTTTCGGACCGGCAAGCGCTGGCCGTGCTGGTCGGATCGGACGGTACGGTCGAGAACCGCATCATCGATCTGGCACCGGGCACGACGCCCTCGATGCTGGCCGAGGCCGCCAATTATCTGACGGCGCATCTTTCGGGCCGGACGCTCTTCGAGGCGCAGGCGCTGCTGGCGCGCCAGATCGAGGCCGACGAACATGCGCTGGATGAAGCGTCGAGAGACCTCGTGGAGCGCGGCCTGGCGGCTTGGAGCCGCGACGTTGCGGATCGTCCCGTGTTGATCGTGCGCGGCCAGGCCAATCTCATCGACGCGGAGGCTGCCGGTGATCTGGAGCGCGTGCGCCAGCTTCTGGAGGAACTGGAAGGCAAGAGCGAGATCGCACGGCTGCTCGACAGCGCGCGCACCGGCGCCGCCACGCGGATTTTCATAGGCTCGGAGAACAAGCTCTTTTCCCTGAGCGGTTCTTCGGTCATAGCCGCGCCCTATCGCGGGCCGGGTGGTCAGGTCGTCGGCGTGGTCGGCGTGATCGGCCCCACAAGGTTGAACTATGCGCGGGTCGTCCCCATGGTGGATTTCACGGCCCAGACCTTGTCCCGCCTGATGCAATGAGCGAACGGAACAACCGGACGAACGATGGAAGATATGAGCGACGTGAACGAAGAAAGCGAAGCGATGAACGAAGCCCCCGCCGACGCAACGACCAGTGGCGCGGAGGATCCGCAGACCCGGATCGCAGCGCTTGAAGCTGCCCTCGAGACCGCCAAGCAGGAAAGCCTCTACGCGATGGCGGACACGCAGAATGTGCGCCGTCGCCTCGAGAAGGAGCTGCAGGACGCGCGCGCTTATGCCGCGACGGCGATGGCGCGCGACGTGCTCTCGGTGGCCGACAATCTGGCGCGGGCGCTGGGTATCATTCCGGCCGAACTGCGCGATGACGAGAAGTTCAAGGGCCTGGTGACCGGCCTCGAAGCCACCGCCAAGGAACTGGAAAGCGCCTTCCGCAAGCATGGCATCGAGAGATTCGATTCCGTGGGCGAAGTGCTCGATCCCAACAAGCACCAGGCGATGATCGAAGTGCCGTCGGCCGATGCGGCGCCGGGGTCCATCGTGCAGGAGCTGCAGGCGGGCTACACCATCAAGGACCGGCTGCTGCGTCCCGCACTTGTGGCGGTCGCCAAGACTCCGGACTGACGCGGGCGACCAGTCCAGGGGGGCATGATGATCCTGGTGACGGGCAGCGCCGGCCATCTGGGCGAGGCATTGCTGCGGCTGTTGCGCGCGGAAGGCGGGCCGGCACGTGGGATCGATATCAAGGCGTCGCCTTATACCGACATCGTTGGCTCGATCGCGGATCGCGAGACCGTGCGCGAGGCGATGGCTGGCGTCACGGCGGTCCTGCATTGCGCGACGCTGCACAAGCCCCATGTTGCCACGCATAGCGCACAGGATTTCATCGACACCAATGTGAGCGGGACGCTCGCGCTGCTGGAGGAAGCTCTGCGGCAGCGTGTCGGCGCCTTCGTATTCACCAGCACGACCAGCACCTTCGGCAATGCCATGAAGCCGGGACCGCGCGATCCGGCGGTTTGGATCGACGAAGATGTCATGCCGATCCCGAAGAACATCTATGGCGCAACGAAACTCGCAGCCGAGCATCTGTGCGAGATGTTCGCGAACAAACATCGACTGCCAACGATCATCCTGCGCACGTCGCGCTTCTTCCCGGAAGACGATGACCAGGCTGCGACGCGCGAGGCGTTCAGCCGCGACAATATCCAGTTCCTCGAACTGCTCTACCGTCGCGGCGATGTCGCTGACATGGCGAGTGCGCATCTCGCGGCGCTCGAACGGGCCGGTGCGATCGGTTTCGGGCGTTACATCGTCTCAGCGACCTCGCCCTTCGCAAAAGCCGACCTGGTCGAACTGCACCGCGATGCCGGCGCGGTCGTCGGGCGGCTTTTCCCGGAAGCGGAAGCGCTGTTCAAAGATCGCGGCTGGCGTTTCCTCGACCGGATCGACCGGGTCTATGACAATGGCCGTGCTCGCGCCGACCTTGGCTGGTCGCCGCGATACGACTTCAGGAATGGGCTGCAATGCCTTAAGATCGGCAAGGATTTCCGCAGTGACCTTGCGCAGGCGATCGGCGCAAAGGGCTATCATGACGAGGTCTTCGCGGAGGGGCCTTATCCGGTCGATTAGAGGAGTTTGCCATGGGCAACACGCAGGACAGGCCGGTGAGCGCGGGAGTCATCACTGATGAGAAGGTCCTCGCCTTGCTCGATCTCTATAATGCGCGTATCGCCGACGAACGCCGCGCACGCCAGGAGAACCCCGCGCTGATGCAGGGAATCGGCTGGCGCGACACGCAGTTGCTGACGGTTGGCGAAGAAGTGGGGATCTTCCTCAACATCCTTGCCAAGAGCCTCGACGCGCCGCGCATCCTGGAAATCGGAACGTCCTACGGCTATTCGGGCATCTGGCTCGCCGAGGCGGCGCGCGCCACCGGAGGCCGTCTCACGACTCTTGAACTGCACGACTACAAGTCGAACCATGCCCGCGAGATGGCGGAGCGCGCCGGCCTCGCCGAACATGTCGACTTTCTGGTCGGCGATGCGGTCGAACTGATCAACGCCCTGCCGGGCACTTTCGATCTCATCCTGCTCGACCTTTGGAAGGACATGTATGTGCCGTGCCTGGAGGCATTCTTTCCGCGGCTCAGTCCCGGCGCCATCATCGTGGCAGACAACATGATAATTCCCGGCGGCCCCGAAGTGGATCGCTATGGGCGGGTAGTGCGCGCCAAACCGGGGATATCCAGCGTGCTGTTGCCGATCGGGCAGGGAATCGAGATCAGCCGGTACCAGCCCGGCTGACCGGAGTGCCGGCCGAGACCGGATCGCTGAAGGGTTTGCCTGCGCTGCTGGCTGCCTTGCTGGTCGGCCTGGTGTTGGCCCTGAGCCAGCGCACCATCGGGCCAAGCCGGGCGGAACTGGCCGACGCCTTGTCCAGCGCACGGCCGCAAAGAGTCGGCGCGAACGAAATCCGCTCGCTGACGTGCCGGGAGGCTCCGGGGGGATTCACTTGCCGGTGGCGGCAGCTCGAAGACGGTTTGTGGGTCGATCGGGCGGGCGCCGCCAGGATCGACGCCGGCGGCTGGCATCTGGACGCATCTGTCTCAGGCGGGCAGTCTCGCTAACATCGCTTCAATGTCGTCCGGACGGGCAAGATCGGTGCCGGGATGGAGCACAGCGGCGGCACCGGTCGCGACGCCATGGCGAAAAGCCTGCACCACGTCCTGCCCGTCGGACAGCGCCCAGACCATTCCCGCGACGAAGCTGTCGCCGGCGCCGACGGTGCTTTTCGCCTCTATGGGAATGGCGGGGACGGAAAAGATTCCCCCTGCGTGCGCGAGCAGCGCGCCATCGCGACCCATGGTGACCGCGACGATTTCGGCTTTCCCTGTGTCGACGAGTGTGCGAGCGGCCGTGGCGATGGCATCGACATTGGCGAGCGGCCGCCCTTCCAGTGCACTCAGTTCGCCAACGCTCGGCTTGACGAGGTGGACGCCACCTCCGGCCAGCCCTTCGCGGAGCGCTGCGCCGCTGCTGTCGAGAACGGTTCGAATGCCGCGCGCTCCCGCAAGCGCGGTCAGTCGCGCGTAGAAATCGTCCGGCACGCCGGGCGGCAGCGATCCGCTCAGGACCAGATAGTCGCACCGGACATCACGGAGCGCATCGAGGCAGGCGCGCCATTCGGTTTCGCTGACCGTCGGACCGGCGGGTACGAAGCGATATTCCTTGCCCGTCTCGGTCTCGACCACATTGGCGGCGATGCGTGTCTCGCCAGCGATGTCGATCCTGTGCCTGACGAGTTGGTGGAGGTCGAGCAGTCCGTCCAGCGCAACACCGGTCGCGCCGCCGGCCAGATAATGGCAGCGTGCATTGCCTCCCAGGCGGACATAGACGCGTGCCACGTTGATACCACCTCCTCCGGGGTTGTGATATTCCCGGGCGGCCCGGATTTTGTGCGTGTGACGGACCTGCGCGACCTCGTAGGCCACATCGATCGTCGGGTTCATGGTAAGCGTGGCGATCGACTTCATGGCCTGGTCCTATCATCGTGGGGCAGGCAGCTAATCGGGGTTTGGCCTAATAGCGCGCCGCCACCACAAGCCCCCGCAAGATCCTCAGCATCGGGAAAGCCGCGCTCATCCTTTTGAGCGCTCTTGTCCCGCAGGATTCATGATTACTCAAAGTTTCACCAATAGCCAGATTTGTGGACGGAAGCAGTGAAAACAGGCCCGGCGAGTCATACGACCGGCCTCATTCGGGAGCAGTTGATATGGCTATCGGTGACCGGGATCCGCAAAGCGGACTCCCCCGATTTGTGTCCTTAACGCAAGAGAATTACAAGGTTTTTCCAAGGATCAAGGCAATTGTCGACAAGTTCGGCGGCAAGGCGCTGGAGCGTCTCTACGCGCGCATTGCGAGTGATCGCGCGGCCTCGGCGTTCCTGCCCACGCAGGACAAGCGCGAATATGCTGCGCGCGCCCAGCTCGAACATTGGAAGCAGCTTTTCGGTGGCCGCTTCGACGAGCGCCAGGTCGAGCGCTCGGAGCATATCGGCAGAATTCACGCTCGCGTCGGTCTGACACCGCATCTCTACATCGGCGGCTATGCACTTGTGCTGGAAGAATTAATCCAACGCTCCATGCGTCGCAGTTTTTTTTCGCGCCTGAGCGGCCGACGGACGGGCGATCTCATCGGAACGCTGGTCAAGGCGGCGCTGCTCGACATGGACGCCGCGCTCTCCGCCTATTTCAGGGCGGAGGAAGAAGCGCGCCGGACTGTGATCGACTCCGTGGGGCAGGCGCTCTCCAGGATGGCGGACGGCAATCTTCAGGCGGACCTGCAGGGCCTGCCCGAGACCTACCAGCAGATTGCGGTCGACTTCCACCGGATGCGCCATGAGATCAGTTCGATCCTGTGCGACATGGCTGACGCTGCGGACAATATCGACACAGGCTCGAACGAAATCAGTTCCGCGGCGGGCGATCTGGCCAGCCGCACCGAGCGCACCGCCGAAGGTATTACACGAACCGCTGAAGTGATGCGGGGCGTTACAGGCGCCGTTCTCGACACGGCAAACGCCGTCCGCGAGATCAACAACAGCATCACCGAGATCAGCGGCCAGGCGGAGCAGGGCGGCGCGATCGTGATCAGCGCCATTGGGGCCATGGACAAGATCAAGGCTTCTTCCGACGAGATCGCGCAGATCACGGAGGTGATCGAGAGCATCGCGTTCCAGACGAACCTGCTTGCGCTCAATGCCGGCGTTGAAGCGGCGCGGGCGGGTGAGGCCGGGAAGGGCTTTGCCGTTGTCGCGAGCGAGGTCGGCGCCCTGGCACATCGCACGACGGAATCGGCGAAGAGCATCAAGGCCTTGATCGGGAAGTCGAGCGCTGACGTGAACGAGGGTCACGAACTGGTTGGCCGGACGCGCGCGGCGCTCGAACAGATCATCGAGAAGGTCGGCGGCGCGAAGGTGCAGGCGGGCGAAATCTCGGCCCAGGCTGAGACCCAGGCGCACAACCTCCAGGAAGTAAGCGCTGAAATCCAGAAGATGGATTCGAGCACACAGCAAAATGCAGCGATGGTCGAGCAGTCGAATGCTGCGTCGCGTGGGCTTTCGGCGGAAGCGCAGCGCCTCATGGCCATCGTGACGCGCTTTCAGCTGGAACGTCGCTCGAGTTTCAGGGCGCCCAAGAATGGGCCGAGCGTCGTGGAGTCCGGAACTGGCAGGGCATACAAGATTGCCAGCGCTCGCTGACATCGCGGCTCAGAGCAGAAGCTGCCACCAACCGACGTCGCGCCAGCCGTCCATTTTCCAGCCGACCTCGCGGTAGATGCCGATCCGCGTGAACCCCATAGCCTCGTGTAGCCCGATGCTGCCCGGATTGGGGAGAGCGATGCCGGCGAAGGCGGCGTGGCTCCCTTTGTCCCTGAGGAGCGGGAAGAGCGAGGCATAGAGCGAGCGGCCGACACCTTGCCGGGCGAAGGCGGGATCGACGTAGACGGCGACATCGGCCGAGGTCGCATAGGCGGCGCGGATGCGATGCGGACTGCCATAGGCATAGCCGGCAATTTCGCCGGTGGGGGTTTGCGCGATCAACCAGGCATGGCTCGCTGAATAGGCGCCGATGCGCTTTTCCATTTCCGCCGCATCGGGCGGATCGGTCTCGAAGCTCACCCAATTGTCGGTGACGAAGGGCCGGTAGATTTCGGCGCAGCGAGGGGCGTCTTCGGGCGTGGCGGCGCGGATGACGACGCCGCCCATGATCAGCCTCGCCCGATGAAGGGCATCTTGGTCGGCATGACGGTCAGGAACTGGACGTTCGCCTCGATCGGCAGGCTGTCCATGTAGACCACGCTCTCGCCGACATGGCTCACGTCCATTACCGGCTCTGGTCTCAGCGTATCGTCCGCCTGCGGCACGCCGCGGGCAAAGGCTTCCGAGAAGACACTGGCGGCATTGCCGATATCGATCTGTCCCACGGCAATGTCATGCCGCCGCCCTTCAAGGCTGCCGATCTTGGTGAGGCCGAGCACGCCATGTTTGCTCGCACAATAGGCCGCGGTGTCGGGGCGCGGCGTATGGGCCGAAATCGAGCCATTGTTGATGACACGCCCGCCGCGGGGTTCCTGCGCCTTCATGACGCGAAAGGCTTCCCTCAAACAGAGGAAGGCGCCCGTCAGATTGATGTCGACGACCTCCTTGAAACGGTCGAGTGGCATGTCCTCGATGCCGAAGCGACCGCCGTTTACGCCGGCATTGTTGAACAGCAGGTCGACCCGGCCGAACTGCGCGACGGCTTTGGCGAACAAGGCCGCGACCGACGCTTCATCGGCGACGTCGGTCGGCACGCAGAGCGGCGGCACGTTTGCATCGCTGCACAGCGCGGCGGTCTCGTCGAGCGGCTCGGATCGGCGTCCGGCCAGCACGAGCTTGTAGCCCTTGCTCGCAAGTGCCCGCGCCACTGCGCGGCCGATGCCGCTTCCAGCGCCTGTGACGATGGCAACCCGTGCCTTCATCTCAGATGATCACGGCCGTGCCGGTTGCCGACACCATCAGCATCGAACCACCCTTGCCGATAACCTCATAGTCGATGTCCACGCCGATGACGGCATTGGCGCCGATCTTCGCTGCGCGCGCACGCATTTCGGCGATCGCCTTCTGGCGAGCGTCTTCCAGCACCTCTTCATAGGCGCCCGAGCGGCCGCCGACGATGTCGCGGATGCCGGCGAGGAAATCGCGAAAGATGTTCGCGCCCGAAATCACTTCACCCGAGACGATGCCGAGATAATGCTGCACCGGCCGGCCATCGATGCCGTGCGTGGTGGTGACGATCATCTCGCTTTCGGAAGTCGAAGCCCACGGTCCCTGGCTCATCAGTCTCTCCCTGTCCTGTCGTCCGGCCGCGCGGAACTCAATCGAGCCCGAGCGCGGCCTTGTAAGTTTCGAGCAGCGCCTCGGCCTCGAGCCGGTCATGCTTTTCCATTTTCCGCAGGCGGACGATGGCGCGCATTGTCTTGGCATCATAGCCGGTCGATTTGGCTTCCGCATAGACGTCACGAATATCGTCGGCGATGCCCTTCTTTTCCTCCTCGAGGCGTTCGATGCGTTCGATGAAGAGGCGCAGCTGGTCAGCGGCGATAGCGGTGTCGCTCATGGAAATAGTTTCTCCGGAAGGATGAATCGAGTTGGCGGTCCTATCGGTCGCCGGGGCCGCCTGTCCAGAGCCGCGAAGGTCCGATGCAAAATTCAATCTCGCTAATGTGAACTCGATTTCACAAATATACCTATCAATTAAGCCATCATCAACGAACGCGCGTTATCGGGATTCTTGCTCGATCGGTGGGGAGAGACACGTGGGCAAGAAGAATTTGAATCGGAAGACTGCGGAGGAAGCTCTGCGGTTTCTGGATGGTCATATGCTGGATCCGACGCCGTCGAATTACAGCTTTGCCTATCTTTATGTGACGGGTGCCAATGGCTGGCTGCGCAAGACCGTGCTCGGCATGACCGACGGGGGCATCCGGCTGACCCAGCAAGAAGTCGACGAGCTCCTTGAGAGGGCGCCGAGCGAAACCAGCAGTGCCGCGGGCATGAATGCCCTACTCGACCAGCATCAGGCGCATCTGCGCCACCAGATGCTGAGCTTCGCCGAGCTTACCGCTGCCGCTGCGCGCGACACCGGCGATTTCAATCGGGATCTTGAGGATAGCGCCTGCAAGATCGGAGGCCATGAGGAACTGAATGGTGTCATCCGCTCGATGATCTCGCGCACAGCGGCGATGGAAAAGAAACTCGCCGAGACCTGCAAGGAAACCGAGCGTCTCAAGCAGGACCTGGAGACCGCCCGCGACGATGCGACGCGCGATGCCCTGACCAACCTGCCCAATCGCCGCGCCGTGGATCGCGAGCTCGAGAAGATTGCCGAAGCGGGCAAGCTGCTGTCGGTCGCTTTCTGCGACATCGACCATTTCAAGGCGATCAACGACAAATATGGCCATGCAGTCGGCGACCGCGTGCTCAAAGTGGTGGCCGACACGCTGGCCGAAACGCTCAACCCGCATGTCGTGGGGCGCTTTGGCGGCGAGGAATTCGTCGTCGTGCTCCCCGATATCAATGCCGCCTCGGCCTTCGAACTTGTCGAGCGTGCGCGTGCGGCGCTCAGCCAGCGCCATTTCCGTGTACGCGACACCGACGAGCCGATCGGCCAGGTGACTTTCTCAGCTGGTATCGCCGAGACGGAGACAGATCCGCAGACGGCCTTGCGTGAGGCGGACGACCTACTTTACGAGGCCAAGCGCACTGGCCGGAACAAGACGGTCTGCAAGTTGGCCGCCTGAAGAAAAAAAGCCCCGGAGCGATCCGGGGCTTTTTCTTTACCGCATCATGCCAGACCGCAGAGCACTTCGCCGATCTGAACGGCATTGAGCGCCGCGCCCTTGCGAAGATTATCACCGACCACGAACAACGCGAGGCCGTGCGCAACAGTCGGATCGGGGCGGACGCGGCCGACGAAGACGGGGTCGGCGCCGGTTGCTTCGAGCGGATTGGGCACATCGCTGACGACCACACCCGGGGCCTGGCCGAGCAGATCGAGCGCCTGCTCAACGGACAACGGGCGTTCGAACTCGACATTGATCGAGAGAGAGTGGCCGGTGAACACCGGTACGCGCACACATGTGCCCGAGACCGGCAGGCCGGGAATGTCGAGGATCTTGCGGCTTTCGTCGCGCAGCTTCAGCTCTTCCTCGGTGTAACCGTCTTCCATCAGCACATAGTTCAGCGGCGTGACATTGTGCGCGATGGGCACAGTCCACTTTTCGGGCTGGGGTACGAAGTCGGCCTTGCCATTGAAAGCGAGCTGCGCGCACTTGTCGCCGACCGCCGCGACCTGCCGCGCGAGGACGTCGATGCCTTCCATGCCGCCGCCCGACACCGCCTGGTAGGTCGAGCAGGTCAGGCGCTTGAGGCCCGCCGCCTCGTGGAGCGGCTTGAGCACCGGCATGGCGGCCATAGTGGTGCAGTTCGGATTGGCGATGATGCCCTTGGGGATGGTTGCCAGATGATGCGGATTGACCTCCGACACGACCAGCGGAACCTCCGGGTCGCTGCGCCAGGCCGAGCTGTTGTCGATGACCAGAGCGCCGGCCGCAGCTGCCTTTGGTGCGAGTGCCTTGCTGGTCGAGCCGCCGGCGGAGAAGAAAACGATATCCAGGCCAGAGAAATCGGCGGTCGAGGCATCCTCGACAATGACCGGGCTGCCCTGCCAGTCGATGCGCGTGCCTGCGGAGCGCGCCGAGGCAAACAGGCGCAGGCTCGCGACCGGGAAGTTCCGCTCGGCGAGAAGCTGGCGCATCATCGAGCCGACCAGGCCGGTGGCGCCGACAATGCCGACATTGAGGCGGGCATCGGCAGAAAAACGGGCAACCA
>DASWYL010000048.1:0-37873 GCA_036404995.1 Sphingobium sp. | reverse complement strand
TTGCTCGTGGTGCGGCCGGTGCCGAGCGTGATCGTCGTCGGGTTCGTCAGCGTCGGCGGGGCCCAACGCAGCTTGCTCGCGGAGGGAACCGGCGTCGGGGTGGGCGTCGGCGTCGGCGTCGGGGTGGGCGTCGGCGTCGGGGTAGGCGTCGGCGTCGGGGTTGGCGTCGGCGTCGGGGTAGGCGTCGGCGTCGGAGTGGGCGTCGGCGTCGGGGTTGGCGTCGGCGTCGGCGTCGGGGTTGGCGTCGGAGTAGGCGTCGGCGTCGGAGTAGGCGTCGGGCTACCCTGCGGTGCGGCGGTGGAGTTCACGCCGCCGCCGCCACAGGCAGAAACCATCAACGAAACAATGAGAGGCGCGGCCCAGCGCTTGGTCCTGATCATGATTTTTAGCTCCGACGGGCCGCTTTGAGGGAGGGGCGGCCGTTTGGAGCGAAATCACCATAACATGCTTTAAAAAGAGTTATTCTTCGGCGAACGAAGTTCAATAAACCCGAGAAAGTCCGCCGGGCCGGGTATCGGTTCCGACGAAAGTACCAACATACCGAGGTAAGTTATTGTCGTCCCAATTGAATACAGATGCCTGTTAACCCTCTTTTAACCTTTCGGGCCCGTTAACAACTCGTTAACTCCTACATTCATGAAACGTGTCCTGGTCCTCACCAACGAAGCAGCACGCCACCCCTTTCGGCAGCGTCTGCCCCGCCATGTCTCCACAGACAGCGCGATCCACGCAGCACCTGCGCGCAAGTCGCATGGCGACGATCAGGACTGGAAGCTGTTCCTGCTGAGCTTCGCGGCCTTCTTCACGGTGGCCTACAGCTTCATTCTCTGATTTGACCGAATAGGCTGCCCCTCACGGCAGGGGTTCGATCGCGGTGCGTCGCTCATGATCGCAAGCGCGCTGCAACATGATCGCCAATGCGGCGGAAAACACGCACATCACCACCACCACCAGCAGCGCGAGCCTGTTTGAGAGGCCCGCGCCCGTGGCGCCGAGGATGACCAGCGCGCCGAACACCATGGCGCCCGAGTTCACAACATTGTTGGCGGCAACGGTCCGCGCAGCCTCGTCCTTGGCGACGGTGGTCGTCATGAACGCATAGAGCGGCACGACGAACATGCCGCCGAACACGGCAATGCCGAACAGCGCGAAGAGCACGCGCCAGCTATGAGGCTGCGCCACGAATTCCGAGACCGTGTAGAGCGTGCCGGCCGGCGCGGCGACCCAGCCGCCAGAGACATATTCGAAGAACCAGATGAAAGCGCCCATGGTCAGTACTGATATGGGCGCGTAGCGGGCCGAGACATGGCCCTGCAGCAGGCGATTGATGGCCACGGAGCCAACCGCAACGCCGACCGAGAAGATCGCGAGGAACATGCTCGCGACTTCCTTGCTGGAGGTGAAGTCATTCTTCACCAGCGGGGGAAAGATGATCACGAGCACCGTTGCGATCATCCAGAAGAAGCTGATCGACATGATCGCGAGAAACAGCCGGCGGATATGCATGGTGGCGTTGATCAGCCGCCAGGACGCCCGGAACATGTTGAAATCAAGGTCGACGGGGGGACCTAGGCGCGGGGCGGGCGGGATCATGCGGCCCGAAAAATAGCCGATCACGGCGATGAACAAGACGGCCCCCGCGGCCAGCGGCGGATCGATCCAGCCCGCCACGATCGTACCGGCCAGAATGGCGATATAGGTGCCGGCTTCGACGAGGCCCGTTCCACCCAGAACATGGTCGTCATCGAGATGTTGGGGCAGGATCGCGTATTTGATGGGGCCGAAGAAGGTCGAATGCACGCCCATCGCCAGCACGGCGACCAGCATCAGGGCGACGCCGGTCATCGGAAAGGCTTCGCAGAGCAGCAGGCCGATGCCGCCCACGACCATGATGCCGATCTCGGCGAGCTTCACCACGCGGATGATCTTCGCCTTGTCCATATGGTCGGCAAGCTGCCCGGAGAGCGCAGAGAGCAGGAAGAAGGGCAGGATGAACAGGCCGGTCGCGATCGCGTTGAAGCTCGATTCCTGGCGCGGATCCTTGAACACCGTGTAGGTGGCGAAGAGAATCATCGCCGTCTTGAAAAGGTTGTCGTTGAAGGCGCCCAGGAACTGCGTGACGAAGAGGGGCAGGAACTTGCGGTGCGTGAGAAGTCGCAGGGATGCCTGCATAAAATCGGTAACTCGCGATGCCGGGCGGAGCACATGCCGCCTTGCGCGGCTCTTTAGCCCTGAACGATCCGGGAGGGAAGGGCGACAATGTCAACCAGGCGCCTGGCAAGCGTCCGGACGGAGGTCCCCTTGTCTGGGTCATCGCGCTGTGGCAGGCGGCAAATGATATGCATTGGCTGCCGAACATCCTGACCCTGTCGCGCATCCTGGCGGTTCCCTTGCTGGTTGGCCTGCTGTGGCCGGCCGAGCAGGGCCATGAATGGCGAATCGGCTATATCGCCGCTTTTGCTCTCTATTGCCTGATGGGCATCACCGACTATTTCGATGGCTATCTCGCCCGGGCGCAAGGCACTGTTTCCAGGCTCGGCGTGTTCCTCGATCCAATCGCCGACAAGATCATGATCGGCGCCGTCGTCCTCATGCTGTGCGCGACGAGGGACATCACGGGTCTCCATATCGTCGCAGCGCTCGTCATCCTGCTGCGCGAGATAGCAGTT
Organism: Sphingobium sp.; assembly: GCA_036404995.1. Classification (GTDB taxonomy): domain Bacteria; phylum Pseudomonadota; class Alphaproteobacteria; order Sphingomonadales; family Sphingomonadaceae; genus Sphingobium. The sequence continues at coordinate 35,204 of DASWYL010000048.1, read as the reverse complement.
TCGGGCCTGCGTGAATTCCTGGCGCAACTGCGAGTCTCGGTGCCGGTCTCGCAACTCGCCAAGTGGAAGACCGCCTGCCAGATCATTGCGCTGGGTGCGCTGATCCTCGCCGGCGGGTTGCCCGAATGGCCCTTCGTCAAGACGACTGGCCTGGTGACGCTCTGGGGTGCCGCCGTGCTGACGCTCATTACCGGCTGGGATTATCTGCGGGTCGGCCTCAAGCACATGAAGGCCTGAGGCCGTGGCAGACCTTACTCTCCTTTATTTCGCCTGGGTGCGCGAGCGGATCGGCAGCGGCGAGGAGCGCATCACGCGGCCCGTATCCGGCGTGACCGTCGCAGGGCTGCTCGAAGCGCTTGCACAAAAGAGCGAGGGCCACGCTGCCGCCTTTGCCGACCGCACGCGGCTGCGCGCCGCACTCGACCAGGTCTTCGTGCCGCTCGACACGCAGATCGGTGAAGCAAAGGAGTTGGCGCTCTTCCCCCCGGTGACCGGTGGCTGAGGGCGCCCGCCTCGACGTCCGGGTCCAGGGCGAGGATTTCGATCCTGGCACCGAGCTGGCGGCACTGGAGGCATTGGGCGGGGGCGGGATCGCGAGCTTTACGGGACTGGTCCGCGATGACGGTGGCCTCGAAGCGCTTCATCTCGAACATTATCCGGCGATGACGCAGGCGCAGGTCCGTGCCGTGGTCGAGGAAGCAGCCGCGCGCTGGCCGCTGCTCGGCGTCACCGTCATCCACCGCTTCGGCACCCTGCCGGTTGGCGCGCGCATCGTCTTCGTCGGCACGGCGTCGTTGCATCGCGTCGCGGCGCTGGAGAGCTGCGCCTTCCTTATCGACTGGCTCAAGGTCTCCGCACCGTTCTGGAAGCAGGCGATCCGCAGGGATGGCGGCCGCGACTGGGTCGAGGCGCAGGGCGCGGATGATGCGCGCGCGGCGGGGTGGGTGAAAGCCAAGCCGCAGGCCTGAAGTCGGCATGCCTGAAATGGGCGGCTAGCGGCCGTCCAAATGAAGGGCCAATTCCGCCACGACGCGTTTGAAACTCTCGTCGAAGAAGCGGCCCAACTCCTCTACCTCCCGCGCTTCGGCTTCAGAGCCCCGTTCGAAACGCTTGTAGCTCCCGCCGAGAACGTGATCAGTCTGGCTTTCGATGCCTGTAATGCCAATCACGGCATCGTCCAACGTGGCACCACCGCCTTTCAGCCAGAGGTGGAGGATTTCTCGACAGCCAAGGATCATTTCCGATCCAGTCAGCGAATTTGCCCGGATACGAGCCTGAAGCCGGAACACCACATCTCGAAGATAGGCTTGGGCTTGTTCTCGCTCAGGTGCATTGATCGACATCGCGTTACGCTGCCTTTGCTTCGCGCTGGCGCTCGGCGGCGTTGCGCAGGATGCCGGCCATCATCCGGAAGTCCGTCTCGCGTGGCGAATTGCGCCGCCAGATGAGCGCGATGTCGCGCGCGGCATTGGTCGAGCGGATCGGGCGGGCGGCGATCTGCGTGTTCATGAGGATGCCGCCGTTGATCGCCATCTCGGGCAGCAGCGTCAGCCCCAGCCCATTGTCGACCATCTGCACCAGGGTGTGCAGCGAGGTGCCAGTGATGGTGGCTTCTGTCCGCAGTTCGGCGCGGTTGCAGGCGGCAAGCGCATGCTCCTTGAGGCAATGGCCGTCTTCGAGCAACAATAGCCGGTTGCCGTCAATCATGTCGGGGTCGATCTGGGCGGGCGGATCGCGCGGATCGTCCTTGGGGAAGGCCACATAGAGCGGATCGTCGAACAGGATCTCGGTTTCGACGTCGCCGACCGGGAAGGGCAGCGCGAGCAGCACGCAATCCGCATGGCCATGACGCAGGGAATCGAGGGCGGCGTGACTGGTCTCTTCTCGCAGATAGAGCTGCAGTGCGGGGCGCTCAGCGCGCAGACGGGGCAGCAGGCTCGGCAGCAGGAACGGCGCGATGGTCGGTATCACGCTCATCCGCAATTCGCCGGCGAGTGGCGTGCCCGACGCCTGGGCGATGGCGGCCAGTTCCTCGGCCTCGCGCAGCACGCGGTGCGCCTTGTCGACGATGCGATCGCCGAGCGCCGTGAAACGGACGATCCTGCGCGTGCGCTCGACCAGGGTGACACCGATCAGCGACTCAAGCTCACGCAGGCCCGCGGACAAAGTGGATTGCGTGACGAAACAGGCATCGGCCGCGCGACCAAAATGGCCATGTTCCTTGAGCGACACCAGATACTGGAGTTGCTTGAGTGTCGGCATATAAGAGGACATTGATCGCTCCAGTCGATGAATAACTGGAAATCTAATCGCTCCGGGCGATCAGGACAAGCTAGATCAGGGCGCGATAGATGCCGAACAGCGAGGTGATTGTCAGGATCACGCCGACCATGATGAGCAGCGGTTTGGGTGCGACATGGCGCGCGATCATTGCGCCGAAGGGCGCGGCGATAACGCCGCCGATAAGCAGGCCAAGCGTTGCCATGGTGAAGGTCTTTACGCCGAGATTGAGGAGGAAGGTCGCGCTGATCGCAAGCGTAAGGAAGAATTCGACCGTGTTGACCGTGCCGATCGTGTGGCGGGGGCTGGAGCCCTGCAGGAGCAGGTTGGACGTGACGACAGGACCCCAGCCGCCGCCGCCCGACGCGTCGAGAAAACCGCCGACCAGGCCGAGCGGAGCGACCCAGCGGGCGTCGCGCTTCTGGGGCGGGTATTTGAGGCCGCGCCAGACCAGCCAAAGGCCGATGGAGGCAAGATAGGTGAGGATGAACGGCTTGATCAGGCTGCCGTCTATATTGGAGAGAAGATAGGCGCCTGTCACGCCTCCCACGATTCCGGGTAGGATCAGCTTCCAGAACAGCGACCAGTCGACGTTGCGATGCCAGATATGACTGACTGCGGAGACGGCTGTCGTGCATGTTTCGGCGGCATGCACGCTGGCTGAAGCGGCGCCGGGATGGACGCCGAGGGCCAGCAGCAGCGAGCTCGAAATCACGCCATAGGCCATGCCCAGCGCGCCGTCGACGATCTGCGCCCCGAAGCCGACAAGGACGAAAGGGAGTAGCGCTTCAGCGATCGAAAACCAGGACTCGTGCACTGCCATTCCATTTTACAATTGGTTTAATAGAGATTGAGCATTTCGCGTGCCAGAGCAAGACAAGTAATTCTTTGACGCACCCGTTCTTCCCCTTCCTCTGGAAATCTGTACCGCAAGCGACTAAAATGGGTGTCTTGCCCGACACGAGGATCCGAGCGACATGGGACTGATTGCCTATCTCAACTCCGTGAAGGCGCGCGATCCTGCGCCCCGTTCGCGGCTCGAGATCCTGATTTATCCCGGCGTCTGGGCGGTCGGGTTGCACAAGATTGCGCACCGCCTGTTTCGCGCCCGGCTTTTCTTCCTTGCGCGCTGCGTCAATCATTTCGCGCGCTTTCTGACCGCCATCGACATTCATCCCGGTGCCAAGATCGGAAAGAACTTCTTCATCGACCATGGTTTCACCGTGATCGGCGAGACGGCCGAAATCGGCGATAATGTGACGATCTACCAGTGCGTGACGTTGGGCGGTACGGATCCGGCCAATGGCATTGCCGGCAAGCGCCACCCGACCATTCTCGACGGTGCGATCTTGGGATCTGGTTGCCAGGTGCTGGGACCCGTGATCGTCGGCGAGCGTGCGCGCATCGGTGCCAACGCCGTCGTCACGAAGGATGTGCCGGCGGGCGCGGTGATGACCGGCATTCCGGCGAAGCCCATGCTGGTCGACGCCAAGGAATATCAGAAGGACTTCGTGCCCTACGGTACGCCGTGCAGCGACTGCTACGATCCGCAGACGCAGAAGCTGGAAATCCTCCAGTGCGAGGTCGAGCAACTGCGCAAGCGCCTGGCCGAGCTGGTCGCCGAGCGCGACAGTGACGATGAGCCCGGCACACCCGGCGATCGCCGGTCGCGGACGCGCGCATGACGAGCTGCGGTGAATAACGTCACACCGTTTCCCCGCTCCCCGCAGCCGGGAGCGCCGCTTCAGACAGGGTTCGAACGCCTCGAGCTTTCACGCATCATGGATCTCTACGGCCGCATGGTCGCGGCCGGCCAATGGCGGGACTATGCGTTCGATTTCAGCCGGGAGGCGGCGATCTTCTCTGCCTTCCGCCGCACCGCCGAGAGACCGGAAATCCGCATCGAGAAGCGCCCCGCGCTGCGCAACCGCCAGGGCATGTGGGCGCTCATCGGCGAGGCGGGCACCGTGCTGCGGCGCGGGCAGGAACTCGCAGGGGTGCTGGCGCCGGTCGAGCGGCGGCTGATGAAGATCGTCGAGGATTAGCGGACTCACGGATGTACGAGCCGGTTGGCGAGGGCCGGGCTATGAAAGTTATGGGCGGGGGAGGCAAGCATGGCGGAGACTGGCATCACGCGACGGGGCGCGGTCACTGGCGTATCGGCGTTGTTTTTCGGATCTGCGGCGGCTGGTCAGGCGCCGTTGGCCAATCATGGACATCAGGCAACCAGCTCGGTCGAGAAGGAACAAAGGGCCTTCAAGTTCCTCGCCCTGAAAGCGTTCGTCGAAGTGGATAGCAATGACACCAACGGCTCGGCCGCGGTGATGCGTATGTTTGTGCCACCGGGCGCCGGCGCCGCGCCGCATGTGCACTCCCGGGAAGATGAGATTTTCACGATCGTGCGCGGACATTATCGCATGCGCCATGGCGACGACGAGGTGGATGCGCCGGCCGGCAGCATCATCTTCATGCCGAGAGGTGTTCCGCACACGTTTCGGAACGTGAGCGATGAGCCCGGCGAGCATGTATTGACGCTGGTCCCCGGCGGTCTTGAAAAGATGTTTCGCGAGGTCTCGGCTGCCCAGCTCGAAATGCCGCGCGACAAGGCCAAATATGACGAAATCGTCGCCAAATACGGGATGAAAAATCTACCGCCGGACTCGCTGCCGTTCTCCACCGGCGGCTAACGCTTCCGTTCAGCCTATTTCTTTGCCACCAGATCCACCGTGATGCCGATATCCTTCGACACGAACGTCCCGTTCGCGTCGGACACGGTACCGATGTCATAGGCGAGCCGGTCGACGGTGCTGCTGCCCCTCATCGTCGCGCTGTTGCCGCTGATCGTCAGCGTGAAGTTGAGCGTTGCGGGCAGCGTCTTGCCCTTCAGCGCGATCATGCCCTTGGCAACATAGTTGTTGCCCCCTGCCGATGTGATCTGGGTGCTAGTGAAGGTCGCGGTCGGAAATTTGGCGGGGTTGAGCCATTCCTCCTGGCCCAGCGCCTCGTCTTCCATTTCGTTGCCCGTCTTGGCGGTGCCGGTCTGGAAGGTGACCTTGGCCGACGAATGCGCGAGGTCGGCGGGATCGAACAGGATCGTGGCGTCCCACGTCCCAAACTTGCCGTTGAAGTCAGATCCGGCATGCTTGCCCGAAAAGCCGACGCTGCTCTGCGCCTTGTCCACGGTCCAGGACGTCGGCTGGGCGAACACGGGTGCGGCAACAAAGGCGAGCAACGCCGCACATAGATGGATTGGTTTCACGGCTCGCTCTCCTGACGCCTGATGTGGACGGACTCAACTTGGCACTCGTGCCAATGCCCGTCAACATCATGAGCGGCAGGACGCAATGGGGGCCGTCCGTGCCGGATCAGGCGGCGTCAGCATCCAGCGAATAACCGGCCGAGCGGACCGTGCGGATGATGTCCGGGCGGTCGCCGGCGTTGATCGCCTTGCGCAGGCGGCGGATATGCACGTCCACGGTGCGCAGTTCGATCTCGCTGTCCTGGCCCCAGACGCTGTCGAGCAGCCGCTCGCGCGAGAACACCCAGCCGGGATGCTCCAGCAAGTGCCGCAGGAGGCGAAATTCGGTTGGGCCGAGCGGAATGACCTCGCCGCCGCGCCGCACCTTGTGCGCGACCGTATCCATCTCCAGATCGCCGAAGCTAAGCACTTCGCCCGCCAGCGCCGGGCGCACGCGGCGTAGCACTGCGTTGACGCGCGCGATGAGCTCGCGCGGGCTGAAGGGCTTGGTCACATAATCGTCAGCGCCGGTCTCGAGGCCGCGTACGCGATCCTCTTCCTCGCCGCGTGCGGTCAGCATGATGATCGGCACATTCTGCGTTTCGGGCATGCGGCGCAGGCGGCGGCAGACCTCGATTCCGGACAGGTTCTCGACCATCCAGTCGAGCAGGACGATATCCGGCGTCCGCTCCTGGGCGAGGATCAGTGCTTCCTCGCCGTCGGGCGTCTGGCGAACGTCGAAGTCCTCGCGATCGAAATGCCAGTTCAGGAGTTCGGCGAGTGCCGCATCGTCCTCGACCAGCAACAGGTTGGCGCGTCCCATGATTTCACTCCTCGGGCGGATCTTATTCAACTGAGGTCAGCTTCTCGCGCTCCGGCGGCTTTTCGCCGGTCACGATATAGTGGACCATCTCCGCAATGTTGGTGGCGTGATCGCCGATCCGCTCCAGATTCTTGGCGATGAACATGATGTGGGTGCTCTCCGAGATCATCTTCGGATTTTCCATCATGAAGGTCACCATGGTGCGGAAGATCGAATTGTAGAAATCGTCGACGGCGCGGTCGCGCTCGATGATCTGCACGGCCCTGACCGGATCGCGCGCAACGAAAGCGTCGAGCGCACCCTTGACCATCTCGCGCGCGATCTGCGCCATGGAGGGGAGCAGCGAGAGCGGTTCGACCTGCTTGGAGCGGTTGATCGTGCTGACGCGCTTGGCGATGTTCTTGGCATAGTCGGCCATGCGCTCGACCACGTTGGAGATCTTGAGCACAGCGATGATCTCACGCAGGTCGTCCGCGAGCGGGGCCCGCAGCGCGATCGTTTGTACGACCAGCTTCTCGATCTGCGCGTCCAGTTCGTCGATGCGTTTGTCGCCTTCGACCACCTTCTGTGCGAGCTCCTCGTCGCGCGTCGTCAGCGCCTTCATGGCGTTGTCGATGGCGTCTTCGGTGAGGCCGCCCATCTCCGCGATGAGTGCGCGCAGGGCGTTGATGTCGTCGTCGAAGGCCTTGACCGTATGTTCAGTCATGTCTCGTGTCCCGTCCTGCTGGCTCAACCGTAACGGCCAGTGATGTAATCCTTCGTCCGCTCCTGCTTGGGATTGGTGAAGATGTCGGATGTCGCGCCATATTCGACCAGCGTTCCAAGGTGGAAGAAGGCCGTCCGTTGGGAGACGCGCGCTGCCTGCTGCATATTGTGGGTCACGATGACGATCGCGTAGCGGCCGCGTAGGTCGTGGATCAGCTCCTCGATCTTGGCGGTGGCGATGGGATCGAGCGCAGAGCAGGGCTCGTCCATGAGGATGACCTCGGGATCGACGGCGATCGCCCGGCCGATGCAAAGGCGCTGCTGCTGGCCGCCGGAGAGGGCCGTGCCGCTCTCCTGCAGTCGGTCCTTGACCTCTTCCCAGAGACCCGCCTGGCGCAGCGAGCGCTCGACGATGACGTCCATCTCCGCCTTGCCGTTGGCGAGGCCGTGGATACGCGGCCCGTAAGCGACATTCTCGTAGATCGACTTCGGGAAGGGGTTGGGCTTCTGGAAGACCATGCCGACCCGGGCGCGCAGCTGCACCACGTCCATGCCCGAAGCATAGATATCCTCGCCGTCGAGGGTGATTTGGCCCTCGACGCGCGCACTCGCGACCGTATCGTTCATGCGGTTCAATGTCCGCAGGAAAGTCGACTTGCCGCAGCCCGACGGGCCGATGAACGCCGTCACATTCTCCAGATCGACGTCGATCGAGACATTGTTGATGGCCTGCTTCTCGCCATAGAAGACGTTGACGCCGCGCGCCGACATTTTGTTGGTGACCGTCTGTGTGTCGGACATGGGTCTGATTACCACCGTTTCTCGAACTTGTTGCGCAGGTAGATGGCGAGGCCATTCATCGTCAGCAGGAAGAGCAGCAGAACGATGATGGCCGCCGAGGTCTTTTCGATGAAGCCGCGCCCCACTTCGTCCGACCACAGGAAGATCTGGACGGGGAGCACGGTCGCCGGATCGGTGACCCCGCCCGGCGGCGAGGCGATGAAGGCGCGCATGCCGATCATCAGGAGCGGCGCGGTTTCGCCGAGCGCGCGAGCCATGCCAATGATCGTGCCGGTCAGGATGCCGGGCAGGGCCAGCGGCAGCACATGGTGGAACACGACCTGGATCGGTGAGGCGCCGATGCCGAGTGCTGCGTCGCGGATCGAGGGCGGAACTGCCTTGATGGCATTGCGCCCGGCAATGACGATGACCGGCATGGTCATGAGTGCGAGCGTCATGCCGCCGACTAGCGCCGCCGAGCGCGGCAGGTTCCACATATTGAGGAAGATGGCGAGGCCGAGCAGGCCGAAGATGATCGAGGGCACGGCCGCGAGATTGTTGATCGAGACCTCGATGAGGTCTGTCCAGCGATTCCGGGGCGCGTATTCCTCGAGATAGAGGGCCGCGAACACGCCGATGGGGAAGCTCAGCAGCAGCGTCACGCCCATGGTGAGAAGCGAGCCCTTGAGCGCTCCCCAGATCCCGACCTGCGTCGGATCGGTACCGTCGCTGGCGGTCAGGAACTGCCAGTTGAAGGCGGTCGAAAGCGCATTGGTCTTCTGGAGCGTCGCGATCGAGGCTTCGTTGGCGGGAGCGCCGTTGCCCTTGGCTGCAACGTCCACGCCTTCCGACGCGGGCACGCGGATCGTCGCCTTGCCGGAAAGGATCGACGGATCGGCGATGATGGCCTTGCGGACGGCGATGACGGCGCCGGGCGAGAGCATCTCCGTGCCATTAACGCCGAACGCCTTTTTCGCGGCATCGTCGATGACCGCCGGTAAATTGGCATTGGCCAGCACCAGCTCGGGATTGCCAGCCTTGAGCGCGGCTGGATCTATCAGGATCGGCGACTGCGCGAAGTCGATCGGCAGCGCGATCTCGGTGCGGGTGAAGCCGCGCAGGCCGCTCGACATCATCGAGATGAGCAGGAAGGCGAGGAAACCGGCCGACAGGGCGACGGCACCCAGACCGAGCAGGCGGAACCGGCGCTCGGCGGCATAGCGACGGGCAATGCGCTTGCGCATGACGTCGCCCTTCCAGTCGGTCGGCGCACGGCTGGGTTCGGCCGGGATGGCATCCAAAGGCAGAGCGGCGGCGCTCATTCGTAAGCCTCCCGATATTTTTTCACGACGCGCAGCGCGACGATGTTGAGCAGCAGGGTCACGACGAAGAGCACCAGCCCGAGCGCAAACGCGGCGAGCGTCTTGGCGCTGTCGAACTCCTGGTCACCGGTCAGCAGCTGCACCATCTGGGTGGTGACCGTGGTGACGCTGGCGAATGGATTGAGCGTCAGGTTGGCGGCAAGGCCTGCCGCCATGACGACGATCATCGTCTCGCCGATGGCCCGGCTGACAGCGAGCAGCACGCCACCGACCACACCGGGCAAGGCGGCCGGGATCAGGACCTTGCGAATCGTCTCGCTGGTCGTTGCACCCATGGCGAGGCTCCCGTCGCGCATTGACTGTGGCACGGCGGCGATGCTGTCGTCGGCCATGGAGGAAACGAACGGGATGATCATGACGCCCATGACGAGGCCCGCAGCCAAGGCGCTCTCAGAGGAGGCGCCGGAGATGCCCGCGGATACTGCGAAATTGCGGAGCGCTGGCGCAACGGTAAGCGCTGCGAAATAGCCATAAACTACGGTGGGCACGCCTGCGAGCACCTCGAGGATGGGCTTCATCCACTTGCGCGTCGCGGGCCGCGCATATTGGGTCAGGTAGATGGCGCTCATGAGGCCGAGGGGTATCGCGACGACCATGGCAATGATGGCGCCGATGAAGACGGTGCCCCAGAAGAGCGGGACGGCGCCGAACGCATCCTTGTTGCCGTAGCCGAGGGCCGCCGACTGTGGGCTCCACTTGAGCCCGAAGAGGAAGTCGATGGGGTTCACGAGCGCAAAGAAGCGCATGGATTCAAAGAGAAGCGAGATGACGATGCCGGCGGTCGTCAGGACGGCGATCAGCGAAGCGAGCAACAGCGAGAACATCACCAGCCGTTCGACGCGGCTGCGGGCCTTGAAAGCCGGGCTTACCCGCGAAAAGGCGTAGGCGCCGCCCGCGAAGGCGAGAATGGCCGCCAGGATCGCGCCGATGGCGCTGTAGCGCGTCGTCGCGTCGCGATAGGGTTGGACGAGTGCCTGCGATGCCGGATTGAAGGCAGTCTGGCCGCTGCCATTCGCGATGCCCTGCGCTTCGCCGAGGATCGACGAGCGGGCAAAGGCGTCGCTCGGAAGAGACTGTGCCTCGGGTGTGCCCAGCACAGCATTTGTCACCAGCCCTGGCATGACATTGGCCCAGACGGCGAGGAAGATGAGCGCCGGCAGGGCCGTCCATAGCGCCACATACCAGCCATGCTGGGAGGGCCGGCTGTTGGTGCCGAGCCGGCCAGCACTGGCCTGGAGGCGCATGGCGCGCGCACGCGCCACGATCCATCCGACCAGCGCGAGGCCGAGGACGATCAGGACGATCATGATACCCTTCACTGCGATTTCGTCCCCACGATGCGCGGCCTCGCTCCGTCGGGGAGCGAGGCCGGCGCTCTTGTCACTTCAGTTCGTCGCCATTGAGCGACGGCATGTTGGCGACCTTCTCGACGCTTGCCTTGCGCACATCCTCGTGCGCTGCGACCATGCCGCGCTTGGTGAGCGCGCCGTTCGGATCCCAGTTCTTGGCGTAGGTCTCGACATAGGCCTTGAGGCCCGGAACGGCGGAGAGATGCGCCTTCTTGACATAGATGTAGAGCGGGCGCGCACCCGGATAGCTCCCATTGGCGACCGTGTCATAGGTCGCGGCGATGCCATTCAGAGGGACATCCTTCAGCGTATCGCGATTGGCGTCGAGATAGGAGAAGCCGAACACGCCCAGCGCATTGGGGTTCTTGTCGAGCTTTTGCACGATGAGATTGTCGTTTTCGCCAGCGTCGACATAGGCGCCGTCTTCGCGGATCTGGGTGCACAGCTTCTTGTGCTTGGCCTCGTCGCTCTTCTTGAGTTCCTTCATCGCCGGGTCGCTCTCGCAGCCGACGGTCAGGATGAGCTCGGCAAGCGAATCGCGCGTGCCCGAGGTCGAGGGGGGGCCGAAGACGCTGATCGGAGTGGCCGGCAGCGAAGGATCGACGTCCTTCCAGGTCTTCGCCTTGTTGGCGCCCTTGCCATAGGGATCGGCGGCAAGCGCTTCATAGATGAGCTTGGGTGTCAGCTTGAAGCCCGGGCCCTTCACGGATTCAGCGAAGGCGAGGCCGTCGACACCGATCTGGATCTCGACGATGTCGGTGACGCCGTTCGCCTTGCACTGCTCGAACTCGCTCTTCTTCATGCGGCGCGAGGCATTTTCGATGTCGGGATGCTGCGCACCGACGCCGGCGCAGAACAGCTTCATGCCGGCGCCCGTGCCGGTCGACTCGGTGATCGGCGATTTCATGCCGGGATTGGCCTGCACGAACAGCTCGGACACGGTCGTGGCGAAAGGGAAGACAGTCGAGGAGCCGACCGCGCGAATCTGGTCGCGCGCGGCCGCGCCACCACCCGATGAGGCCTGATTCTGGCAACCGGCGAGCATCAGCACGGATGCTGCCAAGAGCGCATAGCGCATGTATTTTCTCCATGTTGGCGACGTTTGAGTGCAGCCTGTCGGAAAAGCCCTAGGACCTCACCGTCGCGCCAATGTGACATTTACATTGCACTTTTGTGACGCTGGGCCAGATCGATCTCCGGCTGTTGATCGGCGGTCTGATCGGCCTTGCGCCCCGCTTCAACGAAAACAGGGAGTTCGACGCGAACAATCGTACCCTGTCCCAACTTGCTGTCGATATTCAGCAGGCCGCGATGACGCTGGACGATGTGTTTCACGATGGCGAGGCCGAGACCGGTTCCGCCCATGGCGCGGCTGCGGCTCGAATCGACTCGGTAGAATCGTTCGGTCAGCCGGGGCAGGTGCTCGGGCGCGATGCCGTCGCCGCGATCGGTCACCGAAAGCTCCACCATGTCGTAAGGAAGCAGGCGCGCGGCGACGCTGATCTCCGTGCCGGGCGCGCCATATTTCATCGCGTTGCTGACGAGATTGTGGAGGAGCTGCGATAGCTGGGCACGGTCCCCAACAAGCGGAGGCAGGTCGGGGTCGACGGCGAGCACGATATCCAGTGCGCGCTTGTTCTGGCTCTGGCGGAAGACCTGGAGCACTTCCTCGGCCAGCGGCAGGATCGGCACCGGCTGGTTGGGCAGGTGATATTTCTCGGCCTCAATGCGGGAAAGCGACATCAGATCGTCGACGAGGCGCTGCATCCTGCGCGCCTCGCCATCCATGATGCCGAGGAAGCGATCCCGCGTCGCGGCGTCCGATCCCGCGACAGGATCGCGCAGTGTCTCGATGAAGCCAAGAATGCCCGCGAGCGGCGTGCGTAGCTCGTGGCTGGCATTGGCGACGAAGTCGACGCGCATCTTCTCCGCGGCCTGCCGCCCGCTCTGGTCGGCGAGCAGCAGGAGCTGGCGCTGCTCGGAGAGCGGATGGACGGTCAGTTCCCAAAGCTGATCGGGCGCACCGAGTCCTGCAATGTCGACGCGCTCGGCGCCGCTCTCCACGGCTGCGCGCTTGAGCAGGTCGATTGCGGCTGGGTGACGAAGCGCCAGGCGTATGTCTTCGCCCCTGATATGGGCGCCGAGCAGAGCGAGCGCCGCGGCATTGCATTGCTCGACCCGGCCGCGATGGACCACCAGCAATGGCTCAGGGACCGCTTCGATCAGGACAACCAGTTCCTCGCTCGCGCCGGCGTCGGGATCGCCGGGAGTGGTGGCTTCGGCTGACGGCGCGCTGGCATGGACGGTGCCGCGCTCGACAGCGTCATAGAGCATTGCGAGCGCAAAAAGGCCGGCCAGTCCACTCGCGGCCGTCGCCTCGATGCTGTCGGTGAGCGCATAGACCGCTGCGGTGCCGGACAGCACGGCCGCCAGCACAATCCAGACCGTTCTGTCGAACCAGAGCCGCATGGAGGCCGCCTATGCTATTTCGACTGAGTCGGCGACGGCAATCGCATCAGCCTAGCCAGTTCTCGAGGAGGCCGACCAGATCGTCGAAATGCGCAAGCGTGGCGTCGGCGCCGAGGCTGTCGGCCTCGTCGATGAATCCGAAGCGCACCGCGACGCTGGCGATTTTTGCTGCGCGGGCCGCGTCGATGTCGTTGGAGGTATCGCCGACGAAGACGGCGCGCCCGCCGCCCGCGCGCGCGACCATGGCAGTGATCGGGGCCGGGCTGGGTTTCAGGATGCCCGGACCAAGCGTATCGCCGCCCACAATGGCGTCGAACAGGGGCAGCAGGCCGAGTGTCTCGATCAGCGGCAGTGTGAAGCGCTCAGATTTGTTGGTGCAGACGGCGAGGCGCACGCCCCGTTCCTTCAGTGTCTCAAGCGCTGCGACCGCCCCGGGATAAGGCGCGGTGTGGACGCAGACATTGGCGTCGTAATAGGCTGTGAACAGCGGCAATGCTGTTTTCATCGCCTCCTCGGAATAGGCATTGTCCGCCTTTAGCGCCCGCTCCATGAGGACGCGCACGCCCTTGCCGACGAAACGCTTGACGTTATCGAGGCTGTGCGGCGGCAAGCCCATTTTGCCGAGCGCGTGATTGACCGCGTTGGCGAGATCCTGGGCACTGTCGACCAGTGTTCCGTCGAGATCGAAGCCGACAATGTCGAAGGGAATATCCGTCATGGCCGCCGCTCATGCCCTCTGCGCTGTGGCGCGATCAAGTTAAACATGGCAATTGGCCATCGACACCCGGAGCAGGAACCCGCCTTGACTACATCTCCTCTCGCCGTGATCGTGCTGGCCGCCGGGCAGGGCACCCGCATGAAGTCCGATCTCCACAAGGTCCTGCACCCCATCGCCGGACGGCCGATGCTGCTGCACCTGCTGGCGAGCGTGAAGGCGCTCGATCCCGTCAAGCAGGTGGTCGTCGTTGGCGCGAGCCGCGAGCAGGTCACAGAAGCCGTCGAGGGCCTCGGGGTCGATATTGCCATGCAGGCCGAGCAGCACGGCACAGGCCATGCGGTGCGTCAGGCCGAGGCTGCGCTCGCCGGCTTTGAGGGCGACGTACTGGTTCTCTATGGCGATGTGCCCCTTGTGCGGTCCGGGACCATGGCTGCGATGATCGCGCGACTTCATGCCGCCGACGCCCCGGCCTGCGTCGTGCTCGGCTTTCGGCCCCAGGATCCTGCCGCCTATGGCAGGATCATTGCGGACGCAGATGGGCGGATCGCGCGCATGGTTGAATATAGGGATGCCAGCGACGACGAGCGTGCGGTGGACCTCTGCAATAGCGGCCTTATGGCCGTCCGCGCGGCGGATCTTTTCGCCCTGCTGGCGCGTGTCGGTAACGACAATACCGCGCGCGAATATTACCTGCCCGACATCGTCATGCTAGCCGCCAGAGATGGCCGCTCGAGCGCGGTGATCGAGGCAGATGCCGGAGAAGTCGCTGGCGTGAACAGCCGGGTCGAACTCGCCGCCGTCGAAGCGAGCTGGCAGGCTGCGCGGCGCATCGAGGCGATGAAGGACGGCGCGACTCTGCTCGCGCCCGAGACGGTGTTCTTCTCCCACGATACGCAGCTCGGCCGCGACGTCGTGGTCGAGCAGAATGTCGTCTTCGGTCCTGGAGTGCGAATCGCGGACGGTGCTGTCATTCATGCATTCTCGCATCTGGAAGGTGCCACGGTTGGCACGCGCGCGAGCGTCGGGCCCTATGCACGGTTACGCCCCGGCACGATCTTGGGTGATAAGTCGAAGGTTGGCAATTTTGTCGAGATCAAGGCGGCGACACTCGGAGAAGGTGCCAAAGCCAATCATCTCAGCTATATCGGTGATGCAACCGTCGGCCCCCAAGCCAATATCGGCGCGGGTACCATCACCTGCAATTATGACGGCTTCCTCAAATACAGGACGGAGATCGGCGCCGGCGCTTTCATCGGGTCGAACAGTGCCTTGGTCGCCCCGGTCAGCATAGGCGACGGGGCGATCGTCGGGGCCGGAAGCGTCGTGACGCGCGACGTCAGTGCGGACGCGCTCGCGCTGGTTCGTCCGGAGCAGCAGGAAAAGCCAGGTTGGGCGGCGGCCTTCCGAACCAAGATGGCTATCAAGAAAGCTAAATCCTAGGATTTTGGTGAATTTTTTTCGGTTCGTCGCAGACGTCGAATCTTTCCAATACCGACCGATGAGCCGCTGACATAGTCGGTTCAGGTCGCGCGGTGGTCCGTTCTGAACGGGTTTGCGACCGGACAGCATGATATCTGGCGGCCGCAGGGCTGAGGAGCAGGCGGTTGTCCATCTTTTGAAGTCGGCGCGGGCTATCGTGGGGAGACCGCAGCCGCCGACGCATGGCCGTGGGGGCGATGCGTTGCCGACTTTCTCACGCCCGCCGGGGAGTGTCTCCCTGGCGCAAGGCGGAGAAGTTGTGGGAGGGAATGGAGGCGGCCGGGTGCTGCCTCCATTCTTTCCGTCCCCGTTCAGCATCGATGCAGCCGGAAGCGCGCAAGGATTTGCAAGCGGTGCACTTGCGCCATTTCTGCGAAATGGACTTGCGGATATATCATGATATGATATCAGCATATCATGCGAGTCCTTGCCGACCTTCCTGATGACGATATCAGCTGGCTCGACGCGCGCGCCGCCCAGCTCGGCACGTCGCGCGCGCAGCTGCTGCGCGATGCGGTGGCTGCCTATCGCGCCGACACCAAAGGGGATGATCTCGAAGCCTTTTTCGGCATCTGGGCCGAGCGGATCAAGACCCGCTCATGAGCGAGGCATTGTTCGACACTGGCATCCTGCTTGACGCGCTGCGCGGCCACGTGCCCGCGCAGGCCGAGCTGGAGTCCTGCAAGCGCCGCTATCTGAGCCGTGTCAGCTGGATCGAACTGATGGCCCAGGCCTTGCCCGACGATGGCGACCGTATCGAGCGCTTCCTGCGCCATTTCAACATCGTGGAGATTTCTGACGAGATTGCTCGCCGCGCGGCCATGCTGATGAGCCAGCGTCGGGCTTTTCCCTTGTCGAGCGCGCTGATCCTTGCCACGGCCCAGCTTTCGGGCCGTATCCTCGTGACACGGAATGCGGCCGTCTTCCCGGCCAACATGCTGGGCGTCCGCATTCCATACAAACTCCAGACAACAGAAGGCTAAGTCCCATGTGCGGCATCATCGGTATCGTGAGTGGCGAAGCGGTCGCGGAGCGGCTGCTCGATGGCCTCAAGCGCCTCGAATATCGCGGCTATGACTCAGCCGGCATCGCCACGGTCGTCGACGGGCGCATCGAGCGCCGCCGCGCTGAAGGCAAGCTTGGCAATCTGGCGCGCGAGCTGGCTGCCGCGCCACTCCCCGGCACGACGGGTATCGCACACACGCGCTGGGCGACCCATGGCGCGCCGACGACGAGCAATGCCCATCCGCACGCGACCGGCGAAGTCGCCGTCGTCCACAACGGCATCATCGAGAATTTCAAGCCGCTGCGCGAGGAACTGCAGGCGCGCGGCCGCGTGTTCACGAGTGAGACCGACACAGAGGTCGTGGCGCATCTGGTGAGCGAACAGGTCGAGGCCGGCAAGAGCCCGCAGGAGGCCGTCGCCGCCGTCCTGCCGCGGCTGCACGGCGCCTTTGCGCTCGCCATCCTGTTCCGCCAGCATCCCGAATTGCTGATCGGCGCGCGCCTCGGTTCGCCGCTCGTGGTCGGCTATGGGGAGGGGGAGACCTATCTCGGCTCCGACGCGCTGGCGCTTGCGCCGCTGACGCAGCAGATCGCCTATCTGGAGGAAGGCGACTGGGTCGTCATCGACCGCGACGGCGCGAAGATCTTCGACCAGCAGGACAAGCCCGTCGAGCGCGCGGTGACGGTTTCCGGGGTCTCGGGTGCGATGATCGACAAAGGCAATCATCGCCACTTCATGCAGAAGGAGATCTACGAGCAGCCGGTCGTGGTGGCGCAGACGTTGCGCGCCTATCTGCGCCGTCTCGACGATCAGGTTTCGTTGCCGGTGCCGCACTTCGATCTCTCCTCCATCAGCCGTGTCACCATCGTCGCGTGCGGGACGAGCTATTATGCCGGTATGGTCGCCAAATACTGGTTCGAGCAATATGCGCGCGTGCCGGTCGACATCGATGTGGCGAGCGAGTTCCGCTACCGCGAGCCGGTGATGGAACCGGGTGGGCTGGCGCTGGTCATCAGCCAGTCGGGCGAGACCGCTGATACGCTCGCTGCCCTTCGTCACGCCAAGGCCGAGGGGCAGAAGATAGCCGCCGTCGTGAACGTGCCGACCAGCACCATGGCGCGCGAGGCGGACCTCTTGCTGCCGACCAATGCCGGCCCCGAGATTGGCGTCGCCTCGACCAAGGCGTTTACTTGCCAGCTCGCCGTGCTTGCCGCGCTCGCCGCCAACCTCGCGCGCGCCAAGGGGCGATTGTCGCCGGCCGACGAGAAGGAAATCGTCCGCCACCTTGCCGAAGCGCCGGCTGCGATCAACGCCGCGCTTGCCTATGATGAGTCGGTGCAGGCGATCGCCCCGCTCATCGCGCCGGCCCGTGATGTGCTCTATCTGGGGCGAGGCACGGCCTATCCGCTGGCTCTTGAGGGGGCACTAAAACTCAAGGAAATCAGCTATATCCACGCCGAGGGCTATGCAGCGGGCGAGATGAAGCACGGGCCGATCGCGCTCATCGATGAGGCGGTGCCCGTCATCGTCATTGCGCCATCCGGGCCGCTATTCGACAAGACCGTCTCGAACATGCAGGAAGTCCAGGCGCGCGGAGGCAAGGTCGTGCTCATCTCGGACTATGACGGCGTACAGGCGGCGGGTGATGGCTGCATGGCGACGCTGGTGATGCCGAAGGTTCACCCCCTGATCGCGCCGATGGTCTATGCGGTACCCGCGCAGCTGCTGGCCTATCATGTCGCGGTGCTCAAGGGCACGGACGTGGATCAGCCGAGGAATCTCGCCAAATCGGTTACAGTTGAATAGAAATGGGCGCCGATAAGGTTTAAAAACAATAGTTCGGGGCGCCAGAAGAGCGCCTTCGCGTTCAGTGCTGTAAGTGCCCGAAGGCCATGCCCTCGACCATGCTTTGCGCCATGATGGCGACTTGCGTCCGGTTCCTGACCTTGAGCTTGCGCATGAGGGCAGTCATGTGGGCTTTCACGGTCGCTTCCGCGATGCCCAGATTGAAGGCGATCTGCTTGTTCAGGAGTCCGAGATGGACGCCTTCGAGCACCTTGCGCTGCGTCGGTGTGAGTTGCCCGATGTCCGCAACGGATGCGCCGCTCCGCGCAACATGGTCGCCTGCGATCTTGCCTTCGGCCGACATCTCTTCTCCCTTTCTTCCCCGCAGCCGCGGGTCGGAGCCCTGCAGTCTGCCGGCGTACCGCGCGGGCCAGCTTGATTCGTTTTCTTTTGTCTGAGTATCAAAATCCGTCAGACTAATTCAAGCAGCAAATATGTAAGTCGGTTTCTTATACAGTGAAATATCTGGATTTATGTGGAGATGCTGTCATACAGATTTTGAATAAGGCAACAGGCGGTCAAACAGGTCGCCGGCACGGGAGGGGTCGGATGCACATCCGCATGTCGTATGAATCGCTATACAGGCGGCGCCCGGCCGACGGCGCCAAAGCATGAGTCCAGACGATATCAGGCTCCTAGCCGCGGCCGTCGCGGGCATCGCCGTCTCGGTCATCCTCATCATCAGAGGCCGGCTACATCCCTTCATTGGCCTGCTATGCGGCGCCTTCCTGGTCGGGCTGCTGGCCGGTCTGCCGATGAACGACACGGCGGCTGCAGTGCAGAAGGGCGCGGGCGATATTCTGGGCGGCACGGGTCTGGTCGTCGCGCTTGGCCTTTCCTTGGGCGCAATGCTCCAGATATCCAATGGCGCCGCCTCGTTGGCCCGTAGCGCGCTCGCCCTGACCGGGCCTCGTGCCGCGGCCTGGGTCAGCCTGTTCGTCGCGATGCTGATCGGGCTGCCCCTGTTCTTCGAAACGGGGCTGGTGCTGCTGCTGCCGATCGTCGTGGCCGCTGCCGCCAGCCTCCCGGCTGGCCTCGACGACGACGCCGGCAAGCTTCGGCTGATGCTGCCGGCGCTGGCTGGGCTTTCCATCGTCCATGCACTGGTGCCGCCGCATCCCGGGCCGTTGCTCGCCGTGAGCGCGCTGCATGCCGATCTGGCCCGCACAATGGGCTATGGCCTACTCGTTGCCATCCCCACAGGCATTATCGCGGGACCGCTGCTCGCGCGTTTCATCTCGCGAGGTATCCCCCTCACTCTCCCTGCCATTGAGCTGCCGGGCCCAGGTGGAGCCCGGCCGTCGCGGAGCGCTGCCCTCGCGGTCGTGCTCATGCCGGTCATCCTGATTGCACTCGGCCAGACGGTGGCGCTCATGCCGGTGGACATGGCCGTGCGCTTCGCTTGGCTTGCCGGGGCGTCCAATCCGGTCTTTGCCTTGCTCGTCGCCAATCTGGTTGCGCTGCCGCTGCTGTTCGGGCGAAGGATGGTCGACGCCAGTTTGCAGGGCGATATCTGGGTGGAGGCGGTCATTCCGGCGGGCGCGATCCTGCTGTCCATCGGCGCGGGCGGCGCGCTCAAGCAAGTCCTCGTGAGCGCCGGCCTTTCCGACCTGCTGGCGCGCCTTGCCAGTGCGCATGTCATCTCGCCGCTGCTGCTCGCCTGGCTCATCGCTGTCTCGATCCGTCTCGCCACCGGCTCGGCCACGGTAGCGACAATCACGACGGCGGGCGTCGTGCCTGGTCTGGTCGCCGCGTCCGGGACGTCTCCAGAGTGGACCGTGCTCGCCATCGGTTGCGGTTCGGTCTTCTTCAGTCATGTCAATGATCCCGGCTTCTGGCTGGTCAAAAGCTATGTCGGGACGAGTACTGCGGACACCTTCCGAACCTGGTCCGTGATCGAAACCGTCATCTCCGTCGCCGGACTCGTCTTCGTTTTGCTTGGAAGCTATCTGATTTGAGTTCGCGGTCCTCAGTGGACGGACTTATACAATGAACGAGGTGCCATGATCGAGGAACGCCTGGCCGATCGGGCCTACACACGGATCGTTGAGATCATCAATACGGATGGGCTGCAGACGGGCGACCGGCTGCCCTCCGAGGATCGCCTGGCGAAGATGTTCGGCATGTCCCGTACCGTGGTACGCGAGGCGCTGGTGCGACTGGCGGCTGACGGCATCACGGAGGCGCGGCGCGGCGCCGGTTCATTCGTCAAGCGCCGCCCGTCCGAGCGGCTGGGGGCTTATGTGGCGCTCGACGATCTCTCGGCGACGCTCGGTAGTTATGAAGTGCGCTTCGTGGTCGAGACCGAAGCCGCCCGGCTCGCCGCCATGCGTCGCTCGCCTGCCCAGATGGAGACGATCGAGCGGGCCTGGCAGGATTTGCGCAAGGCGCTGCTTACGAGCGGCCCGGCCCACCTCGAGGATATGGCGCTTCACCGCGCCATCGCGCTCGCCACCGCCAACAGCGCTTTCGTCGCCACTTTCGATCACATGTATGAGGAAGTGGAGCGGATCATGCGCGCCGGTGTCGACATCAGCCGCTCGCGCCCGCCTGAAGCTATTGGCGCCATGCTGTCCGAGCATGAGATGATCGTCGATGCGATCCGCCTGCAGGACGCTGACGGGGCGGCCATCTCCATGCGCTGGCACCTTCTGCAGGGCCGCCGCCGGCTGATGCCCTGACGGGCAAAATTACGACTATGGTCGTGGGTGCCGCTGATGCAGCGCCCGCCTATCGCAGGGAAATATTCCGCGCGGAAAAAGCAGGAGAAAGAGATGAGCAGCCGATACGCCTCCGTCGCCTTGCTTGCTGCGGCAACCGCTTTGACCGGCGCTGCGCCGGCCTGGGCGGGCCCGTCGGTCTATCTCAGTCCGCCGGATGATCCTGCGGCTGTGAACGTCAGAGGCGTAGGCGATGGCAAGGCCGACGACAGCGCCGCGATCCAGCAGGCCCTCGACGCTGCCTATCGGCGCGGCGGCGGTGCCATCGTTTTTCTCCCCGCCGGCAAATATCGCATCACACGCACGCTCTACCTGTGGCCTGGGGTACGCCTCATCGGCGTCGGTGCCACCCGGCCGGTGCTAATGCTGGCCGACAACACGCCCGGCTTCCAGAAGGGCGTCAAGAACATGGTGTTCTTCACCGGCAGCGCGCCTGTCAGCGCGACGACCGGCCAGAATTTCGGCCAGGGACCGGCCGGTGTGGGGGCTGGACGCAAGCCACCTTTTTCGCCCCCCGGCTCCGTCCCTGAAACGGACATGATCGGCGACGCCAATAGCGGCACGTTCTATCCTGCGATGGCCAATATCGACATCAAGGTGGGCAAGGGCAATCCGGCCACGGCAGCCGTCCGCGAGCATGCCGCGCAGCATGCGTTCCTGAAGCATATGGACTTTGATCTCGGGGACGCCTTCGCGGGCGTCTACATGGTCGGCAACGAGGGTGAGGACCTGCATTTCCGCGGCGGTCGCTATGGCATTGTCACCGAAAAACCATCGCCGGCCTGGTCCTACACGCTCCTCGATTCCAGCTTCGAAGGGCAGCGGGTCGCGGCCATCCGTGAACATGAGGCGGGGCTTACGCTGTCCAACGTGACGTTCCGGAACGTGCCCGTCGGTATTGAGATCGACGAGGGCTATGGGGACTGGCTCTACGGGCAGGACCTGCGCTTCGAGAATGTGAGCAAGGCGGGCGTCATCATCTCCAACGAGAACAATGTCTTTACCCAGGTCAGTTTCGACAATGCGCTCGTTTCCAACACACCGGTCTTCGCCCGGATGCGCGAGAGCGGCAAGAAGGTCGGACAGAAGGGCAGCTACAAGGTGGCGGAGTTCACCTACGGCCTGACCCTGCCATCGCCGGGCGTCTTCGGAGCCTACGAGACGCGCTACAAGGCCGAGCCACTCACCCGGCTTCCGGTGCCCGGCCCCCAGGTCATTCGCGACCTGCCGCCGACGAGCCAGTGGGTGAATGTGAAGGCGCTGGGGGCCAAGGGGGACGGCAAGAGCGACGACACCGCAGTGTTGCAGGCGGCGATCGATGGCAACAAGGCGCTCTATTTCCCGACTGGCTTTTATGCTGTGACCGACACGTTGCGGCTCAAGCCCGAAACGGTGCTCATTGGCCTCAATCCGAGCTCGACACAGATCGTCCTGCAGGACGGCCTCGTGACGTTCGAAGGAGTCGGTGCCCCGAAGGCGCTGATCGAGGCGCCAAAAGGCGGCGACAATATCGTCTCGGGCCTTGGCCTTCATACCGGCGGCGGCAATGCGCGAGCCACCGGCCTGCTCTGGAGGGCGGGTGCCAGGTCGCTGGTGGACGACGTCAAGATGCAGGGCGGCCACGGCACGGAGTTGCTCGGCGGCGCTCGCTTCGATCCCTATGCGCTCGGCGGGCCTGGCACCCCGGATCTGCGCGCGCGCTGGGACAAGCAATATCACAGCATCTGGGTGACAGATGGAGGCGGCGGCACCTTCGCCAACGTCTGGAGTCCGAATACCGACGCGCAATCGGGTTTCTACGTCTCGGACACCGCCACGCCGGGCCGCGTTTTCCAGCTCTCCAACGAGCATCACGGTCGTCTCGAAATCGGTCTCAACCGCGCGGAAAACTGGCAGTTTCATGCGCCCCAGACCGAGGAGGAAGTGATCGAGAGTCCGGACGCCGTCAGCCTCTCGATCCGCAATAGCCGCAACATCCTCATCACCAATTATCATGGTTATCGGGTGACGCGGACATTGAAGCCGGCGCCTCGGGCGGTGGAGCTGGAGAATGTCGACGGCATCCGGTTCCGCAACGTGCATGTGAACGCCGAGAGCGGCCTTGGTACGTGCGATCGCACCGGCTGCACGACGTTCCTGCGCGCCAGTAAGTTCCCATACGACAATGCCATCGTCGACGTGACGCATGGGATCGAGGTGCGCGAGCGCGAATTCGCGGTGCTCGACGTAAACGCAAATCCACCGAAGCCCGCGGCGGCGCAGGGAGCTGCGGTCGCCAAGCTGGCGGAGGGTTTCTGGTCGATCTCCGGCGGCGCGGTGGCGCCGGATGGCAAGCTCTGGTTCGTTGAGCGGCAGTTCAACCGGGTCTTCAACTGGAGTGAGAGCGGCGGCCTCAAGCTGGAGCGCGATGCGAGCCTGGCGCCGGTCAATCTCGCGATCGACAAGTCGGGCAATGTGATGGTCCTCTCGAGCGAGGGCCCAGAAGGGACGGTGTACAGCTTCCGACCCGGCTTGCCCGAGCAGCAGCTGACGCTGATCGCGCCGAGCGAGAATGCAGCGACGACGGCGAGCATCGCGATCCCCGGCAATTGGTGGAACAATGGCGAGTTCAAGGATCAATATGATCCTGCAACCGACAAGTTCATCACACTCACGCAGATGTTCGCGCGCGACATGGCCGTGTCGAACGCGAAGGCCTATGTCTCGCCCGACGGCAGCCTCGCCCTGCCGGCCTGGCGGACGCTCTCGCAGGGGCCGTGGCGCTGGACGCCGATGATGCAGACTTATGGGTTCGTCAGCGCGAAGCCCGGCGAGCGGGTCTTCGTCACCAATGAGTCCGAGAACAAGACCTATAGCGGGACGCTTGGTGTGGGCGGTGCCGTCACCGACCTCAAGGCCTTCGCGAACCGAGGCGGTGAGAGCGTGGCGCAGGGGCCCGATGGCCGGGTCTATGTCGCCAACGGCCAAGTGTTCATCTACGGGGCGGACGGCAAGGAACAGGGCCGCATCGACGTACCCGCGCGACCGCTCCAGCTGCTCTTCGGCGGCGCCGACAAGCGCACCCTCTACATCCTGACCCACCACGCCCTCTACTCGGTCCGCCCCTGAGGCCACGGGAGATTCCTGCGATGAAGACGCTTTCTCGCCTTGCAATATTGCTGGGGGCTACGGCTCTGACCGTGCCTGCCGTCGCCGGGACCGTCTCGGTCTATCAGTCGAAGCCCGACGATCCTGCGGCGATCACGGTTGCCGGCGTGGGCGACGGCAAGGCGGATGACAGCGCGGCGATCCAGACGGCGATCGACAAGGCCGCAAAGCCCTTTTCCGGCGGCATCGTGTTTCTGCCCTCAGGCCGCTACCGCATCACCCGCTCCATCATCCTGCCCCCGGCCGTGCGCCTTATGGGCGTCGGTCCAACCCGTCCGGTCATCCTGCTCGCCGACAATACGCTTGGCTTCCAGCAGGGACTCTCGGAGATGGTCGTCTTCTCCGGCGGCGACCAATATCAGGTCGGCAAGATTCCAGTGCCGCTGCCGAATATCGTGCCGCGCGAGAAGCCGGTGCGCGACGCCAACAGCGGCACCTTCTACACCGCCATGGCAAACATCGATTTCGAGATGGGCAAGGGCAATCCGTCCGCGATCGGCGTGCGCATGCATGTCGCCCAGCACGGCTTCCTTCGTCACATGGAGTTTCGCTCCGGTTCGGGTTTCGCCGGCGTATATATGGTCGGCAACGAGGCGGAAGACCTGCATTTCGTCGGTGGGCGCTACGGCATTGTTACCGAGAAGACCTCACCCGCCTGGCAGTTCACTCTCATCGACAGTCTGTTCGAGGGGCAGCGCGATGCTGCGATCCGCGAGCATGAACCGCAACTGACTTTGCTCAACGTCACCTTCCGCAATGTCCCCGTCGGCGTCGAGATCGACGAGGGCTATGGCGACCAGCTCTACGGCAAGGACGTCCGCTTCGAGAACGTCACCAAGGCTGGCATGATCATCTCCAACGAGAACAATGTCTACACCCAGGTCAGCTTCGACAACGCGTTGCTGAGCGGCACGCCGGTCTTCGCTAGGTTCCGTGAAAGCGGCCGCACACTCGGGCAGGCGAAGGGCGCCTATCGGGTGAGCGAGTTCACCTATGGCCTCCATCTATCCGAGGTCGGCGCGATGGGCAGCTATGCTACGCGCTACAAGGCCGAGCCGCTCGCCAAGCTACCGGCGGCGCGCGCCCGGGCGATTCCGGCACTTCCCGGCACGGACAAATGGGTCGATGTTCGTAGCCTGGGCGTCAAGGGCGATGGCAAGGCCGACGATACCGCCGCGCTTCAGGCGGCAATCGACGCGCATCCGGTGCTCTATCTGCCGACCGGCTTCTACCTGATTACCGATACGCTGAAGCTGAAGCCCGACACCGTGCTGATCGGGATGCATCCCGGACTCACGACGATCACGCTACCCGACAATGCTCCGGCCTTTGCCGGGGCCGGCAGCTACAAGGCGATGATCGAGGCGCCCAAGGGTGGGCGCAACATGCTCACCAGCCTCGGCATCTTCACTGGCCGGGTCAATCCGCGCGCCGGCAACATCCTGTGGAAAGCGGGCGAGGAGTCGCTGCTCGACGATATCAAGGTGCAGGGCGGGGGCGGCACGCTCAACTATGATGGCAAGGGCCTGGACACGCTCGCCCGGTCGGGCGGCGATCCGGTCATGAACATGCATTACGACGAAACGCGGCCGAGCATCCTCGTGACCGACGGGGGCGGTGGCACTTTCTCGGCGATCTGGTCGCCCAACACCTTCGCGTCGTCGGGTTTCTACGTCTCCGACACGGCGACGCCGGGCCATGTCTACCAGCTCTCCAACGAGCATCATGTCCGCAACGAGATCATTCTCGACAATGTCCAGAACTGGGAGTTCCTGTCGCCCCAGACGGAGCAGGAAGTCGGCGAACAGGGCGATGCCATCAGCCTGGAGATCCGCAATTCCGGGAATCTGACTTTCGCCAATTATCATGGCTATCGCGTCACCCGGAACTTCAAGCCCAATGTGAGCGCGGTGAAGCTCTACAATTCGGGCGGAATCCGCTTCCGCAACGTGCATGTGAACGCCGAGAGCGGCTATGCCTATTGCGACGACGAGGGTTGCAGCACTTATTTGCGGGCCAGCAAATTCCCGTTCGAAAACGCCGTCACCGACATGACCCGAAATATCGAAGTGCGCGAGCGCGAGTTCGCGGTGCTCGACATTCCGGTGCAGGTCGGCCCGGCGGCGCTCAAAACGGCGCCGGCTTTCAATCCGCCTGCGGGCGTCTTCGCGCCGGGCGCGAAGCTTAACAAGCTGGCGGACGGTTTCTGGTCGATTTCCGGCGCCGCGACGGACGATGCGGGCAAGCTCTATTTTGTCGAGCACCGCTTCCAGCGCATCTACAGCTGGACGGGCGACAAGGGTCTCGGCATTGTGCAGGACGCGCCGCTCGACCCGGTCAATGTCGCGGTCGACAGATCGGGCAATCTGTTGGTGCTATCCAAGCTGGGGCCCAAGGCGAGCGTCTACAGCGTGAGTCCGAAGCCAGGCGAGGGGCAGATCACCATGCTTTCGCCCCAGCCGGGACCGGTGCCGGCCGGCGCGAGACTGTTGTTCCCATCCAATCTCTGGGTGAATGGCGAGTTTCGTGACCAGTACAATCCCGCGACCGACCATTTCACGACGCTCGCCGAGCTGTTCGCCAAGGATATGGCGACGCCGCTGGCCGAGCATTACGTGTCGCCGGACGGCAGCGTGGCGCTGCCGGCCTTCCACCCGATCCAGCAGGGGCCGCCAAATCACCAGGGCTGGCGCTTTTCACACTCACTGGACGCTTATGGCTTCGTGACAGCGAAAGCGGGGCAGCGGATATTCGTTACCAACGAGTCCGAGAACAAGACCTATAGCGGCATCCTCGGGGCTGACGGCACGCTCAAGGATCTCAAAGTCTTCGCAAACCGGGGAGGAGAGAGCGTCGCGGTCGATGCGCAGGGCCGCGTGTTCGTCGCGAACGGGCAGGTGTTCATCTATGCGCCCGACGGCAAGGAACTGGGTCGCGTCGATATGCCCGAGCGTCCCCTGCAGCTCGTCTTCGGCGGGCCGGACAAGCGAACTTTGTTCGTCCTGACGCACCACGCGCTTTATTCGATCGCGCCCTGAGCGCCCGAAAAGAGCCGGCGGGTGTGCAGTTCCCGCCGGCCCATCCCGGGTGGGGATCAGAATTCTTGGCCCCCGTTCTCCGTCAGCCACGCGCGGCTGGCGCGGCACAAGGCTTCAGGCGATGCATTGGCGTCGAGGATCAGCGCCCGCTCGCCGCCATGCGGCCGCTCAAGCGCGGCGAACTGGCTGTCCAGCAGGCTGGTGGGCATGTAGTGACCCGTGCGACTGCCCATGCGACGGGCGAGTTCATCGCGATCAGCCTCGAGCATGATGAACGACGTGGGCGCGGCGATCGCTGTCACCAGTCGTTCCCGGTACCGATATTTGAGCGCGGAGCATGCGGCGACGGCGAGACTGTGCGCTGCGGTCATATCGTGCAGGGCCTTGCCCAGCCGGTCGAGCCACGGCCAGCGATCCTCGTCGCCGAGCGCCCGGCCGGAGCGCATCTTCTCGATGCTGGTGGGGCAGTGAAGATCGTCGCCCTCGATGAAGGAACAGCCAAGTGTCTCGGCCAGAAGTTGGCCGAGCGTCGACTTGCCGCTCCCGCTGACGCCCATGACGATGATCGCTCCGGGGGTCAGCCCATGCTCCTGCCTTTCAGGCTGCATCGGGTCCTTCCAATCGCACGCGCCCTGTCTTTGCCTGCCGCGCGACATGGCCCTGCGCGGTCGCTTCAGCGTCTAACGATAGGAGGGGAGGCCTGCCTATACGACCTTGGTCGCGGATGCCGCGCCAAAAGGTTAGCGCTATCGCAGCCCAGGAGACGGATGCATCCTGGATGAAGAACGGCTTTCGATCAGGCTTTTTCATTGCTGCCGCGGCTGCGCATGCACGCGGTCGGCTGGCCTGCGCATCCCGATCAGTATGCCGATCAGAGCCGGGCGCCGGCGATCCGCCTGCGGTCCGGCTACACGCCTTGGCGGCCTCGGCGTCATAGCATCAGACACAAGATACTCGGGGAGGGTTTATGACGAAATATCAGGCTAGCACTATCGATCAGCGTGGCCGCAGGCGCGCGCATCTGCTTTCGGCCGCCGCTGCGGCCACGATGCTGACCTGCGCCATGCCGGCCGTTGCGCAGGACGCGCCGCCCGCCGATGAGGCGCGGTCGCAGGACATCGTCATCACCGGTTCGCGCATCACGTCGCCTAACTTCACAGCGCCGACGCCGGTGCAGGCAGTCGACGCGCAACAGATCGCCGCCAATGCCCAGCCGAACATCTTCACCACCATCGCGCAGCTTCCCTCGCTGCAGGGTTCGACCGGCGTCACGGTCGGCAATTTCAGTACGTCGAGCGGCACGCAGGGCCTCAGCGCCCTGGCGCTGCGCGGTCTTGACACCCGGCGCACGCTGACGCTGCTCGACAGCCAGCGCGTCGTTCCGGCCAATGTGAACGGCACGCCCGACATCAGCCTGTTCCCGCAATTGCTCATCAAGCGCGTCGACGTCGTCAATGGCGGCGCCTCGGCATCCTACGGCTCCGATGCGGTCGGCGGCGTGGTCAACTTCATCACCGACACACGCTTCGAGGGGATCAAGGGCAATATCCAGGGCGGCATCAGCACCTATGGCGACAACAAGCAGGTATTGGCCCAGATCGCGGTCGGCCGCTCGTTCATGGACGATCGCCTGCACGTCCAGCTCAGCGGTGAATATGACCATGAGGACGGCATCGCGGCCGGCGGCTTCGGCGAGCAGATGGCGGCGGGGCGGACCTGGTACCGGACCTCGACCTTCCTCGACACGGGCGTCACGACGGGCGGCGGCGCACCCCAGTACAGGGTCGGCGATCATGCCCAGGCCTTCCAGTATTCCAAATATGGCCTGATCACATCCGGCCCGCTTCAGGGGACGGCCTTCACCGCGGGTGGCACGCCCTTTCCGTTCGTTTACGGCACCAACCTCGCCGGCGTGCAGGGCGTGCCGGGCAAGAACGCGGGCGGCACCGTCGCGAACTGCTATGTCGGCTTCTGCGTCAACGGTGACATCTCGGGCAATGTTGGCATCGGCACGACACTACAGACGCCGATCGAGCGCTGGGATGGCTACGCCCGCGTCGGCTTCGACTTCGCGACCGACAACGAGATCTATTTTACGGCCAATCTCGCGCAGATCGACACCAGCAACCAGCCCAATCCGGGCGCCGCCAAGGCAGGCCTCACGCTGCAATGCGCCAATCCCTATGTACCCGCGATCGTCCAGCAGCAGTGCGTCACCGCCGGGATCACGAGCTTCGGCTTCGGCACCAGCAACGGTATGCTGCCCAACATCCTGGTTTCGCCGAGCCGCAAGCAATATCGCCTCGTCGGCGGTGTGAAGGGCACGGTCAATGTCGCGGGCACGGCCTGGCATTATGACGGCTACTATCAGCATGGCGAGAACATCACCGACATCAAGGTGAGCAACATCACGCTCAACCCGCGTTACAATGCCGCGATCCAGGCCATCGCCCTGAACGGCCAGATCGTGTGCGCCAGCCAGCAGGCACGGGACTCGGGATGCCAGCCGCTCAATATCATTGGCGGCTCCGCGCCTTCGGCGTCGACGCTTGCCTATATCGAGCCGGCCGCGAGCCCCTATCAGCACACGCGGCAGACGCAGAATGTCGTCGCCCTGAACATTTCGGGCGAACCGATCACCCTGCCGGGCGGTCCCGTTTCGGTGGCGTTTGGCGGCGAGTGGCGCCAGGAGTTCTACAAGGTCACCGGCGACCCCTATTCCAATGGCAACGGCGCAGCGAGCGGTCCCGAGGCAGCCCTCTATCCGATAGATCCCTTGCTGAGCGCCGGCGGCAATAACTGGTTCGCCGGCAACTATCGCAGCGGCAAGGGCAAGTACCATGTCTATGAAGGATATCTTGAGCTCAACGTTCCGCTGTTCGACAACGACAGCATCGGCAAGGCCAATTTCAACCCGGCCGTCCGCTTTACCCATTATTCGACGTCGGGCAGCGTCACGACCTGGAAGCTCGGCGGCACCTGGGATACGCCCATTGATGGCCTGCGCTTCCGCGGCGTGACATCGCGGGATATCCGCGCGCCCAACCTGTCGGAGCTGTTTGCCGCCGGCAGCTCGGTCAACACGCCGAACTTCACCAATCCCTTCACCAATCCGCCGACGCAGGTGAACGTCCTGCAGATCACCACCGGTAATCCGCTGCTGACGCCGGAAAAGGCACGCAACACGACCTTCGGTGTGGTCTATTCGCGGCCGGCATGGGCGCCGGGCCTGAGCCTGTCGTTCGACTACTACACCATCAAGATCAAGGACGTGATCTCCAGCCTTACTCCTGCGCAAGTGGTGAATTTCTGCAAGGACGGCACGCTCACCAATTGCACCGGCCTGTATGACCTCAGCAATCCCAACGGCACGGGCAATTTCGTCAAGACCCAATCGTTCAACTTCGCCAGTCTCTCCACCAAGGGCTTCGATATCGAAGGCAGCTATCAGGCGAACAATCCGTTCGGGCTGAATGGCAAGCTGACGCTGCGCGCGCTGGCGACCCATGTCATCAATCTCATCTCCAATTCGGGCATTCCTGGTGCCGAACCAACCGATGCGGCCGGCTCCAATCAGGGTTCAACGCCGGACTGGAAAATCCTGGCCACCCAGTCGTTCAACACGGACGTGTGGCGTCTGACCGTGCAAGAGCGCTGGTTCTCGGACGGCGTCTATAACAAGGCCTGGATCGAGTGCCAGACGAGCTGCCCGGCTTCGACCAGCCAGCACCGCACGATCTACAGCAACAGGATGCCCGGCGCACTCTACTTTGACGTGTCCGGATCATACAACTTCAAGAAGGGCATCGAGGCCTATTTCAAGATCGACAATCTCTTCGACAAGGACCCCGAGCCCTCGCCGCAGACCAACACGGGCGTCGATATCAACCCGGCACTCTACGACGTGCTGGGTCGCATGTACCGCGTCGGCATCCGCTTCAACTTCTGATCCAGAACCACGGCCCGGCAGACCACTCTCTGCCGGAATCTGGTCCTCCCCCTAAGCCCGGCCCGCAAAGGCCGGGCTATTTTTTTGACGCGTCCGTTCGGGCGGGGCCGGGCGCGCCTAATGGGCTACCATCGCGGGGCAGTGCAAGACGAGATACGGCCGGCACAGGCGGCGTCGCATCGCGCACCGCGGGGCCGCGATGGGCGCTGGCACAGTCGACCGGATGACACGCCCTGCCCAGCCGCAATGCACCGCAACCGCAGAGGTTTGCGCATGGCCGTTTCCTCTCGAAGATTTCTAATAGTCTGATGATATCGGCGCCCGAGCAACGCACGCGCAAGAACCATCGGAGCCGGCTCGGCCCCATCAGAACCATCACGTAGCGACCCGGGCGTAGGCGTGGGCCTGCGTGCTGCCGAATGCGGAGTATAGCGATCACGCCCATCGCCTTGCCGCATCGTGGCAGGCCGTCGTGTTCCGGGTCGCTGTCTTAGTCGCTAGACCCAGCTTCGATATTTCTGAACGACGGCGTGACGGATTGATCAGGGGCTTGCGAGTCCCGCCCGCTCCACATGGGTTTCGACCGGTTCCTTTCTCTCTTTCCGCTCGGAATAGCGGTCGACCAGCTGCTCGCGGTGGGGCCGCAGCAGCACCGTGAAGCGCACCAGTTCCTCAACCACGTCGACGATGCGGTCATAATAGCTGGACGGCCTCATGCGCCCGGCCTCGTCGAATTCCTCATAAGCCTTGGCGACGCTCGACTGGTTGGGGATGGTGAACATCCGCATCCAGCGTCCGAGGAGGCGTAGCGTGTTCACGCTGTTGAACGATTGCGAGCCGGCGGAGACCTGCATGACGGCGAGGGTGCGGCCCTGCGTGGGGCGCAGGCCCTTATAGGCGAGCGGCAGGTGGTCGATCTGCGCCTTCATGAGACCCGAGATCTGGCCATGACGCTCCGGGCTGCACCAGATCTGCCCTTCCGACCACAGGCTGTGCGCACGCAGCTCGTGGACGGCGGGATGGTCGTCACCGGGCACCTGATCGGGCAGGGGGAGATCCGAGGGATCGAAAATGCGTGTCTCACAGCCAAAGAACTGGAGCAGGCGCGCGGCTTCCTCGACGACAAGGCGTGAATAGGAACGTTCCCGCAGGGAGCCATAGAGCAGCAGGATACGCGGTGGCGGATCGAGGTCGCCAAGGCCAAGCGCTGGCCGCCGATGCAGATATTCAAGCCTCAAGGCCGGGAGATGCGCCGGCTCGGACAGCGGGCGCAGGCGCTGATAGATCGGCTCGCTCACGCGTTATCCTCTGTAGGCACAGTGTCCGGAAACCAGCGGCGCCCGAACCACAAGGCGACATTCACGAGCAGGATCAACACCGGCACCTCAACGAGCGGGCCGATGACAGCGGCGAAGGCGACTGGTGAAGCCAGCCCGAAGGCGGCAATGGCGACGGCGATGGCCAGCTCGAAATTATTGCCTGCCGCCGTGAACGCTACGGCCGTCGTGCGCGGATAGTCGCTCGCGATCAGCCTGCCCATGAAGAAGCTGATGGTGAACTGGACGACGAAGTAGATCGTCAGCGGGATCGCGATGCGCAGCGTGTCGCCTGGGAGGGTGACGATCTCATTGCCCTTGAGGCTGAACATCGCGACGATGGTGAACAGGAGCGCGAGCAGCGTAATCGGCCCGATCTTCGGCAGGAAGCGGCTCTCATACCAGATATTGCCCTTGGCGGAGACGAGCAGCTTTCGGGTAAGGATGCCCGCGAGAAAGGGAATGCCGAGATAGACGAGGACCGCCTGTGCGATGGTCCAGAAGCTGACTTGGATTACGCTGCCCTCAAGACCGAAGAGCGGCGGCAGGAACGCGAGAAAGAACCAGGCGTAGACGCTGAAGAACAGAATCTGGAAGATCGAGTTGAACGCGACCAGCGCCGCGACATATTGATTGTCGCCCTTGGCAAGCTGGTTCCAGACGATCACCATGGCGATGCAGCGGGCGAGGCCGATTAGGATGAGGCCGGTCATATATTCGGGCCTGTCGGACAGGAAAAGCACCGCCAGTGCGAACATCAGGACCGGGCCGATGATCCAGTTCTGGATGAGCGATATGGCCAGCACGCGCTTGTCCTCGAACACACGCGGCAGTTCTTCGTAGCGCACGCGGGCGAGGGGCGGATACATCATCAGGATGAGGCCGATGGCGATGGGGATGTTGGTGGTTCCGATAGAGAGGCTGTCGATAGCCTTTGGCAGACCCGAGAAGGCCGAGCCAAGGCCGACGCCCAGCGCCATGGCCAGGAAGATCCACAAGGTGAGATAGCGATCGAGGAACGAGAGGCGTTCGCGCCTGGCGGCGGGGGCAGTCATCGGCTTTCCTTCAGCTCGGCACGCGATTGCCGGCGGCATCGACGACCTGCTCGCCATCCTCCTTGGCAAAGGCGCCCTGCTGCGGCGCGGGCAGAATGTCGAGGACGGCCTCGGACGGACGGCAGAGTTTCACGCCGAGCGGAGTCACGACGAGGGGGCGATTGATGAGGATCGGGTGCGCCATCATGGCATCGATCAGGGCTTCATCGCTCAGGGCAGGATTATCGAGACCCAGTTCCGCATAGGGCGTGCCTTTCTCGCGCAGTAGGGCGCGCGGCGTCATGCCGGCCCGCGCGATCAGGCTCTCCAGCATCGCGCGAGAGGGCGGCGTCTTGAGATACTCGATCACATGCGGCTCGATTCCGGCGTTGCGGATCATCGCCAGCGCGTTACGCGAGGTGCCGCATTCGGGGTTGTGATAGATGATGATGTCGGTTGCCATTCAGGCCTCCCCCGCCGCATTGCCGCAGACCGTGAAAATGAAATCGAACACGGGCGCGCCGGGCTGGGCAAACGCGTCCCAGCTTTTAGAACGCAGGCTTCCCATCGGATAACCGAGCGAATTGAGCAGTTCGAGAGCCCTGGGATGAACCTGGCCCTTCGGAAAGCTGCCGGCAGAAAACGCCCGGAATTTACCGGCGCCCAATTTGTTCAGGGCACTTTCGGCAAGAACGGACCGCGCCGAATTGCCAGTGCACAGAAACAGGGCGTTGAAGATACGCTCGGTCACGCCTCGCCCGCCTCGCAGCAGCGGCTGTCCAATGCGAGCGCCGCCAGCGGGGCGCAGATCTCGGGATTTCCGGCGCAACAATTCTGCATCAGATACTCCAGCAGCTCGGTCATGACCTCGTACCGTGCGGTGTAGATGATCGATCGTCCGTCTCGCCGACCCGCGATCAGCCGCGCGTGCGACAGGATGTTGAGGTTTGACGAGAGCGTGTTGGCCGGCACGTCGAGACGGCGCGCGATCTCCCCCGCCGCGATGCCTTCATGCCCGATCTGGACAAGCATGCGAAACACTGCGAGCCGCCCCTCGTGCGCCAGGGCGGAGAGGGCCGCCACCGCTTCGATCATTTCCATGATTCCATGTTAATCGAATTGTCAATGAGGTCAAGATCGACGCCCTGCGATATCACGCCAGCGGAGAGACGGTGGATGCGGGCGGTCGCAAAGTACGGCGCGATGAAGGCATCGAGGGCATCCGAATGGCGTATGCTTCCCCGTTTTGGGAAACGGATTTCCTCCGGATTTGACTTTCGCGCCTCCGGCGTCATTTTATGCTGCAAGTGCGAAGGGGTCGGGATTGAGAATCGTCATCATCGACGACAGTGGCGCGCGGGCGACAGTCCTTGAGGAAGGACTGCGCGATGCGGGCTATGACGACATCCATGTCGTGCCTCCGCGCGGGGCCTTCGTGGCGCGCCTCGAGCGCATGGCGCCGGACGTCGTGCTCATGGATCTGGGCAACCCGAGTCGCGACACACTTGAGGAAATGCTCACCGTCAGCCGCGCGTTGGCCAAGCCGATCGCGATGTTCGTCGACCAGACCGACGCCGAGGCAACCGCTGCCGCGATCGACGCCGGCATCTCGGCCTACGTCGTCGATGGCCTGCGCCGGGAGCGTGTGAAGCCAATCCTCGAACTCGCCATTCGCCGCTTCAGCGCCTTTGCCCGCATGCAGGCCGAACTGGACGATGCGCGCACCCAGCTTGCCGACCGCAAGACGATCGACCGCGCCAAGGCCATCCTGATGAACACGCGCGGCCTTTCCGAGCCGGACGCCTACGCGCTGCTGCGCACCACCGCCATGAATCAGGGCAAGAAGATGGCCGACGTCGCTGCCGCACTCATCACCGCGAGCGACATGCTGGGAGGGACTTTGTGACGCCGATTCGTATCGCCTTC
>DASWYL010000047.1:0-13444 GCA_036404995.1 Sphingobium sp. | reverse complement strand
GCTGCGCGCCGCTCCTACCCAGCGGGCTTCTCAAGACGATCACGGCGTTTTCAGTAAGTAAGGACACGGTCATTTAGTTTCCTTCGCGGATCGAGCGCTGGCCCTCGGGCGAACGGCCGCCCTCGCGCATCATCGCGGCATATTCGTCTGCGGTCATGCCGGTCATCGAGCTGACGGCGCGCTGGACGCTCCAGCCGTCGGTGTTGGAGAGCTTGACCAGGAAGTAGATGTTGCCGCCCAGGTCGATGAGCTTGTTGAAATCGCGGTCCTGCACGGCGCGCTTCTGTTCCTCGCTCATCTTGAACAGGTCGAGATATGCGCGCTCATGATCCTTGAAGGCGGCCCGATTGCCCGCGTCCATCAGCGACATGCAGAATTTGTGGAGATGATAGGCTTCGCGCGCACGCGCCGCGTTGAACACGGTGGTGCCCGGAATGTCCTCGAGGTCGCTCAGGGGATAGAGACGCTTGGTGGTCATGGCCTGTCCTTCCGATCGAACCGGAGAGAATGAGATAATCCAGCCCGCCCTCCGTTACCAGAGCAGCAAGGCCGAACGAGCGCCGTTCAGCCGGGATAGTCGATCCCGATCACTTCCCACTCCTTTTCGCCGGAAGGCAGGCGCACGCGCCTCAGATCGCCCACGGCGGCCCCACGCAGGGCCCGGGCGAGGGGGCTGTCCCAGCCGATCCGCCCGTCGCTCGCTTCCGCCTCGTCATTGCCGACGATTGTGAGCGTGCGCTGATTGTCGTCCTCGTCCGCGATCGTGACCGTCGCGCCGAAGAAGATGCGCCCTTTATCGGGCTGCTGCGCGGGGTCAACCACCTTTGCCGCTTTCATGCGCTGGGCGAGCCATTTCAGGCGCCGATCGATCTCGCGCATGCGCTTGCGGCCATAGAGATAATCGCCATTCTCGCTGCGGTCGCCATTGCCCGCCGCCCAGCTCACGATCTCGACGATGCGTGGCCGCTCCTCGCCGAGCAGCTGGTCATATTCGGCGCGCAGGGCGGAATAGCCGGCGGGGGTGATGTAGTTGGGTGCGAGATCGGTCACCTGGCTCTCGTTGCGCAAAAGCGATCGGGCCGCAACAGCAGAACAAACCCCTTGACCTTTACGCAACGTGAGGGACTATCAGCATGTCCTGCGGAAGGACGAAGGCAATGGCACGATACACGGTCAAGCAGCTGGCACGGCTCTCAGGGGTCTCGGTGCGGACGCTGCATCATTATGACGAGATCGGGCTGCTGAAGCCGGCGTTCATCGGCGAGAACCGCTATCGCTACTATGGGCGCGAAGAACTGCTGCGCCTGCAGGACATCCTGTTCCATCGCGAACTGGGTGTGCCGTTGCAGGAGATTGCCCGACTGCTCGCGCATGACGGACGCGACCGGTTGCAGATCCTCGCGGCGCATCGCGAGAAACTGGCCGAACGGGTCGAGCGGTTCCGCCAACTCCTCCAGACGATCGACCGCACGATCGCGGAACTGAACGGAGAGACGGCAGTGAAGGACAAGGATCTCTACAAGGGCTTCGCGCCCGAAAAGCAGGCCGAATATGAGAACTGGCTAGTCGATCGCTTTGGCGGCGACATGCGCGAGCGGATCGAGGAGAACAAGGCGAAGGTCGCGGCTCTCGGCCCCAAGGGCATGGCAGAGCGCCTGGCTGAAGGCGAGGCCGCGAGCGTCGCGCTAGCCAATGCGTTCAAGTCAGGCGCTGCGCCTGACGATCCTGCGAATGCGCCGCTGATGGCGCGGCACCATGCGTGGATCGCCAGGATGTGGAACCGGGCCTGCCCGCCCGAGGCTTATGCCGGCCTGGCCGACCTCTATCTCGCCCATCCGGATTTCCGCACGAACTTCGACAAGAATGGCGAAGGCTTCACCGACTGGCTGGCCGCCGCAATGAAAGCCTATGCGGGGCGGGGTCTGGCTGCCTAGCGCCGCGTCTTCTTCGGGCGCCGGGCGTACATCACGGCGGCGACGATCGCGGCCGATCCGATGCCGACGCCCGCCCAGAAGGCCTTGGTCTTCTTGCCGCTGAGCGGCGTGGCAGGGGGCGGCGTTTCAGTCAGGTCCGGCGCGTTGTCGCCGCCCGGCGTCTCGTTGGTTTCTTCAGTCATGGCCCGCTCTTATCAGCCGGGATTGGACTTGCCCAGATAGCGGCTGAGCGGTTTGGCGGAGACGCCTGGCGCGCCGTCGCGGATCGGGTTCATCAGGTCGTAGACGACCGCGTTCTCGAGCACGCGCTGCACATAGTCCTTGGTCTGGTAGATCGGGATATCCTCGATCCACTGCACGATGTCGCCGCCCGGAAGGCGCGGGTCGCCGTTTGCCTTGAGCCACTTGTTCACATTGCCCATGCCGGCATTGTAGGCGGCGACGGCGAGCGGGTAGCTGCCATTATAGTAGCTCAGGAGCTTCACGAAGTAGCTCGAGCCGAGCGTCACGTTGAAGTCCGGATCGAAGAGCGCGCCCTGGTCGTAAGCCATGCCGAGCTTGCCAGCCTGCTCGCGCGCGGTAGCCGGCATGAGCTGCATGAGGCCGCGCGCGCCAGCATAGGAGACGATGGCGCGGTCAAACTGGCTTTCCTGCCGGGCGATGGCATGGATCATCGTCCAGTTGTCGCGCTCGCTCGCCGGCACCTTCATGTGCGGGAAGCTCGCCCTGTCATAGCCGGAAAGGCCGCTGGCGGTGGCGCGACGGCCCGCCATAATACCAAGGTCCGGGCGTCCGAGTGTCCGGGCCAGCTCGCTGGCGAACAGGTGGGCAGGCTCGGTCTGGGCAGAGGCGGCAATGGCCCGGACGAACTTGCTCTGGTCGCCCCATGCGCCCTGCGTGCCGAGCATTTTAGCGGCCTGAACCACCGATTGGCTGTTGAATGATGCGCGGTCTGCGTCGGTCAGCGTGACTTGCGGGGCGGCCGGTAGCGGGACTGACAGGCCGAGGCGCTCAAGGGCGAGCTGGCCATAATATTGGTCGGGATAGGCAGCGGCCTGCTGGAAATATGCATTGGCCGCGTCGCGGCGACCGGCTGCGAGAGCCGAGCGACCAGCCCAATAATAGCCCTTGGCCTTGACCGAAGCATTCTGTCCGCCGCCTGCATAGCGCGCGAACATGCCCTCGGCATTGGCGGGCTGATTGAGCTTCCCGAAGGCAGTCGTGCCGGCGAGCCAGGTCAGATTGGTATAGTCGTCGCGTATGCCCACGGACTGCGCGCTGATGTCGGTGCCAGCGGCGAAGGCGTCGTCGACGCGCGAGGCGATGGCATAGACCAGGGTCCAGTTGCCGTCAGCCGCCGCCGCCTTGGCACGGGCGAACATGATCTCGTACCAGTCTTCCGGGTCGGCCGGCGTCTGGGCAAGCGGCAGGCGGTCGGCGAGCAGGCGGCGCGCGCCGAGCTCGTCGCCGTTTCCGGTCATCCACCGCACCTTGTCGGCAATGTAGCCTGCATCCATGACGCCGATCGGGTCGGCGGCGCCCATCTTGAGCGCGGCGTCGGGCGACTTGCGCTGGAAGGCGATGCGCGCCTCAATGACGGGTCGGCGAGTCACCGGCACGAAGCCGAGCATCCGCTCGGCGGCAGCGGGATCACGGCGCCAAAGCACTGCGTCGGCATGGCGCAAATGATCCTCCGGCGTCAGGCTACTGCCGAACTGACCGAGCAGCATCTGCTCCATCGGGAAAGGAAGCGGCGCATCGGCCCAGGCGTCGCGCGCGGCGATGCGGGCCTCATCCATGCGGCCGAGCTTGGCCAAGGCGAGCGCGTTCGCGGCCTTGCCGCGCGCCGTCCGGGCCGGATATTTTGCGAAATAGGCCGTGATGGTGCTGGGGCTGTCGATATTGGGGTCGACGCCCTTTTCGGCGAAGTTGCGCAGCTTCGTCTCGTCGGGCCAGCCGGGATTGGCCATCAGGAAATCGGCATAGGCCGTGAAACCGGCGCCTTCGGTGGCGCTAAGCGCGCGCCAGGTCTGGATCGCAGCAGCCACGCGCCGATCAGCCTCGCCGCCTGCATCGATGCGGTTTGCGGCCGCTTCCCAGCGGATCGCGCTTGCATCGTCGGCAGGTGTCGAGGCATTGGTCGCCGCCGTGCCGAGCACGGCGAACGCTACCAGGCTGGGGAAGCGCCAAGAAAGGCGGGTGTCTTTTCCCATGCCAGGCATTATGGCACAGCCATGATGATCGAACGGTGAACGGGCGCGTGCATTTGCCCATTATGCCTGTCCGAGCGCGCGCTTTGAAGGAGTAATTTCATGTTTTCCGGTTCGATTCCGGCACTTGTTACGCCATTTCGCGATGGAAAGGTGGACGAGGACGCTTTTCGCAGCTTCGTGGACTGGCAAATCGAGCAGGGATCGAGCGCGCTGGTTCCCTGCGGGACGACCGGCGAAAGCGCGACGATGACCATCGAGGAGCATAATCGTGTCGTGCAGATCTGCGTCGAGCAGGCGCGCGGTCGGGTGCCGGTGATCGCGGGCGCAGGCTCCAACGACACGCGCATCGCGCTCGAGCACATGTTTGCCGCGCAGGCCGCTGGCGCTACAGCGGCGTTGGTGGTCGCCCCCTATTACAACAAGCCGAGCCAGGAGGGCCTCTACCAGCATTACGCCTATCTGGCGTCGCGCTGCGACCTGCCGATCGTGCTCTACAATATTCCCGGCCGGTCGATCGTCGATATCGGAGTGCCGGTCATGTATCGACTCGTCGAGGAATTTCCGAGCATCGTCGGCATCAAGGATGCGACCGGTAATCTCGGCCGCGTGACCGCCCAGCGTCTCGCCTGCGGACCCGACTGGTGCCAGCTTTCGGGCAATGACGAGACGGCGCTGGCCTTTAATGCGATGGGCGGGCGCGGCTGCATCTCGGTGACGGCGAACGTTGCGCCGAGGCTGTGCGCCGACTTCCAGAATGCAACGCTGGAGGGGCGCTGGGACGATGCGCTCAAGCTGCAGGACCGGCTCTATCCGCTCCATGACGCGCTGTTCACGGACTGCTCGCCGGGACCAATTAAATATGCCCTGTCGCGGGTTCGCAACGACATGGGAAGTGAGGTGCGCCTGCCGGTGACCTGGCCGTCCGCCGCATCGCGTGCCACGGTCGACCGCGCGTTGGAGATCGCAGGACTGGTTTAGCACCTGCTCGAGCCTTACATTGGCGCCATACACTCTCTGTTCAAACTGACAGGCTATTTTCAGAACCCTATGGCACGCCCCCGTCACGCCGAGTTCGACAAAGTGAAGACCGTCGCCGAGAACCGGCGCGCGCGGTTCGACTATGCCATTGACGAAACGTTCGAGGCGGGAATCGCGCTGACCGGCACCGAAGTAAAGGCGCTGCGCTTCGGTGAGGGCTCGATCACGGAGAGCTATGCAGAGGTCAAAAATGAGGAAGTCTGGCTGATCAACAGCAACATTCCCGAGTTCAGCCACGGCAACCGCTTCAACCATGAACCCAAGCGCCCGCGCAAATTGCTGCTGAACATCCGCGAAATCACCAAGCTCCATGGCGCCGTCGCGCGACAGGGCATGACGCTGGTGCCGCTCAGTGTCTATTTCAACAGCCGCGGCCGCGCGAAGGTCGAACTGGCGCTGGCCAAGGGCCGCAACGCGCCGGACAAGCGCGCGCATCTCAAGGAGCGCGACTGGAAGAAGGAGCAGGGCCGCCTGCTCAAGGAGCGCGGCTGATGCCCAAGCGCCATATCGTGAAGGCGATGCGCAACGCGATGCCGAGCCGCGAGAGCCTGGAAAATAATCGCTTCGTCCGGCCGGTGGCGCATCGGGTGCTGGCGCCGCAGCTGTGGCGCTTCACGCGCCGGTCGGTGCCGCGCGGCGTTGCGCTGGGCCTGATCGTCGGCATCCTGTTGATGATCCCTGGCATACAGATCGCCGGTGCGGCATTGCTGGCGCTGCCTGTGCGTGCCAATGTGCCGCTCGCTGTGGCGATGACCTTTCTCTCCAATCCGGCAACGACGCCCTTCATTCTGGGCCTTGCATATTATGTGGGCCGGATCATGCTGGGCCGCTCGGGCGATATAAGCGCCTTTACCGCGCTCATCGAGCATCACGCGTCGCTGGGCGAATGGACGAACTGGCTGATCGGCGAGACGGCCCCGGTCATGCTGTTCGGCTTGACCGTCGTATCCGTGGTGACGGCAGCGGTCGGATATTTTGCCGCGAAGTGGTTCTGGCGCGAGCGCATGGGTCGCAAGTGGCGCAATCGCCGTGTCCGCCGCCGACGCGCCAGGGAGCGGGATCTCGCCCTCGACGGGGCCGCTTCTTGAACGAGACGCGGCCGATCAGGCGCGGCAGCGCCCCGCTCGCGCCGCCGGTGCAGCAGCGCAGCGGCCTGCCTGCGCTCATCATCATATTAGGCGCGGCACTCGTCAGCGCACTCATCCTCCTGTTGACGCTTCGCGAACCGGTGATCGCCGGTGGTTTCGCTGCCATGATCGTCGGCGGGTCGGCACTTGTCTGGTTTGCGCGGCAGCTCTTCCCTGCAGCCGAGTTTGATGAATCGGTCGTCATGGACTGGACGGTGACGCGCGCGGCGGCGGAGGCAGCGGGCCATGCCATCGCGATTACCGACCGCACCGGCCGAATCGTCTGCGCGAGCGACCAGTATGGCGAATGGTTCGCGGCTTATCCCACGCCGGTCGAGATCAACGTGACGCCGAGCGACCAGGAGCGGCTCGCCGAGGCGGGACGCGCCGCCTGGCGCGATGGCCATGCGCAACTCAGCAATATCGCAAGCGCCGACCTGCATCTCGACGTGGAGGTGCTGCGCACCGGGCGTGGCGACGATTTCCTGCTCTGGCGCTTCCTCACGGTGCGACAGGCCAATATCCTCGATGACTATATGCGCATCACCGAGGGCGAGGCTGGCATCCAGCTCGCGCGCGCTGGCATCATGTGCGCGATGATCGGCGGAGAAGGGCGGTTGCGGGCTGCCAATCCGGCGTTCCTGTTGCGCGCAACAGGCCAATCCGATGCCAATATCGTCGGACGCGATCTCGCCAGCTACATGCGCGTCGACAACAAGGGCCGCATCTTCTTCGCCTCCGAAGAGAACCAGGCGACGCCGGTGCGCTTGTTCCAGATTCCGCTGCGGCCCGACGATCCGCAGAGTCTCCTGTTGCTCGTCATGGTCGACGATCCGGTGGCGAGCGTCGATGGGCTGACCAGCCTTGCCTATGTCGAGACCTTGCTCTCGCTGCTGCCGTTCGGCCTCGGCATGGCTGATCGCGACGGACGCTTCCTGTTCTATAACAAGGCGTTCGGTCGCGCAGCCGGCGTGACCGAGGGGCGGCCGAGCTATCCAGGCGATCTGGTGGTGCCAGAAGATCAGGCGGCGGTTGCCGACGCAGTGCGCCGCTATGCCATCGGGCCGCAAATGTCGGGCGATATCCAGATCCGCCTCCGTGTCCAGCCCGACGAGCCGGTGTCGCTGAGCCTTGCGGGCGTGAGGGGGCTTGGCGAGGCGGCAGTCCTTCTCAGTCTCAAGGATAATAGCGAGGAAACGCGCCTCAAGCGCCAAGTCGCCCAGCAGACCAAGATGCAGGCGGTCGGCCAGCTCGCCGGCGGCGTTGCGCACGACTTCAACAACATCCTTACCGCCATCATCGGCCATTGCGATCTCATGCTGATGCGGCACACGCCGGGCGATACGGACTATCACGACCTCCAGCAGGTCAAGGCGAACTCGAACCGCGCCGCGGCGCTTACCCGCCAGCTTCTGGCCTTTTCGCGCCAGCAGACATTGCGCCCGCAAGTGCTGCA
This sequence comes from Sphingobium sp., assembly GCA_036404995.1. GTDB lineage: Bacteria > Pseudomonadota > Alphaproteobacteria > Sphingomonadales > Sphingomonadaceae > Sphingobium. The sequence goes on along the minus strand of DASWYL010000047.1, from coordinate 5,676 downwards.
GCTTCCGGATGTCGTCTCGGAAGTTTCCAGCCTGCTCAAGCGCTTGCTCGGTGAGAATATAAGTCTCGACGTGACCCATGGCCGCAACCTTGGCGCCGTCCGCGCCGATCCCGGGCAGCTCGAGCAGGTGATCGTCAATCTCGTCGTCAACGCCCGCGACGCGATGCCCGAGGGCGGCACCGTTTCGATCCGCACGTTCATGTGCCCGGCGGCCCAGGTGCGCGATATGAAGAACGACTTCATGCCGATCGGCGACTATACCGGGCTCAGCGTGACCGATACCGGTATCGGCATTGCGCCGGAGGTCATCAGCAAGATCTTCGAACCGTTCTACACGACCAAGGAAGTGGGCAAGGGGACCGGCCTGGGCCTCTCCACCGTCTACGGCATCGTCAAGCAGTCGGAAGGCTTCATCCTGGCCGACTCCGAGCTGGGCGCGGGGACGACCTTCACCATCTACCTCCCGGTCCATGCCGTCGAGGCGGAGGATCTCGAGCGGCGTCCCGCCAAGAAGCGCGGCGCGGCCGAGACATGGGGCACTGGCACCATCCTGCTGGTGGAGGACGAGGACATGGTCCGATCGGTTGCGGAGCGCGCACTGACGCGGCAGGGCTACAAGGTCATCACGGCCGCCGACGGCGAGCAGGGCCTGGCGCGCCTCGCCGCTGCGGACCAGATCGATCTCCTCATTTCCGACGTGGTCATGCCCGGCATGGACGGTCCCGCGATGGTACGTGCGGCGCGGCAGGAATATCCGACGCTGCCCGTCCTGTTCATGTCGGGCTATGCCGAAGAGCAGCTCCGCAAGTCGATCGACATCGACAATGTAGCGTTCTTGCCCAAGCCCTTCTCCGTGACTCAACTGGCAGAAGCGGCGCGAGACGTGCTGGGTGCGGCACGCGAGGCAGCCGCAAGTGGCGGGGTGGAACCGGTGCCGCTCGTGTCGGACGACGAATAACGCGGAAAAGCGCCGTTCGAAAAAATCGTTCCCCTCTTGTTCACCGTGAACAAATAGGATACGTCATGTCCTCATGGCGACGCAGCAGGGCTTGATTGACTGCGTCTTGGCATCCATGGGGAGAAGCGGCATGACGGCATCACTGAAGCTCATCGACGGCGACAAGAAGACGGGGACCATGGAACGGCAAAAGGCATTGGAAGCGGCGCTTGCGCAGATCGATCGCGCCTTCGGCAAGGGCAGCGCGATGAAGCTGGGCTCGAAGGAGACGATGCAGGTCGAGGCGATTTCGACCGGTTCGCTCGGTCTCGACATCGCGCTTGGCGTCGGCGGCTTGCCGCGCGGTCGCGTGATTGAAATCTACGGTCCGGAAAGCTCGGGCAAGACCACGCTAGCGTTGCATGTCATTGCAGAGGCACAACGCAATGGTGGTACGGCGGCCTTTGTGGATGCCGAGCATGCGCTCGATCCGGTCTATGCCAAGAAGCTTGGTGTCGACATCAATGAGCTGATCGTTTCGCAGCCCGATACCGGCGAGCAGGCGCTCGAGATCGTCGACACGCTTGTGCGCTCCAATGCCATTGACGTGCTGGTGGTCGATTCGGTCGCGGCGCTGGTGCCGCGCGCGGAGATCGAGGGTGAGATGGGCGACAGCCATGTCGGCCTGCAGGCGCGGCTCATGTCGCAATCGCTGCGTAAGCTCACCGGCTCGATCAGCCGCTCGCGCTGCATGGTCATTTTCATCAACCAGCTGCGCATGAAGATCGGCGTCATGTACGGCAATCCCGAGACGACGACGGGCGGCAACGCGCTCAAATTCTACGCCTCGGTCCGGCTCGACATCCGCCGCACCGGCCAGATCAAGGATCGCGACGATATCGTCGGCAACACGACGCGCGTGAAGGTGGTCAAGAACAAGGTGGCGCCGCCGTTCAAGCAGGTCGAATTCGACATCATGTATGGCGAAGGCATTTCCAAGGTCGGCGAGATACTCGACCTCGGGGTCAAGGCCGGCGTGGTCGAGAAGTCCGGTGCGTGGTTCTCCTATGACAGCGTCCGTATCGGCCAGGGCCGCGAGAACGCAAAGGTCTTCCTCAAGGAAAATCCGGAGCTCATGGCGAAGCTCGAAAAGACGATCCGCGCCCGCACTGAAGCCGTCGCCGAAGGCATGATGGCCGGCCCCGACAGCGACGACGTGGGCGAGGAATAGGATAATGACCGGTCCCGCATCTGCCGTCCTCGCCTATGTCGAGCTGCCGGTGCGGGACAGCGAGGCAAGCGCGCTTTTCTTCGAAAAGGCGTTCGGCTGGCACCTGACGCGCTTCGGCCCGACCTATGCCGGGACATTGGGACAGGCTGCGGATCTTGGGTTGCAGGGTGATGCTTCCGAAGCGCCTGCCGGGCCGCTCGCCGGTATTCGCGTCGGCGACCTCGAAGGTGCATTGGCGGCGGTCGAGGCGGCGGGCGGGGTGGTTACCCGGGCGATCTTCGCTTTCCCTGGCGGGCGGCGCTTCCAGTTCCGCGAGCCGGGCGGCAACGAGATCGCCGTATTCGTCGATGAGCCTGCGCGGGACTGATCGGCGATCGACAGCGGCGCTGGCCAGAGTGGGACAGGGATAGGCGGCTTTGCGTTACTCCCCGCTTGTCGCAGCCGTCGCCATCTCCTAAGTCGCGGCCATGACCTCGACCAACGACATCCGCCGCGCTTTCCTCGATTATTTCGCCTCCACCGGCCATGAGGTCGTGGCGTCGGCGCCGCTCGTCCCGAACAACGATCCGACGCTCATGTTCGTGAATGCGGGCATGGTGCCGTTCAAGAACGTGTTCACGGGCCTTGAGACGCGCCCCTACAAAACGGCGTCCTCCTCGCAGAAATGCGTGCGCGCCGGCGGCAAGCACAACGATCTCGACAATGTCGGCTATACCGCGCGCCACCATACCTTCTTTGAAATGCTGGGGAATTTCTCCTTCGGCGACTATTTCAAGGAAGACGCGATCCGCCATGCCTGGACGTTGATCACGAAGGTCTGGGGTATTGACCCCGATCGCCTGACCGTCACCGTCTATCATGACGATGACGAGGCATTCGGACATTGGAAGACGATTGCCGGCCTGCCCGACGAGCGCATCATTCGCATCGCGACCTCGGACAATTTCTGGTCGATGGGCGATACGGGCCCCTGTGGGCCATGCTCGGAGATTTTCTACGACCATGGCGACCATATCTGGGGTGGCCCTCCGGGATCGCCGGAGGAAGATGGCGACCGTTTCGTCGAGATCTGGAATCTGGTGTTCATGCAATATGACCAGCAGGCCGACGGCACGCGCCTCGACCTGCCCAAGCCGAGCATCGATACCGGCATGGGGTTGGAACGCATTGCCGCGGTCATGCAGGGCGTCCACGACAATTACGACACCGACACGTTCAAGGCGCTGATCGCGCAGTCCGTTGCGCTGACGAAGGTCCCCGCCGAGGGCGAGGCGCGCGCCAGCCATCGGGTCATCGCCGATCATCTCCGCTCGTCGGGCTTTCTGATTGCCGACGGCGTGCTTCCGGCCGCCGAGGGCCGGGGCTACGTTCTGCGACGGATCATGCGCCGCGCGATGCGTCACGCACATTTGCTCGGCGCGCAGGAACCGCTCATGCACCGGCTCGTCGGCGCGCTCGTCTCCGAGATGGGTGCCGCCTATCCCGAGCTGGTCCGCGCACGCCCGCTCATCGAGGAAACTCTGCTGCGCGAGGAAACGCGCTTCCGCCAGACGCTCGACAAGGGCCTCAAGCTGCTCGACGAGGCCGTGATCGGCCTGCCGTCCGGCGGCACGCTGCCCGGCGAGACGGCATTCAAGCTCTACGACACCTATGGCTTCCCATATGACCTGACCGAGGACGCCCTGCGCGTCCAGGGCCTGGGCGTAGACCGTGCCGGGTTCGACGCAGCCATGGCTGCGCAAAAGGCCGCGGCGCGCGCCGCCTGGAAAGGTTCGGGCCAGAAGGCATCCGAGGAGGTCTGGTTCGACATCGCGGAAAGCGAAGGCGCGACCGAGTTCACCGGCTATCTTGGCGAAAGCGGCGAGGGGCAGGTGGTCGCACTGGTCAAGGATGGTGTCCGTGTCCAGAGCGCGACCGCGGGCGATACGGTCGCGATCCTCACAAACCAGACGCCCTTCTACGGCGAAAGCGGCGGCCAGACGGGCGACGCCGGCACCATTTCAAGTGGAGACGGTTTTGTCGCACGGGTTGAGGATACGTCCAAGCCACTCGGCCGCCTTCATGTCCATCATGCGACGGTCGAAAGTGGTTCGGTCGCGGTGGGAGACATGGTGCAGCTCAAGGTCGATCATGGCCGCCGCAGCCGTATCCGCGCCAATCACAGCGCAACGCACCTGATGCACGCGGCGCTGCGCAAGACGCTCGGCCCGCATGTCACCCAGAAGGGCAGCCTCGTCGCCGAGGACCGGCTGCGCTTCGATTTCTCGCATCCCGAGAGCCTGACGCCGGCGCAGATCGCCGCGATCGAGGCGGACGTGAACGCCCAGATTCGCGGCAATGCCGAAGTCTCGACCCGCCTCATGTCGCCCGAGGACGCGATCGAGGCTGGCGCCATGGCACTGTTCGGGGAGAAGTATGGCGAGGAAGTGCGCGTGCTTTCCATGGGTGTGACCGATCCAGAGCAGGGCATGGTCGCCTATTCGGTCGAACTGTGCGGGGGCACCCATGTGCATGCGCTGGGCGACATTGCCCTGTTCAAGATCGTCGGCGAAAGCGCCGTTTCGAGCGGTGTGCGCCGGATCGAGGCGCTGACCGGCGAGGCCGCGCGCCAATGGCTGACCCATCGCGACGAGCAGCTGCGTGCCGTCGCCGCGTCGCTCAAAACCACGCCCGACGATGCACCTGCGCGCGTTGCCGCGCTGGTCGAGCAGAGCCGCAAGCTCGAGCGCGAACTTGCTGACGCGAAGAAGGCACTGGCGCTAGCCGGATCGTCCAGTGGCGGCGCTACGGCAGAGGTCGCGCCGGAAGACGTCAATGGCGTCAAGTTCAGTCACCAGATCCTTGACGGCTTTGACGCCAAGGGCCTCAAGGCGCTGGTCGACGAGAGCAAGAAGGCGCTCGGCAGTGGCGTCAGCACCATTATCTCGATCAATGAGGGCCGGGCGACCATCGTCGTCGGCGTGACCGACGATCTGACGGCGCGGCTGAACGCAGCCGACCTGGTCAAGGCGGGCGTCGCGGCGCTCGGTGGCCAGGGCGGCGGCGGGCGGCCCGACATGGCGCAAGGCGGTGGGCCGGATGGCGCTGCCGCGGCCAAGGCGGTCGAAGCCGTCAAGGGGGGCATCGCGGCGGGCTGAACCGACCTGCCGGACCCGCTGCAACAGAGGAGAGGCTAAGGACATGGCCGGCAAGTCACTGGAGACATTCCCGATCCATCTCGGGCGCGGCGGCGCGATGGTGATGCAGCCCGAGTTCGGCCGCGACATGAACTGGTACATGGATTACGCCCAACGCCACGCCGATGACGGCGCGGACGGCCGGCTCGTCTGCATGCTGCCGTTCACCGAGGATTGGAAGGGCTGGGAGCGACATCCAGCCGGCGGCGAGCTGGTCTACTGCCTCTCGGGCCGCATGATCCTTCACCAGGAAATGCCGGACGGCGTCGTGACTACGGAGATCAGGGCAGGCGAATATGCCATCAACCCGCCCGGCATCTGGCACACGGCGG
>DASWYL010000046.1:0-11134 GCA_036404995.1 Sphingobium sp. | reverse complement strand
CAATGAGAAGTTGGCGGCCATTGTAAGGGATCAGTGTGTATTCGATATCTTCCCCATAAGCGAGCGCCTGATTGACCGGGATCGTCCACGGAGTCGTCGTCCAGATCACAGCGTGCGCGCCGACCAACTCGGGCGCGTTCGGCGCCTCGGTGATCTCGAACGCCAGGTCGATCTGGGTGCTCGTCACATCCTCATATTCGACCTCGGCCTCGGCGAGCGCGGTCTTCTCGACCGGGGACCACATGACCGGCTTGGCGCCGCGATAGAGCTGGCCGCTCTCGGCGAACTTCAAAAGCTCGCCGACGATCGCCGCTTCGGCCTCGAACTTCATGGTGAGATAGGGGTCTTCCCAGTCGCCCATGATGCCGAGCCGCTTGAACTGGTCGCGCTGGACGCTCACCCACTTGTCCGCATAGGCGCGGCACTGGGCGCGGAATTCCTGCGGCGGGACCTCGTCCTTGTTCAGCTTCTTCTTGCGATATTCTTCCTCGATCTTCCACTCGATCGGAAGGCCATGGCAGTCCCAGCCGGGCACATAGGGCGCGTCCTTGCCGAGCAAGGTCTGGCTGCGGACGATGATGTCCTTCAGCACCTTGTTCATGGCGTGGCCCATGTGGATGTCGCCATTGGCATAGGGCGGGCCGTCATGGAGGATGAAGCGCTCGCGGCCCTTCCGCTGCTCGCGCAGCTTCCCATAGAGATCCATCGCCGCCCAGCGCGCCGCAATCTGCGGCTCCTTCTGCGCAAGGCCGGCCTTCATCGGGAAGTCGGTCTGGGGCAGGAAGACGGTCGGGCGGTAGTCGGGAGCGTCAGTCATGGGCGCGGCGAGGTTCTTTTCTATCCGTTCGGTTCGAGTTGAAACGAGGCGCGTGACTCGGTTCAAGTCAGAACCGCCGAGGTCCGCGCTTCCCGCTTCTCGACGTCGCTCGAAGCGAACGGGGAGGTTTGCAAGATCAGCGCCCGCCCCTAGGCGATGCAGCGCCTTGCCGCAAGGATTTGCCGTCTGCGCGGCGCTCAGTCGGCGCCATCCATCGGCGGCGGCGCAGAGCCCGTGTCGGCATTGTAGCGCGGATGCCTGGTCTCGGTCGGATTGGCGACCGGCTTCGAAGCCGAGCCGGATTCGATCCAGGCGCGCTGCAGCATGTCGCGCAGCATGGTCGCGGCAGCAGTCGTGCGATCATAGATCATGGCCCGCGCGTCCTGATCGGCGGGGTTGGTGAAGGCACCCTTCCTGTCCAGCTGGTAGAGGCGCTCCACCGAAAGCCCGCTCTGATCGAGATAGGCCAGGACGCCGTCGAACAGGTCGCCCCCTTGCCGGCCCGTCTGACCGATGCGCGGGACGATGTCCTGCTCGGACAGAGCGATGCGATCGACATATTCGCTCTCGAAGCGGCCGTGGACGCTGGCCTCACGCGTATAAGCCTGGGGGTTGTCGCCCTGCCAGCCGTCATGATGGACCGAGACGTGGAGGGGCATGGCGCCATCACCGATATAGTGGCCAAGCCGCACGACGTCGAAGGCGAGCGCCTGCTCGATGAAGCGCGTCTCCTGGCCGGCGCCCTGGAGCCGGCGCCATTGACGCAGACCCGCGACCAGCCTGTCATAGGCTTCCATGGCGGCATAAGGCAGCGTGCCGGTCCAGCGGATGTTCATGCGCTGCGCCCGTTCGGGGTCGCGCGCCTTGATCCGGTCCCTTTCGCGCAGCAGCGCGATCACGAACTCGTAGCGCGAGCGCGGGATCGGCTGGATGCCAGCGAACTGCTCGCGGAACCAGCCGTGGTTGGGATCCTCCTCGATCTTCGAAAAGGGCTCGGAGGCGCCGCGCCACATGTCCGGCAGGATCGCCATGGCCGCGACGAAGTCTGCCTGGGCGCGCAGGAAGACCGGGCCGTCGTCGGGCAGCGCGGCAAGCGCCGCCCGATCAATCGCTGCGTGCGCGCGCGGCCCCCATGCCGATGCCGGCTGCGCCGCAAACCCCAAGGCGAGCGGAACGGCCAATAGCGCGGCCCGTGCCGAATTGCGCATTCCCATGACGATTCCTCCCTCGCAGGCCCCTCGCGCGCTTTTGCGTCGCGCGGATGACATTGGCCCAGCGGACCGCAATCGCCAAGCGCCGGCATCGCCGAGGATCGCGAAGCCCTCCAGCGGTGCGACGAAGCCCGGTAGAGTTGGATGTGGGTGCATGCCGCAGGAAGGCCCTCACCCTCCCACCGCTGCGCGGCGGGTCCTCCCTCTCCGGCGTGCGGGAGAGGGCAGTCATGCGCTAGCCCAGTATCTGCCGTACCCGGGCGATGTCGTCGTTCATCTGCGTCACCAGAGCATCAAGGCCATCAAACTTCTCTTCGCCACGGAGGCGCTCGATCAGGGCGATTTCGAGGGTCTGGCCATATAGGTCGCCGGTGAAGTCGAGGAGATAGGTCTCGAGCAGTTCGTTGGGGGGATCGAACATCGGGCGGATGCCGAGGCTTGCGGCGCCACCCTTCATGCTGCCGTCCGGCAGGCGCACCTGTACCGCGTAGATGCCATAGGCCGGGCGTAGATAGGGGCCGAGTTCCATGTTGGCGGTCGGGAAGCCGATGGTGCGGCCGCGCTTGTCGCCGTCGATGACCATGCCCTCGATGGCGAATGGGCGCGAGAGCAGGCGCATCGCGGTGGCGCAGTCGCCCGCGACCAGCGCGTCGCGGATGCGGCTGGAGGAAATGACCTCGCCCGTCTCGTCGACGACGGGCGACACGGCATGGGCGCTGAGGCCCATCTCGTGGCCGAGCGTCCGCAACCGTTCGACATTGCCGGCGCGGCCCTTGCCGAAAGTGAAATCCTCGCCGGTGACAACGCCCGCCGCGCCGAAATCCTGCGCCAGCATGGCCACGAATTGCGCCGCGGTATGGGCGGCAAGTTCGCGGGTGAACTGGAAGACCAGCATGGCGTCGGCGCCCGCTGCCGCAAACAGCCGCTCGCGCTGGTCGAGCGTCGTCAGCCGGAAGGGCGCCGCATCGGGCACGAACAGGCGCACGGGATGCGGATCGAAGGTCGCGACGATGGCGGGGCGACCCTCGGCGCGGGCCTTGCGGATGGCGTGGCCGACCACGGCCTGGTGCCCAAGATGGAAGCCGTCGAAATTGCCGAGTGCGATAATGGCCCCGCGCAGATGCGCGGGCACGCCCCCTTCGCTCGTCAGTCTTTCCATAGACCGGCCTATAGGGGCGGCTGCAAGGCCGCGCCAGTCATCGGCACGAACCGCTCATGTGCGCCGATATGTGACATAGCTGTAGGCCGGAACGTCGCCGAGCGCCGGGAAGTCCTCGCGGAAGGTTGCCTGCCAGCGCGCGGGGTCGGGCGCGGGAATGGTCGTGTCGCCGGGCGGGGACGCATGGACCTCGGTATATTCGAGACGGTCGGCAATGGGCTCGAACATGCGGTGCAGGTCGGCGCCGCCGATCACGGACAGGACAGGCGCATGAGCGGCGGCGATGGCCTCGTCCATGCTGTGCACGGCCTCCGCACCGGGCGCCGACCAGTTGGTGTCGCGGGTCAGCACGATGTGGCGACGATCAGCGAGGATGCCCGGCAGGCTCTCGAACGTCTTGCGGCCCATCAGCATCGGCGTGCCCATGGTCATCGCCTTGAAGCGGCGAAGGTCGGCGGGGATATTCCAGGGAATGTCGCCATTGGCGCCGATCACGCCATTGTCGGCGCGCGCGAACAGCAGGACGATTTCAGGTTTGTCGTCGGCCATGTCAGTCCCGTTCGAGGTGGAGGCGCGTCACATGGCCCATCTTGCGGCCGGGGCGCGCCTCGTGCTTGCCATAGAGATGGAGGTGCGAATCCGCGTCCGACAGGATCTCCCGCCAGTCATGGGCATCGTCGCCGATCAGGTTGCGCATCGACACAGCGGGGACGACCAGCGATGTCGAGCCGAGCGGCAGGCCGCAAATGGCGCGGACATGGTTCTCGAACTGGCTGGTGACGGCACCCTCGATCGTCCAGTGGCCGCTATTATGGACGCGCGGTGCCATCTCGTTGAAGATCGGGCCATCCTCGCCGCAGAAAAATTCGAGCGTCAACACGCCGACATAGTCGAGCGCGGCGGCGATCTTGGCGGCAATGGCGCGCGCCTCGTCCAGCTGGCCGAGCACCGGCGCGGGCGCGGGCACGGTCGAGGTAGCGAGGATGCCTGCTTCGTGGACGTTGAGCGGCGCATCCCAGAAGCGGATCTCACCGTCCGCACCGCGCACGAGAATGACGGAAAATTCGTGATCGAAGCGCACGAAGCCTTCGAGCACACAGGGCTGCTCGCTGACCTGCGCCCAAGCGTCGTCGAGCGTCGCGGTCGCGTCATCCATCAGGCGCACCTGGCCCTTGCCGTCATAGCCGAAGCGCGTGGTCTTGAGGATCGCGGGGGCACCGACCGTCTCGATGGCAGAGCGGAGCGCGGCGCGATGGGCGACGCCGGCATAGGGCGCGGTGCGTCCGCCGAGCTGCGTCACGAAGCTCTTCTCGAGCAACCGGTCCTGCGCGATGCGAAGCGCCTCGGCATTGGGCTGGACATGGCCGAGGCCCGCGAGGAGCGAGACGGCCGCGGCGGGCACATTCTCGAACTCGTAGGTGATGACGTCGACGCCCTCCGCAAAGCGCGAGAGCGCCGTCGCATCCTCATAGGCGGCCTGCGTCCAGTCGGCGGCGACATCCGCCGCCGGACCGCTCGCCTCGGGCGCGTAGATATGCGTCCGATAGCCAAGCTGCGCCGCGGCCATGGCGAGCATCCGGCCGAGCTGGCCGCCGCCGACAATACCAATCGTGGTCCCGGGCGGGATCGGCGTCATTCGGGGCTTTCCGCGACAGCCTCGGTCTGCTTCGCGCGCCATGCGTCCAGCCGGCCCGCGAGCGCAGGATCGTTGTTCGCGAGGATGCCGGCCGCCAGCAGCGCGGCGTTGATCGCCCCGGCCTTGCCGATCGCGAGCGTGCCCACCGGCACGCCGCCGGGCATCTGCACGATGGAGAGAAGGCTGTCCATGCCGGACAGTGCCGCCGACTGGACCGGCACGCCGAGCACCGGCACGCGTGTCATCGAGGCGACCATGCCCGGCAGGTGCGCGGCGCCGCCCGCACCGGCGATGATGACCTTGAGGCCGTTGTCGACCGCGCCCTTGGCATAGGCCACGAGACGGTCGGGCGTGCGGTGCGCGGAGACAACCTTGCACTCATGCGGAATGTCGAGCGCCGTGAGGGTTTCCGAGGCGTGGCGCATCGTCTCCCAGTCGGAGCGCGAGCCCATGATCACGCCTATGCTCACCATCGAAATGCACCCCCGAAAACCTGGCCTCGCCTCGCCGCAGCGACGCCACTGCCCAACGGAAGCTCAGGCCATTAAAGGCACGCCGTCTGCGACACAACCGCCCAGGCGCGACGCCTTGAGGTGGATATGGATGTTTTTTCGTGTCCGTTTGCCAAAAAACTTCCTATAGTTGGACGAGCGGCGATGGATCGCCCGATCGGAGGTAGAGCTTGGCACAAGCCACTACCCGGGGCGTCGAACGAGAAGAAAAAGGCGGCGACACCTCGGCCCTGGAACAGGAAGTCGTCGCGCTCCGGAAGGAGCTGCGCCTGCTTCGACTGGCGAATGAGGAACTCGAACGACTCGTCGTTCGGGATACCCTGACGCCACTCTACAACCGGCGGCATTTCATCACCTGCCTGATTGAGCGGCTCAATCGCCTGGAGCGCTACAGCACCGCGGCGGCGCTGGTCTTCATCGATGTCGACGGCATGAAGTCGATCAACGACACGTTCGGCCACAGCGCGGGAGACTATGCGCTCAACCATGTCGCGCATCTGCTGATCGGCGCGATCCGCTCGACGGACATTGCCGCGCGCGTGGGCGGCGACGAATTCGCACTGCTGCTCGACGGGCTCGACGAGGCCGACGCGCTCAACAAGGCCGAGCATCTCTCCAAGCTCATCGCGTCGAGCGAATGCAATTTCGGCGACTATGTGCTGCCGCTCTCGGCCTCGTTCGGCTGCACGGCGCTGCGCAGCGGCGACAGCGATTTCGCGGCCATCGCCCGCGCCGACATGGCGATGTACGCCGCCAAGCGCAAAAACGGGCGCTGACGCGCCCATTTCCGCACGTCCCCCGGCCGTTGTTGCGTTCACGCAGTGAGGCCGGTAAGTCTCGCGCCGGGGACGAAAAACCATAAAATGCATGGTAGCGCTACAGTGTCGCGCATGATGCATCGGGGGAGAGACTTTGGCGACGAGCATGACTGACGCGCCGCAGGTGAACGATGCCGTCTACGGCACCATCCTGCCGGACCGCGAGACCTATCCCAATCCCGAGCTCAGCCTCACCATCCGCATCGTCATGGCCGGGCGCCGCTGGCGCTCGCTGATCGACGAGCACCTGCGCGACAAGGGGCACAGCGCCTCGCGCATGGAGGCCATGGCCTCGATCGCATACTCGGCCGCGGGCACGACGCAGATCCAGGTCGCCAAGCGCATCGGCATCGAGGGCCCGACCCTGACCCGTACGCTCGACATGCTGGAAGCGGACGGGCTGGTCGAGCGGCTTGCCGATCCGCGCGACCGCCGCAACAAGCATATGCGGCTGACCCAAGCCGGCTATGAAGCGCTTGCCGACATGTTCGAGATCACGACACGGCTGCGCAAGCATCTGCTGAGCGGGGTCCCGGGATCGGAAATCGCCGGGACCGACCGGTTCCTCGAACTGCTGATCGACCGCATCGAAAGCGGCATGTGCGAACCGGACGGCGGCTGAGATCCGGTCGTATCCAGGGTCGGCAGCCTCGCCAGTCCAAGCGTTCCAATGACGAAGGGCTCCGGATCGCTCCGGAGCCCTTGCCGTAACATCGCCTGCGAATGGCGGTCAGAATTTCTTCCTGACGCTCAGGCCGAATTCGCGCGGCCGGCCCCAGCTCGCTTCGACCGTGCTGAAGCTGTTGTAGAAATCCAGCTTGCCCACGGCGTAGCGCCTGTCGGTCAAGTTGGTGCCGAACAACGCGACGGACAGATCGCCCGCTTCATTCTCCCAGGTGATGCGCGCATTGAAGAGCGCGTAGGGCGCCTGGCTGGCGCGCAGGTTGTTGTTGTCCGCATAATAGACGCGGGTCTGGTAGCTCCAGTCGCCATGCAGCGACAGGAAGCCGGTCGAACCGAGGTCGATCTTGTAGGTGGTGCCGCCGCTCAGCGTCCATTCCGGCGCGCGGCGCGGACGGCAGGTCTTGCAGGGCGATTCGGCCGCTGCGGCGGTCTGTCCCGCAGCAATGAGCACCGCCGGATCGGCCTTGCCCAGATCGAGATATTTGAACCCGAGATATCCAACGCTTCCTTCGATCGTCCAGCCATTGACCGGTTCGGCCGTCATCTCGATTTCCACACCCGGAATGCGCGCCTTGCCCGCATTCTGAATGATGGTCGTGACGCCCGGGTTGGTGTCGAAGGTCGTATTGAGCTGCAGATCCTTGTAGATCATCAGGAACACGTCGGCATTGATGCGCAGCCGGCGGTCGAACAGCTCCGATTTGACGCCAAACTCGAAGGCATCGAGATCTTCGGGTCCGAAGCTTGCCTGCGTCTGCAGGTTCGTCGGGCGGGGATTGAAACCGCTGCCGCGGAAGCCACGCTGATAGCTCAGATAGGTCATCACGTTCGGCGTCCACTGATAGGCGAGGTTGACCATCGGGTTGAAACGATTGGCCGAAGTCGTCAGCGGCACCGTCGACAGCGTTGACGCCGGCCGTCCGCCCGCGCCCGGGAAGATCACGTCCGTGCCGTCGCGCTTGAGGCGCCGCTGGAGCACGGACTTTTCGTCATGCGTATAGCGCACGCCGGCCGTCAGGGTCAGCGCATCGGTCAGATGATTCTGGAGGTGCAGGAAGCCCGCGTAATTCTTCGTCGTCTGGGTGTCGATGCGATCGATGTCGCCCGTCAGGTTCGCCGGATAGGGGTTGGCGATCGAGATGTTCGAATTGATGTCGTCGGCGTGGAAATAGAAGGCGCCGGCGGTCCACTCCGTTACCCCATCGAACAATTCACCGCTCAGGCGGCCTTCGACCGTGAACTGCTCGTCATTGAAATAGTCATAGGTATGGTTCTGGGCGAGCGGCGATCCATCGGAATCGCGGCCGAAATTGCTGACCAGCTTGCGGAAGCCGACAATCAGCTTGCCGCTCAGCTTGTCGTCGCCTTTCCAGTCGAGCGTACCGGAAACGCCCCAGTTGGTGACCTTCGTCACATTGGGGGTGAGGATGCCACTGACCGGATCGACGAAGCTGCCGTAAATCTTATAGGGGTCGCTGGTCAGGAAGCGCTGGTCGAACGGAACGCCGAACTTGGGCAGCGCGACCTGCCGGTTGAACAGGCCTGCACCGCCAGAGCTTGTCGTGTTGGCGATCGCCGGATTGATATTCTGGATATAGTCCGGCGGGCCGCTCTGATCCACATTGGTCACGTCGCCGGTCAGATTCAGCTCGAACTGGTCGCTCAACTTGAACAGGAAGGCGCCACGGCCGCCGATGGACTGCTCGCCGCCCATCTCGCCGGTCTGGCAACCCTGATTCGAGCCGTTTGGCGAAACCTGGGTCGGCAGGGCGAAGGCATTGTCGGCAGCGCTGCCAACGACACCCATGATCGGCGTGTTCGTGGTGGTGTTCCAACCAACCACACCGTCGCCGATGCCGGCCAATTGCGGCGTGCCCTGGGCCTTCATGTCGCAGACGAAGTCCACGACCTTGACGAAACCGTCGCGGCGCTTGGCCGAGAAGGAGAAGCGCGCGAACAGATTTTCCGCAATTGCCGTATTGAACGAGGCACGGACCTCAAGGCGCTTGTTGTTGCCGATCGTGCCTTCGATCGAGCCTTCCGTGTCCGGCCCGGGCTTCTTGCTGATCATGCGAATGACGCCGCCAATCGCATTCTTGCCGAACAAGGTTCCCTGGGGACCGCGCAGCACCTCGACCCGCTCGAGATCGAGCAGGTCCGTGATGGAGCCGAGGTTGCGGCCCAGCACGATGTCGTCGACGTAGATCGGAACCGTCGCCTCCTGGACCGCCTTGAAGTCATTATAGGCAAGACCGCGGATACTGGCGGAAAGCGTCGGACCGAAGCCGGCCCCAAGCTGGTTGAGCACGACGTTCGGCGCCGCACTGGCGACGCCCAGAATGTTGGTCGCGCCACGTTCCTCGAGCTTGAGCGCGCTGACGGCCGTGATGGCCAGTGGCGTGCGCTGCAGATTCTCCGAGCGGTACCGGGCGGTCACCAGAATCTCTTCGACCTGGCCTTCCTGGCTGGGCGCTTCTGCCGATGGCTGCTGTTGGGCGTGCGCCGCTCCCGCAAGGCCGGTCGCCATGGCAACAGCCAGCAGTGAGGTGGCCGCCCCATGAAGGCGCGCAAAACGAGATTGTGATTTCATTTTCTTTCCCCTCCTCGACGTTAATCGTCGCCTGCCGTTTCACGGTCAGTTTGCTCGAAAATATTAGCATGACAATTACTAGTGGGCTAGGAAAAAGTCCCGCCGATGGCAAGGCAGCGCGAGACCGGCTCCTAGAGGCTCGACCTGCTGGTCGGCAGGCAGTCCCTAGAACGATTTCCCACCCTCCAGGAAGTCCTTCAACGCATTGGCGTTCCGTGAGCGCTGCGCGAAATGTTGGCAGCGCGGCGATCCGCCGATAGGAGGAGCCGCGAACCGATGGGAGAAGCACGGATGAAGGCCAGTGACGCGATCGTAGAGATCCTGAAGCGCGAAGGCGTCGAAATCCTGTTCGGCTACCCCCGCAATGCGCTGCTGGAAGCGGCCGCACAGGCCAATGTCCGCACCATCATTCCACGCCAGGAGCGCATCGGCCTGCACATGGCGGATGCCTATTCGCGCCTGACCAAGGGCGAGAAGCTCGGGGTCTTCACATGCCAGCACGGGCCCGGCGCCGAAGTCGCTTTTGCTGGCGTCGCGCAAGCCTATGGCGAGAGCGTGCCGATCCTGTTCCTGCCCGCGGGCTATCCGGTCGCGCTTGCTCATGTGGGCCGCAACTTCAACAGCGTGCGCAACATGGCGCACATCACCAAGAGCGCAGAACCGCTGAACCAGCCGGCGCATACGAGCGCGGTCATGCGGCGCGCCTTTACGGCCCTGCGCAACGGACGGGGCGGTCCCGCGCTGGTCGAACTTCCCTATGATGTCCTGGAGCAGGACGGAGCGGAGGTGGATTACACCCCGGTCCTGAGGACCAGATTCGCGCCCGATGCGGACAGCGTCGCCAAGGCTGCGGACATGCTCTGCGCGGCAAAACGCCCGGTCATTTATGCAGGACAGGGCATTCACTGGTCCGATGCCTATGCCGAACTCAAGGAGCTTGCCGAGCTGCTCGCCATTCCTGTCTGCACAAGCCTGCCGGGCAAGAGCAGCTTCGACGAGACGCATCCACTATCCCTCGGCTCAGGCGGCGCCGCCATGCCCTTTGCGGTGCGGCACTATCTCGACGAAAGCGATCTCATCCTCGGCGCAGGGTGCAGCTTCACCGCGACCAACTTCGGCATCCGCATGCCGGCCGGCAAGCGCGTCATCCACGCGACGCTCGACCCGATCGAGATCAACCGCGCAGTCGACACCGAGGTTGCGCTGATCGGCGACGCGAAGCTGGCTCTGCGCGCCCTGATCGATGCCTGCAAGGTGCGAATGGGCGGCGCGGCGCGCGACATGAGTGGGGTCGCGAACGAGATCGCGAAGGTTCATGCCGACTGGCTGGCGAAATGGATGCCCAAGCTCACCAGCGACCAGGTGCCGATCACGCCCTATCGCGTGCTCTGGGACCTGCAAAACACAGTCGATGTTGCCAACACGATCATCACGCATGACGCCGGCAGTCCACGCGACCAGCTCTCGCCGTTCTGGAAGACAACCGCGCCGCACACCTTCCTGGGCTGGGGCAAGACGACGCAGCTCGGCTATGGCCTCGGACTCGCACTCGGCGCCAAACTTGCCTGTCCGGACAAGCTCTGCATCAATGTCTGGGGCGACGCAGCGATCGGCTTCACGGGCATGGATTTCGAGACGGCGGTGCGCGAGCGCATTCCGATCATGTCGATCCTGCTCAACAACTTCTCGATGGCGATCGAGCTGCAC
>DASWYL010000045.1:0-18811 GCA_036404995.1 Sphingobium sp. | reverse complement strand
TATATGGCCCGTGCCCAGCCGGGTGCCGTCGTCCAGGCCCTGCCGCCCGAAGCGGCGGTAGGGCGGCTCAATAGCAATCTCGCCAAGCTCTCGCGCAGTCCGCAGGATGTTGAGGCGCTGCTCGGCGCCGCGCAGGCTGCGCTGGATCTTGGCGACGTGCAGGCGGCCAATGGCTTCTTCACGCGCGCCAATCTGGTCAATCCCAACTTGCCGGCGGCCAAGCTCGGGCTGGCGGTTGTCGAGCTCGCCCTCAAGCAGCCGCAGGAGGCAGCGGCCAATTTCGATGCGGCCGAGCGGTTGGGCGCGAGCGCGGAGACGTATCTCGCCGACCGCGGGCTCGCTTATGATCTGACAGGCCAGCAGGCCAAGGCGCAGCGCGATTATCAGGCGGCGTTGCGGGCCAGGCCGGGAGATAACAAGGCGCGTGTCCGCTATGCGGTTTCGCTCGGTATTTCCGGCAAGCTGATCGAAGCCGATCAGATGCTAGAATCTGCACTGCGCTCGGGGGACCGTGAGGCATGGCGGTTCCGCGCCTTCATCTATGCGATGAATGGGAAGATCGCCGACGCCCGCAAGATCACCCAGAGCGTGATGCCCAAGGGGCTGGCCGACGCGCTCGACCCCTATATGGTTCGCACACCGCTACTGACGGCTGAGCAAAAGGCGGCTGCCGCTCATTACGGCGACTTTCCGGCCAATGTGCTGCGTATGACGCCGCCGCGCGAGCAGGTTGTCGTTGCAGCTGCCGCGCCGCCACCGGTCGCCGAGCCCGTGAAGAAGGACGACAGCAGGAAGTCGCGAAACAGCCGTGATCGCGACAAGGCCCCCGCACCGGTCGTGGTTGCAGCGCCGCCGCCGCCGGCCGCTGCATCAACGCCCAGCCGGATCGACCTCATACCGCCTCCTCCGCCACCGCCCGAACCGGTGCAGGTCGCGCGCGCCGACCCGTCGCCTGTTCGGCCTCTGGTGAGCAGCAGCGCGCCCGTCATGGCGCAGCCACAGCGCGCGCCTGTCGTGCAGCCGACGCCGCAGCCACAGGTCGTCGCGCCTCCCGTCCGGTCCACGACCGTTCCGTCAAGCGCGCCGGCGCAGTCCCGGCCGTTCGTCCAACCTGCACCGAGTCCGTCCAGCACAGCGCCAGAGCGGACGCTTGCCTCTGCGCTTTCGTCGTTGACTGTGCCGGAAGCAGAGAAAAGCCCGGCGACGCAGGTTGTCGACCTGAATGCCCTTGCCAAAGCGCGGGCCGACAAGGCGAAGAAGGACGCCGAAGCCAAGGCAAAAGCTGAGAAGGAAGCGAAAGCCAAGGAAGCGGCCGAGCTCAAGAAGAAGCTCAAGGACAATCCGTCCCGCATCTGGGTACAGATCGCGGCAGGCAAGAACGAGAATGCGCTGGCCTTCGACTTGCGCCGCTTCCGACGCACTTATGCCGACGCAATCGGCGACGAGAGCGGTTGGTTCACCGAGTGGGGCGCCACCAATCGCCTGCTGATCGGTCCGTTCAAGAAGGAAGAGCGTGCCCGGTCGGTGGTTGCGTCGATCAAGAAGGCGGGCGGGGACGCATTCCTCTGGGAAAGTGAAGCGGGCGAAGAGGTCAAGAAGATCGGCGCCAAGTGAGCCGCTGCAAAATAGACTGTCCTACGGTTCCCGGAACATGCCATATGCCGCCAGCATGCCGGACCCCTTCAGACCTTTGCCACGGGCTCCTATCGATGGGGGCGAGCAAATAGCGCGCATGGATCGACGAGAATTTTGTCTTATAGCGCGGAACCTTCAGAACCTTTCGGCCAAACCGGATCGCATTTCGTGACGATGTTGGCGCCCTATGCCTGTGATCCGGCGAAGAGCCGGGGTCGCCTTCACGCCGAGCGGGGCGGTGAACAGCGCGGGCCGCGCGATGCTTTCCAGCGCGATCGTGATCGTATCATTCACTCGATCAGCTTCCGGCGCTTGCGCCACAAGACGCAGGTGTTCATCGCCCCTGATGGTGACCATTACCGCGTCCGCCTGACGCACAGCCTGGAGGTCGCGCAGATCGGTCGCGCTGTGGCCCGCACGCTTGGGCTCAACGAGGACCTGACCGAGGCCCTGTGTCTCGCGCACGACATTGGGCATCCGCCCTTCGGTCATGCGGGGGAGGACGCGTTGCAGGAGGCGCTCGTGTCATGCGGAGGATTCGATCATAACGCGCATTGCATCCGTTCGCTCACATTGCTCGAGAATGCCTATCCGGGCTTTCCGGGGCTCAACCTGACGTGGGAAACGCTGGAGGGTCTGGCCAAACATAACGGTCCAGTGGCCTCCCCGAATTGGGCCATGCAGGAGGCAGACGCCGCTTTCCCGCTTGAGCTAGCCAGCTGGCCTTCGCTTGAGGCGCAGGTCGCGGCCATTGCGGACGATATCGCCTATGACAATCACGATATCGATGATGGCCTGCGCGCAGGCATTCTGTCGCTCGACCAGATCCTGAGCGTGCCGCTGATCGCTCGTTGTTGGGACCGGGTGCGCACGCGGTTTCCGGACGTGCCTGTGGAACGGCTGCTGCGCGAACTTGTCCGCGAGCAGATCGGCGTCATGGTCAATGATCTCCTTGACACAACGCGGGCCAATCTTGCCGCAGCGGGCCTCAGTCAGGCCAGCGCGCAGGCCGTGCGCGAGGCAGGGCGGGCCATTGCCGGTTTTTCGGATGAGATGCGTGAGGCAGAGCGGGTTCTCAAAGGCTTCATGTACGCCAATCTCTATTATCACCCATGGCAGATCGAAGCCGCCGACCGCGCCAAGATCATCGTGGCCGACCTTTTCGACGCCTATCATGACGACCCGGCGCGAATGGGCGAGGTCTGGGACGCCAGCTGCGTGCAGAGCGAACCGATGCGTAGTCGGCATATCGCGGACTATATTGCCGGTATGACGGACCGATTTGCGGAACGCGCGCATCGGGACATTTTTGGGAACAAGCTCGATCGCCGCGTGCACTGACCTGAGCGGGGAGGACGGAATGCCGCAGGACATGCAGCAATGGATCGGGCCGATCATGGCCGTCGCCGTTGCCCTGGTCGTGCTGACGCTGCGCATGCGCAAGATGCAGCAGGCGCGGCCGCTCAAGATCGAACGCCTTTGGATGCTGCCGGCATTCTATGCGGCCGTGGTCGCCGCCCTCTACGTCACTTATCCCCCGCATGGCGTGATCTGGCTCTACGCGCTGGCCGCGCTTGCTGTGGGCCTGACGCTCGGCTGGATTCGCGGGAAGCTGATGGTCATCCATGTCGATCCGGCGACGCACGAGGTCAGCCAGCAGGGCTCTCGACTGGCGATGCTGTTCATCGTCGTGCTGGTCGGCCTCCGTTTTACGGCGCGGGCTTATATGGGCAACGAATCGCAGGTCGATCCGGCAGTCATGCTGGCAACCACGGACGTCCTGCTTGCCTTCGGCTTCGGCTTCATCGCTGCGCAGCGTCTGGAAATGGGGATGCGGGCGAAGGAGCTTCTGGCGGAAGCACGGACGGCAAGGCCGTGACAGACGGCCCGCGACCCTGGCTTGCGGGCGAGGCGCCCAGCGACGCCGACAAGCGGCACGCGCCGGCGACGCTGCGCAATCGCGATGCGATCGTGGAAATCCTGCGCGACGCGCTGCCCAGGCGCGGCACGGTGCTGGAGGTTGCGAGCGGATCGGGCGAGCATGTCATCCATTTCGCGCAGACCTTTCCGGCACTAGACTGGCAGCCGAGCGATCCTGATCCCGCCGCGCTGCGCTCCATCGCGGCATGGACAGAGGAAGCCGACCTGATGAACGTCGCGCCTCCGGTGTTGCTCGATGCGAGCAGCGACGACTGGCCGGTAAGCCAGGCGGACGCGATCCTTTGCATCAACATGGTCCATATCAGCCCGTGGGAAGCGACGCTCGGCCTTCTGCGCGGGGCCGCGCGGCTGCTGCCCCGGGGCGGGTTGCTCTATCTCTACGGTCCCTATGTCCAGTCCGGCGTGGAGACCGCACCAAGCAACCTGGCCTTCGACCAATCGCTGCAGAGCCGTGATCCCGCCTGGGGACTACGCGATGTCGCCGACGTCGAGGCTGCGGCGGGTGAGCAGGGTTTCAGGCTTGAAAGCATCGTGCCGATGCCCGCTAATAATCTCAGCCTGATCTTCCGGAGCGGTCCTCGTCCGCGATGAGGGCGGCGTCGCCGCGGCGGACATGCTCGCGCCAGGCGATGTAGAGGCCGGCGGTAGCGATCATCGCGGCGCCTGCCCAGCTCGCAAGGCCGGGCCAGCTGCTCCAGAAGATCCAGCCAGCAGCCGTTGCCCAGATGAGCTGGCTGTAATCCATCGGGATTACGAGGCTGACCGGCGCGAAGCGGAGTGCGAAGGTCATCAGCAGCTGGGCGACGCCGCCCGTGATGCCCAACAAGACCAGCAGGCCCCACTCATAAGCGTTGTGACCCGTGCCGGAGGTGAGCGCGAGCGCACCGAGCGGCGGCAGCGAGAGGGTGGTGAACCAGAAGACGATCGTCGGCGCCTGTTCGGACTTGTTGAGATCGCGCAGCACGATGGAAATGATCGCCGTGACGAACGCGCCGGCCAGTGCCACCAGGACGCCCTTGCTCGCCAGGTTCTGCGCGTCGGGATGCGCCATGATGACGACCCCAATGAAGCCGAGCAGGACGGCGCTCCAGCGATGCAGGCCGATATGCTCGCGCAGCACCATGGCAGAAAGGATCGTCGCGAAGATGGGCATGGTGAAGGCGATGGAGGTCGATTCCGCCAGCGGTAACATCGCCACCGCGCCGAAATTCAGGACCATGCCGATCATGCCGAGGATCGAGCGCGAGATATGCATGCCGATGCGCTGCGTCTTGACCGCCGCCGGTCCCATGGTCGCGAACAGCCATGCGGCGGCGACCGGCCAGGCGAAGAGCTGGCGGTAGAAGACGATCTCCGGGATGCCGACATGCTGGTCCGAGAGGAGCTTGCCGCAGACATAGGTCGAGGCAAGCATCAGCATGGCCGCGAGGCGCAGGCCGATGGCGAACATCGGCCGGTCGCGCCGGTGATCGGTCATGGCGACGGGCGCGGTCACTGACCGGTTCGCCTGAGCGCACGCAGGCTATCCCCGACGAACAGCGCAAGCGCGAGCCAGATGAGGCCGAAGCTGGCGAGACGCGCGGCTGACAGCGGCTCGTTGAACAGGAAATAGCCGGCCAGGAATTGCAGCGAGGGTGCGATATACTGGAGCAGGCCGAGCGTGATCATCGGCAGCCGCCGCGCCGCGCCCGCAAACAGGAGCAGCGGGATGGAGGTGACCGCGCCGGTGCCGATGAGCAGGGCCGTCTCGATCCCATCGCGCCCGAAGGCGAGCGTGCCGGCCATGCCGAACCAGATGAGGGCGGCAAGCGCCGGCGGTCCCAGCACCAGCGTCTCGACCGCGAGGCCAACCGCCGCCGGGACCGGCGTGAGCTTGCGGACCAGGCCATAGAGCGCAAAGCTCACGGCCAGCGTGATACTGATCCAGAGCGTCTGCAATTCACCCGCTGCCAGCACAGCCACGCCCAGTGCCGCGATGGCGACGGCCACAACCTGCGCGCGCCGCAGCCGCTCGTGCAGGAAGACCATGCCGAGCAGGATGTTGACCAGAGGATTGAGAAAATAGCCGAGGCTCCCCGCGAGCACATGAGCATTATAAATTGCCCAGATATAGACTAGCCAGTTGGCGGCGATCAGCAGGGCACTGATCGTCAGTGCGCCCAGGATGCGCGGCTGGCGCAGGGCGGCAGTGAAGTCCGGGAAGAGCCGGACCGCGACCAGGACCACCGCCAGGAAGACAACCGACCAGATCACCCGGTGCGCCACGACTTCGACCGAGCCGACCTGGGGGAAGAGCTTGAAGTAGAGCGGCAGCAGCCCCCACAAACCATAGGCCGCGACACCGTTGATCAGACCGGTACGACGTGTCGCGTGCGCCTGTGCTTCGTCAAAGGCGAGGGGCGCGTTCATGGGCGGAAGGCGGATGGCCCGAGCATGACCTGCCCATGGCGGGCGAGGCGTGGCTTGGCAAGGCGGCAGGAGCAGGGTCGTTCTAAAGTTGATGAAATTTCCGCAAATCCAGAGCGAGAATCCTGCAATTTCAGTGGCCGGTGCGGCGGTGATATCGGCATCTCGAACAGACTGAGCGACATGAGCCGGGGCTGGCATGGAAAGACGCGCGTAGGAAAGAGTTCGATTGAGTTCGCGTCACTTCTCGGGGCTGTAGCGCGCCACCCGCGCGCGTCGCAGGATGCGGTCTTCGAGCGAGTAGTAGAGCCAGATATCGTTGCCACATTCCAGGCAGGAAGCGGCGAAGGCAATGTCTGTCGCGGTGCGATCCCCTGCCGGAGGTGGCATGAGCAGGGGCTCCAGCCCGCGGGCCGTGACGCGGCTGAAATCTGAGGAAAAGCTGATCCAGCCGATCCGCCAACGCGCATCGCTAGTGGCGCCGTTATAGAACATGACCGGGTCGTGTCCGTCGCTCTGGACAATTGGCCCTGTTGAAAGATGCCAGTTGTCCCAGCTTGCCTCGCGAATGGAGAACGGATCGTCAACGACGGTCCATGGCCCCTCGACCGCGGGACCAACCGCCACGCCTACCCGTGAAGCGCCATCCTTGGCATATTCGTAGAACAGCCGGTACTGGCCGTCACTGCCCTTCGCGAGCGTTGCTTCCTTGATATTGCCTTCACCGGCCGGGGCCTTGAGCATCACCCTCTGCTCGCTGAGATTGGTCAGATCGGCGCCCTTGGCGACCAGCAGCGCGCCCTGTTCGCGCCGAGCGTCCACACCGGTGTAGAACACCAGATAGGCGCCCTTGTCGCCATGCACGACAGTCGGATCCTCGCAGCCACCCGCGTCGTCCGGATTGGGGCCCGGCACGATCGCCGGCTCATCGCGCATGCGGAAGCAGACGCCATCGTCGGAATCACCGCTCCAGATGACGCCTGTGGGATCGTTCGGGGTGAGCGGGCGAGGAAGGACACGGACGAGCAGACGATAGATGTCGCCCTCCGTCCAGACGAAGGGACTCATGAGGTCGTGATTGGCAAGCCGACCCTGGGGACCGGCAATGTCCAGCGTCACGTCCTGCAGTTCCTCGACGATATAGGCGACCATGATGTCAGGCACCCTGTGCGACGGTGAGTGACAGCGCTCCATCGATGGTTACCGTCGTGCCAGTGATATAATCGGCTGCTGGCGACAGGAGAAAGGCGACAAGCTCTGCCACTTCCTCGGCGTTACCCGCCCGACCCCAGGGTATCGCCGCTTCCTTGCGCGCACGCTCGTCTCGATTGTCGAGGGCGGACTGGTTCATCGGCGTCAGGATCATACCGGGAGCCACGCCATTGACCGCTATGCCTTTCGGCGCCAGCTCCAGCGCCAGCGTCGCAGTCAGTTGAGCAAGCCCGCCTTTCGCCGCGTCATAATCTACCCCGCCGGCGCGCGGCGCCCGCTCATGGATGGACGAGATATTGACGATGCGTCCGGGCAGGTCGGCGGCTTCTAGCGCGCGCACCATTCGGCGGCAGGTGAGAAAAGGACCGAAGAGGTCGGAGCGGACAATGCGGTCAAACTGCTCAAGCGACATGTCGCGAAGCAACGTGCCGGACATGTTGAGCCCTGCAGAGTTCACGAGCAGATCGACGGCGCCAAAGGCTGCCTCTGCCGCCGCGAACAGGTCTTCCACTTCGGCTTCCCGTGTGACGTCGGTTTGATGAGCAATGGCGAGACCGCCTTGCGCCTCGATGTGGGCGACGACATCCCGAGCCGCGGCCGCGTCTTGGAAATACGTGAGGGCGATCGGCACACGGGCGCGACCGAGCCGAATGGCGCATGCCCGGCCTATGCCGGACTCGCCGCCGGTGACGACAGCTACGGAACTGGAAAGAAAGCGAAACGGGTCCAAAATCGCCATGAAAGCACAACGCGCAACTCGGTCAACCGTGCCCGATCATGCGACACGAAAAGGGCGCCCGGTAGCCGGACGCCCTTCCCCCACGTAACAAGTGACCGGACGTCAGAAGCGGATGCGCAAGCCCGCCGTGAGCGTGCTGGTTTTCACGTCATCCAGAATGGTGCCATAACCGCCGCCGTCGTTGATCGTGACGCCGCTGCCCTGACGATATCGATAATCCGCCGTTAGGCTGATCTTCTTGGCCAGATCGAAAGCAACGCCGGCACCGAGCTGCCAGGCGAAACGCGCTTCCCCTTCTCCGTCCACTTCATAGCCGATCACGCCCACGCCGCCGCCGACATAAGGTGTGATGCCGTTGCCGACCGGCAGATCGAGCCAGAGACTGGCAATGGCGCTCAGCTGGCGTGCGCGTCCGCCGTCATAGGTGAAGGTGTTGCCAGAGCCGCCGCAGTTGGCCGCCTCGAGATAATCGCACACGTCGGCGCGATCCGATGCGGTGAGTGTGACTACGGAACCGTTGACGCTGTTCAGCGTAACGGCCGACGCCTTGCTGCGGCTATAGGCGATTTCGACGTCGGTGCGGATCGTACCGAAATCGTAACCGATCGCGCCGCCAAAGGCGAAGGCGCTGTCGAGGTCGAACTTGAAGTTCAGTGTGTCGCTGGTGCCGGTGCCACCGAACGTGCCCGTCGGAGCAAAATAGGTGACGTTGAGATCGTTCACCTTTGCCATGCCGGCGTTCAGGGAAACGTAGAAGCCGGTGTCGTCCGCATCGTCCTGCGCAAGTGAAGGCGCTGCGGTGAAAAGCGCGGCCAGAACGGCCGATGCACGAAGCATGTGTTTCATAGTGTACTCTCAAGTCCCTGAGTTAATAAATTTTTTTGACGGCGGGCTTCCTAGCCGATAGCGGGCAGGCGCCTTCACCCATTTGGGTGAAGGGCCAGGGTGGGGGGGAGAGTGTTGCAGGAAGGTCTCATCGACGCAGTCTATGAGGCTGGCGCGATACCCGACCGTTGGCCGGCGCTACTCGAGCGGCTGGCATCATCTTATGGTTCGATCGGTTGCATCCTGTTGGCCTCGTCTGACTTCGGCGAACGGTGGCTGACATCGCCCGGCGTAGCAGACCTGATGGACGCGTTCGTCGCGGGCGGCTGGATGGAGCATAATAGCCGGGTGACGCGACTTCTCGGTGCCCAGCCTTATGCCGGATTCCGCACCGACCGCGACTTCCACTCAGCCGAGGAGATCGCGTCGCTACCCATGTATGCTGACTTCCTGACCCCGAACGGGCTGGAGGCGGGCGCGGCGACGCTCGTCGCGGGCGCCGGCGGGGACGGCATCATCCTGACGTTCGAGGGATTTCCCGGCGATGCACGCGCGCGAGCCGCGCTACCTCAGCTCGATGAACTTCGGCCGCATCTGGCGCGCGCGGCGACCCTCTCGGCACGATTGCAACTCGACCGGGCGAAGGCGGCGGTAGCTACGATGGAATCGCTGGGCACGCCGGCCGCAATGCTCGACCCCAATGGGCGACCGCGAGCGATGAACGCATCATTCGAAGCATTGCTGGGCCGGCTTCTGACCGACACGCCCAACGGGTTGCGGCTATTCGACCGCACGGCGGATCTCTTGTTTCGGCAAACCATTGCGATCCGCGATACCGATGGCGCGTCGATTCCGCTCGGCCGCGATGCGACCGAACCTGCGGCGCTTCATTTGATCCCCGTGCGTGGCGACGCCCGCGATGTCTTTGCCGGCATCGGCACGCTTGCCGTCGTCGCGCAGGCGCGGACCGATCGGGCGCCGGACGTCGACCTGCTCCAGTTGATGTTCGACCTGACCCCCGCAGAAGCCGATACGGCCCGTCAGGTCGCGCTCGGCAGGTCGACGCGCGAAATCGCGGTGGAGCTCGGCAAGGGCATGGAAACAGTGCGTTCGCAGCTCAAGGCGGCGTTGCTCAAGACAGGATCGCAGCGTCAATCCGAACTGGCGGTTCTTCTCAGCCGCCTTGCTTAGGCACTACTCTCCCCAGCCGCTCTTCGTCCCATAGAGCAGCTGCGCGCCCATCGCCTCGGTGCCGGTAGGCTCTTGTTCAAATCCAATAGCATGAACAAAGTAGATGCGGAGACCGCCCGGGACCACTCAATCTTGTCTCGTCCGATGGTTCCGTTTGGCGCAGGTTGCAGAACATAGTAGCCATCGAGAACAGGGAGGATGATCGATGGTTCGGAACAGATTGCTTCTGCTTGGCCTTGCAATTTTCGCAGCGCCTATTGCAGCCCAGGCGCCGCAATATTCGGTGCCGATGCCGCCGCTGTCGATGACACCCTACACGTTCGACACAGCTGAGCAGCACGGTATCAAGGTCACACTGTTGACCAAGGCGATCGCGCGGCCCTTTGCGATGGAGTTCCTGCCCAATGGCGATCTGCTGGTGGCAGAGCGCGGAGGCAATCTCCGGATCATCCACAAGGCGACGACGCCGGAGGCCGTGCTCGATCCGAAGCCCGTTGCGGGCATGCCAGCGCCGGACCCCGCGCCACCCAATCTGGGGCTGCTCGACATCGCCGTGCATCCCGATTTCGCGCGCAATCATTGGCTCTACTTCACTTTCCTCGTTCCTGCCCCGGACGCGAAGGCCGAGCCCGGCGCAACAACCCAACGCATGGCACGCTTGCGGCTCATGCGCGGCAAGCTCGAAAATGGTGCCCTCACGCAGGTTCAAACGCTTTTCGAAGGCGGTCCCAACTATCCGGCGGGCTCGCGCGTGCAGGTGGCAAAGGACGGCAAGGTCTGGGTGACGACCGGCGCGCCGTTCGGCGATGCCGGCCAGGATCTCGGCAACATCTATGGCAAGGTACTGCGCCTTAACGAGGATGGCACCATCCCTGCCGACAATCCCTTCGTGGGAAAAGCGGGCGCAAACGGGGCGATCTATACCTACGGCCATCGCGACCAGCACGGCCTCACCATCCATCCGGCGACGGGGCAGGTCCTCACCGCTGAGCACGGTCCCAACGGTGGCGACGAGGTCAATCTCATCAAGAAGGGGGGCAATTATGGCTGGCCCAAATATTCGTTCGGCCGGAATTACGACGGCAAGGATTTCCCCGATCCACCAGTTGCGCCGGGCATTGAACGGCCCGTGCTCGTCTGGTTGCCATCGATCGCGCCGTCGGGTCTGCTCTTCTATCAGGGAGACAAGTTTGTCGGCTGGAAGGGCAATCTCTTCATCGGCAGCGGCCGGCGCGGCGAGATCAACGGCACCGGCGGTCTGGAGCGCGTCGTGCTCAGCCCTGAGCTTGGCGAACTGCGCCGCGAGACGCTCCTGACCCAACTGCACAAGCGCGTGCGCGACATGGTCGAGGGGCCCGACGGCAATATCTATGTCCTGACCGACGGCGATGAATTTGCGGTGCTCAGGATCGAGCCGCAGGCGATGGCGGGCGCCAAGTGATGAAGGTCAGCGCGAAGATGGCGCTGCCGGCGCTGCGGGCGAAATCCGATAGGCCCGAATAGACAGGTTGCGCTCGCCGCTGTTTTGGTCGAGCAACGATTGCGGAGGTCCCATGCTGCCGGGGCGAGGGAGTTCTGTCTGTGAATGAGTGAAGATGTCCCGCAGCTGCTTATAGATGTCGCGAACGATTGTGTGCGCGACGCCAATGAGGCCGCAGCCAGGATCTGGGGTATTTCGGCGGCTGAATTGGGCCTTCGAAGTCTTGGCGACCTGTTCGACCCGAAGTCGAAGGCCACCCTGCAAACGTGGGCTGCATCGGCCCAGGCCTCGCCGCTGGCCTATCCGGTCGGCATCGTCCATTCGGTCTCGACTGCAAACGGCGGCCGACCCTCGCGATGGATGATCGAGGTGAACCGCGTGGCGGGTCAGAACATGCTCGACTGCCGGTTACACGCCGATACCGCCGAGGATCTCGGATCCGAGATTCGCCGCCTCAACTGGGCGCTGGACGCCTACCGACGCTCGGCGAAGGCCCTCATGCGGGCGCAGTCCATGTCGGAAATGGCCGAACGCGTCTGTGCG
Organism: Sphingobium sp.; assembly: GCA_036404995.1. Classification (GTDB taxonomy): domain Bacteria; phylum Pseudomonadota; class Alphaproteobacteria; order Sphingomonadales; family Sphingomonadaceae; genus Sphingobium. The sequence goes on along the minus strand of DASWYL010000045.1, from coordinate 6,839 downwards.
GCTATCGTCGAGCACGACGACTATGCGCTTGCGGTCATCACGCTCGCGGATCCTGCGCCGAGCCGCCAGATACACGCCGTTGCCGTTGCGGGCGACGCCCAGGACTATTTCACCGGCATCACGCTCAGCTGGGATCCCGACGAGCTCTCGGGGCAGGGACCGACAGGCCACGCCATGAGGAGCGGGTCGCCCTATATCATGTTCGACTCGCATATCGATCCGGTCTTCGCGCCGTGGCGCGCGCGCGCTGAGAGCTTCGGCATCCGCTCCAGCGCGACCGTTCCCTTCAAGGTGAGCGCCGGTCAGATGGGTGCGGTGCTCGTCTACGCGTCGACGCCTTACGCATTCACCGAGCGCGAAGTGGAGGTCTTCCAGGAACTGGGTGACGAGTTTGCGTTCGCCATGTCGGTGCTCGCGGACCAGGCCCGGCTGGAGACCGCCCGTCGTGCCCAGTTGGCCGCCGAAGCCGCCGCGCGCGAACGACAAGCCGATCTTGCGCGGGTGTCGCGGGTGCTCGTGCTCGGCGAGTTCGCCTCGTCGATTGCCCATGAACTGGCGCAGCCGCTCGCCGCAATCGCGACGAACAGCGAGACGGCCTTGCGCTGGCTGTCCGCAAGCCCAGCCAATCCGGAGGGCGCAAAGCATGCACTGCAGCGCATCGTCCGCGACGCGGATCGAGCGCATGATGTGATCAAGCGGACCCGGGCGCTTATCGCCAAGGAGGAGCCGGAATTCGCGCCCTGCCCGATCAATCTGTTGATTGAGGAAGTGATCTTCATGCTCAGCGACGAACTCATTCGGGCCGGCATCCATGTCGAGATCGATCTGGATCCGAGCCGTCCATTTGTTCAGGCCAATTCAGTGCAGGTCCAGCAGGTTCTCATCAACCTCATAATCAATGCCAGGGACGCGATGCGGTCGCTGACCGACAGGCCCGGGCGCCTCAGGCTGACGTCGGCCAGATCCGACGGGCAATGGGTCACGGTGCAGGTCATCGACAATGGGGAAGGCATTGCGCCGGAGGCGCAGAGCCAGCTGTTCGAGCATCTCTTCTCGACAAAGAAGGAAGGTCTCGGCCTTGGATTGCCCATCTCGCGCTCGATCGTCGAAATGCACGGCGGCCGCATCGACATCGGGCCCGGCGAAGAGAATGGTACCGTCGTCTCCTTCACGCTCCCACTGCGCAGGGAGGCCGCCGCGTGAGGGGTGGGGCACCGGATTCGATGGTCATCTTCGTGGATGATGACGTGTCGATGCGTGAAGCGCTCAAGGCGCTTGCCGAAAGCATCGGCTTGGCCGTGCGCGTTCACGGCTCAGTCCAGGAATATCTGGATTCGCCCCGACCTGATTTGCCCTGCTGTCTTGTGCTCGATGTCCGCATGCCGGGCCGCAGCGGCCTCGACTTGCAGGCCGAACTTGCCCGCCAGGGAGATGCGCCACCGATCATTTTCCTGACAGGGCACGGCGATGTCCCCATGACTGTCCGCGCGATGAAGGCGGGAGCGATGGAGTTTCTCGTCAAGCCGTTCCGCGATCAGGACCTGATCGATGCCATTCACCAGGGAATCGCCAGTGATCGCAAAACGCGCGAAAAGAGGGCGGAGAAGGCGAAGATACGGAAAAACCGTGCCTCGTTGACCGCTCGCGAGTGCGAGGTGATGGACCAGGTGGTGCGAGGCCTGTTGAACAAGCAGATTGCCGGCAATCTCGGGCTGAGCGAAATCACGGTGAAGGTTCATCGCGGGCAAGTCATGCGGAAGATGGGCGCTCGCTCGGTCGCCGAGTTGGTCCGCATGGCGGATGCGCTTGCCCGCGAGCCGTCGGCCTGATCCCGCGGAAGATACTATGGTATAACTTGATCGGCCGAGCGGATGTTCTAGCGTCTCGGCTGCCGGTGCGGGATAAGTCCCTGCCTTTCAACAGGAAATGTCCCCATGCTTTCCGATGGCGACGAAATGGCAGGAAAGCGCCGTCGCCTCGGAGTGATCGCGGTAGTGGATGATGATTCATCCTTTCGCGAGGCGCTTGTCGCATCCTTGATTTCTCTCGGCTTTCTTGTCGTGGAATTCGAGGCGCCTCACACCGCTCTTGCGGCGCTCGGGCAGCTGATGCCTGCCTGCTTGCTCCTCGACCTTGATCTGCCGGTCATGTCCGGCCTGGATCTGTATAATGTGCTGCTCGGCCAGGGCTTCACTGCACCGACCATCTTCATCACGGGCAATGCCAGTCTGGGGATCAGGGCTAAGGTTTTGAAATCCGGCGCCGTCGCCTGCCTCAACAAGCCGGTTGTGATCGACGAGTTGGACAGGCTCATTCTCAGCGTTGCGCGCTGAAGGCCAGCCACAGCCAAAGCTTTGCTCGCATAATCAAACCTCTGGCCGCCAAAGGCGGCGCAGAGCCGGGCCGGCGCATTATGCCAAAGTATCATTCCGGAAAACCGCCATATAATTGAGTCGGACAGCGGCCTCGGGCATCAGATCATGCATTGCTCCGGATGGGGCGCAGGCAAATTCTCGGTGACTGACTTTGCGATATCCGCCGGATTCACGTGACACAGGACCCAACCCTCCGACCGCGTATGACGAGGAACCGCAACCCTGCAACGGTCCAGAAATGGGTTGCCGGAACGCCGGGTGTGCTGCGACGGAGGGTGGGGCCGAGGCGGACGAAATGGTGATCCGGTTCAATCTAGACGCCCGCATCACCTATATGAACATGGCTGCCCGCGCGGCGCTTCTCGATGAGGGTGATGGCGTGGGGCGCCATTTCTCGGAGTTCATCGCTTCGGACTATTGCCGCGCCTATCTGAACGCGCTCTGCCAGACGGCAGACTTGTGCGGCAGCCTGGGCAGCAGAATTGCGCTTCGCCCCGTCATCGTTCGTCGACTGGGCGGACGCCCCTTTACCGCCAACATGCGCATTCACGAATGCAGCACTAGTGAAGGGCACTGTTTCGTGGCCTATCTGAGGCCCGCCTAGCGATTGGCAAGAATACATCCGAAGTCGAAACGGGTCGTTCCCACCCGGCACCGTTTCGTTAGTGCAGGCACTCCCTCGATAAGAAGAGGCCTGCACGGCGCCCGCGCCCTAGCGGGTCGCTGGGACGCTCCGTCTTCGGACGGGGCGTCCCATTTCCTTGGAGGGTACCGCCTGCGCGCGCGTCAACCGTCGCTGTCGCGCTCGATGTCGGCGCCGACGGCGCTGAGCTTTTCCTCGAGCCGCTCATAGCCGCGGTCGAGATGGTAGACGCGGTTGACCTTGGTTTCGCCCTCTGCGGCAAGGCCGGCGAGGATCAGGCTCATCGAGGCGCGCAGGTCGGTCGCCATCACTTCCGCGCCCGTCAGCTTCTCGACGCCACGCACGACCGCAGTACGACCGTCGACGCGGATGTCGGCGCCCATGCGCGCCAACTCGGGTACGTGCATGTAGCGGTTCTCGAAGATCGTTTCGGTCAGCACGCTCGCGCCGTCGGCAAGGCATAGCATGGCCATGAACTGTGCCTGCATGTCAGTCGGGAAGGCGGGAAAGGGTGCGGTCGAAATCGTCAGAGGCTTCAGCTTGCCGTCGGCCGCGACCTTGATGCCGCGCTTATGCTCCTCGACCTGCACGCCTGCCTGGCGCAGGCCGGCAAGGATTGCGTGCATGTCATTGGCATTGGCCCCCACCAGATCCAGCTCGCCGCCCGTAATCGCAGCCGCACACGCATAGCTGCCGGCCTCGATGCGATCGGGCATGACGGCATAGGTCGCGCCGTGCAGGCGCGGGCGGCCATGGATGACGAGTTTGTCGCTGCCGATGCCCTCAATGTCCGCACCCATGTCAACGAGCAGGTTGCAAAGGTCGACGATCTCGGGCTCGCGCGCGGCATTTTCGAGGATGCAGGTGCCGCTGGCGAGCACCGACGCCATGACGGCATTCTCGGTGGCCCCGACCGACACGACGGGGAAGCTGAAGGTGCCGCCGGGCAGGCCGCCGTCCGGAACGCGCGCGGTCACATAGCCGCTCGCCATTTCGAGTATGGCGCCGAGCGCCTCTAGCGCGGACAGATGAAGGTCGATGGGACGATTGCCGATCGCACAGCCGCCGGGCAGCGAGACGGTCGCCTCGCCGGCGCGGGCGAGCAGCGGGCCGAGCACAAGGATCGAGGCGCGCATCTTGCGGACGATGTCATAAGGAGCGAGCGTTGCCGTGATCTTGCCCGCGCGCATGGTCATCACGCGGCCGAAATCCTCGGGCCGCGAACCCTCGATCTGGGTCGAGGCGCCGAGCTGGTTGAGCAGGTGGCCGAAGCTGTCAACGTCCGCAAGGCGCGGCAGGTTGCGGAGCGTGACGGGTTCATCCGTCAGTAGTGCGCAGGGCATCAGCGTTAGCGCCGCGTTCTTCGCGCCGGAGATGGGGAGCTTGCCGGAGAGCGGCTTGCCGCCACGAATGAGAATTCTGTCCATCGCGGTTTCTTAGCGGGCCCTGTGACTCGTGCAAGGGATCATGCCCTGCCGCACGATGGACCACATATCATTGCCGCCGGGGTAAGCGGATTTCAGATGGCCTGGTCGCGGTTGATCCGCTCACGCAAAGGCGATGGCGTTGCGGCGCCCGCGCATCGCCGTGCCGATGATGCCGAAGCCCGCGATCATGAGAGCCCATGAACCGGGTTCAGGCACGGCAGGACCGGTTCCATCGTCATAGGTGTAAGTCAGTGTGCCGTTCGAGACGAACTGCGCTTTTGGCGCGAGAAGGAGCTGGACGCCGGGATCGACGGAATAGGTCGTGATGATGCCGGTCATGAAGGACAAAGGCGTCACCGTGCCTGTGCCGACCAGTGAACCGAAATTGGAGACGATGGACGTTTGCGCAGAGGCGCTGCCCCCGATTCCGACCATGCGGAATTCACCGCCAAAAAGCGTGCCGGTCTCGAGCGGATCGTATGAAAAGGCCAGCTGGATGCCGCCGATCACGACCGTGTTCGCGAAGTGCCCACCCAGCGTGTAGGACGCGCTGGTTTGATTGTTGTTCGTCGTCGGATTGGGGTAGAAATAGACCTGGTTGTCGATCGAGAGCGTCACCGACTGCAGCGTGCCCAGCGACGGGTCGAACTGTGCGAGCGGTGCGCCTTGCCCCATTACGGGCGCGGTGCCGATGCCAACATGCGCCAGCCCGAAGGACTGCACGAAGGTGCCAGCCTGTGCCGACGGCGCCAACGCGGTGCCGGCCAGAAATGCCAATGTGCCCAGTTTCAGCTTCATGTTCCGTCCCCACATCAAGTGTTGATGGAGATGGTCTCATCGCGCACGCATCGCGGCATTGACCCCTATCAAAATGGCAAAAGGCCAATGGAGCCGACCGGTCAGGGCTTGCGGCTCCTTTCTCCGGCGAGCCGCGTCATGAGGATCGCCGCGCGCTTGGCTTGTCTCGGGAAGCTGTCGAGATCGACCGTCTCGTCGGGCGTATGGTCACCGTCGCTGGAGGGGCCGAGGCCAACGAGTCCGTCGGTGTCGGCCGCGACAAAGCTGATGTCGCCCGCGCCGCGTTTCAGCGGATCGAGGGGCGGCATCGGGTTGAGTCCGAGATCGTCGTTGACCCGGTTCAGCCGGTCGAGCAGTGCGCGATTGCCCGCGGTCGGCGCCATGGGCGGATAGCCCTCCTTAAAGCTGATCTTTGCGTCGGTTCCCGGCAGGTGCTGGGCGACGATCGCGACCATCTTCGCTTGGACCCGCTCGACCTGCTCGGGGCTCAGCGCACGGAAATCGCCGCGCGCAATGGCCATGGGCGGGATGATGTTGGTCTTGCCGGTTGCGGAAATCGCGGAGTCATCGGGGCTCAGGGTCGTGGTCGCGCCGCCGCCCACCAGGCCGATGTTAAAGGTGAGATTGGGTTCGGGCAGCTGCGTTCGGAAGGCGTCGATGATGCGCACCAGTTCGTACACGGCACCGTAGCCTGCATCCTTTGAGAAGATGCCGCTGGAGTGGGCGGTCTTGCCAGTGGCCGTGATCGTATAGTCGCCTGCCGAGCGCCGCGCGATCGATCCATGATCCACGCCTTCGTCGACGGCCAGTCCCTCGAAATCGAGCGCGACGTCGGCGCGCTTGCCCGCCGCGATCAGGTCCGCGCGCGAGATACTGGTGGGCGAGCCTGAGGACTCTTCGTCTCCAGTCAGCACGATCTCGATATTGGCGTCCTTGAGCGTGCCGGCCTTTTGCATCGCCCGCAGCGCCATGATCATGACCGCGACGCCGCCCTTGTCATCCGACGCGCCCGGCCCATGCAGCTTGTCGCCCTTGCGCTCGAAGGTCTGGAATGGGGAGCTCGGCTCGAACACGGTGTCGAGATGGCCGATGAGCAGCATCTTCATTGTGCCGGGCTTGCCCTTGTGGATCGCGACGATGTGCCCGGCGCGCTGGACGGCCGTCATTGGAATCCAGCGGACCTCGAAGCCGAGCGCTTCCAGCTCCGGCCGGACCATCTCGCCGACCCTGGTCACGCCGGCGATGTTCCGCGTGCCGCTGTTCTGCGCCACCCATGTCTCGAGCAGCGCGATGGTGTGTTCCTGGTCGGCGTCGACGGCGGCGACGATCGTCTGCTCGGCGCCCGAGAGCCTGGCGAGCGCAGGGCTGGCCGCAGCGAGGGCGATGGCGAGCGTGGCGGCGACGCGTTTCATGGCCGCATGATAAGCGGGCGTTCAAACGCGGCAATGCGGAAAATTCGGCCAGAGATCATGCGCGAGAATGATCCGAAAGTTGGAAATGCCTCGTAACCTCTTCGTCACCACGGGCTTACTAATGTGGTAGGAGGAGGGCTGGATGTTCAATTTCGTTTATGATCAGACTGCTGGCGTTCTCCAG
>DASWYL010000044.1:0-3490 GCA_036404995.1 Sphingobium sp. | reverse complement strand
ACCCCGACGCCGTCGCCTACCCCGACGCCGACGCCTACCCCGACGCCGACGCCCACGCCCACTCCGACGCCGACGCCGACGCCGAGCTTCATGAATCCGCTTACGTCACAGTCGTTCTTGAACGACGCAGGCGACGCGGCAGGTACGTTCCATTCGGATGGCAGCCCGGTGACCAGCGCGTTCGCCAACGCCGCTTCGAGCTTCACGGTCAGCTACAATGCGGCCACCCAGAGCTACACGGTGAGCACAGGCAGCCGCACGCAGACGTTCACGCCGGCCGACCAGGTCGCGTCAGGCTCGACCGACTTCAAGGCTTTCGAGAAATCCTCCGGCAACCTGCACGAATCGCTTTCGCTCACCGTCCCCGGTTCGAGCGGCGCCCTGCAGTATCAATATGTCGGTGGCGGCGCGTGGGAACGCGCCAATCTCGGCACTACGACGCTCGACTTCACCTATAATCCGTTCACCTACGGCTTCGCGACGGCTGACGCCAATCTCGCGCGCAGTGGGACAGGTCTCTTTTCCGTGAGCCTGGTCGGCGCGCGCGAGAGCGACATGCCCTATGCGATGGCCGGCTCGGGAACGATGCAGGTCGATTTCGCAGGCAGCAAACTGTCGAGCACCGGAGTTCTCACCACGATCGACACTGCCACCGGCGTTATCCTGAGCCTCGGTGTCTATTATGGATCGGCCCAGCTCTCGAGCACGACCAACGCTTTCACCGGCACGTTCGCCATGGACGACGGCACTCGCTTCACCGGCGGCTGGAAGGGCCGTTTCTATGGCCCCGCGAACGAAGAAGTCGGCGCTGCCTGGTATATCAGCAGCACGGGCGGCGAATATGCCTCGGGATATCTGCTCGGCCGCAGCGACAACACCCTCACTGCCTACAACACGTCGATCGCCCCGTTGCAATTCTCCGAAACCTTCGCGGCCCGCTACAGCGAGCTGGCCTTCCACGATAATGGCAACGGCACGGCGCCTAGCGGCTCGGCTGTGCAGCGCTCAGACGGCACGATGCGCTATGATGCGGGCACTGGTGCTTATACTTTCACGGATACAGGCTCGACCACGAGCACGCTGTTCCCCGCCGCCAGCCAGAATGCCGGCGCGTCTAGCAGCAGCTTCGCCGTCTATGATGTGGTGAGCGGCGGCACCTCCTATCGCCTCACGTTGCTCAAGCCGGGCGCCAGCAACCCGACCATCCAGCTGAGCTATACGAGCTTTGGCCGCTGGCAGCAGGCGCAGAACGGAGTCACCGATGCGAAGGACCGCTGGTTTGCATGGGGCGTGCGCACCAATGCGTTCCAGATCCCGACCGGCACCGGACATTATGACGGCATCCTCGTCGGAAAGGGCACGACGGATCAGGGCGGCGCGGCCTATGATCTCACTGGTACAAGCGCTTTCGACGTCAATTTCGGTGCCGCGACGTTCACTGGCTCACTGCACCCGATCGGCAAGGATCTCTCGACCTTGGCAACGCGCGATTTCGGCACTTACTCTGTCACCGGCGGTCTCATGGACCTCGATGGCGGCCTGAACGCGGACATTGTCGACGGCAGCAGCAATTATCTGGGCTATTTCGAGGGCGCCCTCTACGGACCCAATGCCCAGGAGATCGGCGGTGTCTTCGGCTTCAAGTCCGGACAATTCCAGGTCTGGGATCCTGGCTATGCCACTGCGGTCAACCTGTCCGGCGCGGTCGTCGGCAAGAAGTAAGACCCGTTGCCAATTGCAGGCGTAAAGCCTAGCTGGACCAATGCTTTCTCGCCCATCCCTCGTGAGCGGACTGCTGCTCGCCTGCGTTTCGGCACAGGCGGGCGCGCAGCTTGCCCAGCCTGAAAGCGCCGCCATTCCGCCAGCGCAGGGGCCTGCCGTATCCAGCGACGGACGCTCGCTCACCAACCTGACCGCTGCCCAGCTCTTCGACATTGCCGACCAGGCCCGCAAGGCCGGCCGCGATACCGATGCGGAAGCCATCTACAAGGGGCTCTCGCGCGACCCCGGGGTCACGGTGCGATCAGAAGCGCGCTTTCGCCTCGGCATGATGTACACCGACCAGAAGCACTACACGGACGCCGCCCTCGCCTTTCGCGCCATTCTCGACGAGCAGCCGGAGGCGGCGCGCGTGCGGTTGGAACTGGCGCGCGTTTTGACCGCGATGGGCGACGAGAGCGGCGCGCGGTCGCAGCTTCGCCAGGCGCAGGCCAGCGGTCTGCCGCCCGAGGTTTCGCTGGTCGTCGACCGCTTCCAGGCAGCCCTGCGCTCCAACAAGACGTTCGGCGGCACCTTCGAGGCGGCGTTCGCACCCGACAGCAACATCAATCGCGCGACCGACGCCAAGACGCTCGACACCGTCATCGCCCCGCTCACCCTCTCCGAGGACGCCCGCCAGCAATCGGGCATCGGCGCCCATCTGGCGGGGCAGGTCTATGCGCGCTTGCGCCTGTCGCCGCAAATTGCCCTGGTGCCGCGCCTGTCGGGCGACGGCACATTCTATAAGCATGGCGAATTCAATGACCTCTCCGGCAGTGCGCTGCTCGGCCTCGAATGGCAGGCAAGCGCCCAGGACCGCATAATGCCGTCGGCGGGCGTCACCTGGCGCACCTACGGCGGCCATCCCTATGCCCGTACATTCAGCACCGACCTGCGCTGGACTCATGTGGTAGGGCGCCGGGCGCAACTCGACACCAGTTTCTCCTTCGGCGCCACCCGCTATTCGAAGAACGCGCTGCAGGACGGCCAGCTCTACAATCTCGGCCTCACGCTGGAACGCGCCTTGTCCGCGCGCAGCGGTGTTGCCCTGTCCCTGAGCGCCATGCGCCAGACGGCCAAGGATCGAGGCTACGCGACGGCTTCCGGCGGACTCACGCTGATCGGCTGGCGGGACCTCGGCAAGACAACCTTGTTCGCCAATGCCACGGCGCGCCGCCTCGAATCGGACGCGCGGATCTTCCCCTTCACCGACCGTCGCAAGGAATGGTTCCTGCGCGCCGGGCTCGGCGCCACTTTCCGCCAGATCGAAGTTGCGGGCTTCTCACCGGTGGTGCGTGTAGCCTATGAGCGGAATATCTCGACTGTGGGGATCTATGACTATCATCGCGTCAATGTGGACTTCGGCATCACGCGCGCCTTCTAGGGCGCTCATCATTCTCGCCGCCCTCGCGTCCACCGCAGCGGGCGAACCGGTGCTTACCGGCATGTGGGGCGCCGGCAACGCGCTTCTCGTCAGCGATGCCGATGGCGGCCGCCTGCAGGTCGGGTGCACGCTGGTCCGCTTCGCACCTGTCAGACCGGGCAGCGAAGGTGCATTCAGCACCGGCGCGCGAGTCGAGCAGATCAATCTTGCGCCACCTGTCGGTAGCGGTGAGGCTGACGATGTTCAGCCCGAAGTGCCGGGCCAGACGGCAACGCTCACCGGACGCGCCAACGGGGGCACGATGGCCCTGACGCTGTCGGTCGAGGGCCAGACGCCGCGCACGCTGAC
>DASWYL010000043.1:0-1663 GCA_036404995.1 Sphingobium sp. | reverse complement strand
GGAATCGGCCGTGCGCCGCGTCGAGAGCTGGCGGATGGAAAGCGCGGGCGCGGTGATGCTCCGCCTGGCCGTCGGCACCTGGAACGCGCGGCTGGTCGCCGAAAACTTCCGCGAGCTCTGCAACGAGCGCGACACGTTCCGCGTCGAGATGACCGTGACCGAAACCCGGGCGCAACTTGCGCATCGCGAACACGATGTCGGCTTGCGCGCCCACCGTCCCGAAGAACTGAACCTGGCGTCAAGGCTGATCGGCGAGGTCGCCTATGCCGCCTATCGCGCCAAGAGCGCGCCGAGCTATCTGCCCGAGCGCTGGATCGCCGTGACCGAAGCGGATGCGATCTCGCACTATCTGCGCTGGCCGCACGAGAACCGATCCAGTGGTATCGTCGTGACCGCAACGCGCCCGCGCTCGCTGCTCGACCTCGTCAAGGCCGGCGCCGGCAACGCGATCCTGCCCTGTTTCATAGGCGATGTTGAGCCGGGCATCGAGCGCGCCAGCGATGAAATCCCGGAACTGCGCCACAAGCAATGGGTCGTCACCAACAATGACGACCGCGCACGCCGCGAGATCCGCACCCTTGCGGACCGGCTGACAAAGCTTCTAAAGGCGCATCAGGATCTCTATGCCGGCAAGCGGCCGGTGAAGAACAACTGACGAGACCACGCGAAGAGAACGACATGAGCGGACGTCCCTGAATGGCCATTCTTTGTTTCGACATCGGCGGCAGCTTCATCAAGGGCGCGGTTGCGTTGACGGCCAAAGACGTCGCACCGCTTGCGCCTAAGCCGACACCGCTCGATAATTTCGACGCCTTCGTCGCGACACTGATCGGCGTGATTGCCGACAGCGGTGTCCGGCCGACGCGCATCGCGCTTTCGATCACTGGCATCATTGATCCCGAAACCGGTGTCGCCACAGTCGCCAACATTCCCTGCATCCACGGTCGTCCGCTACGTCGCGACCTCGAAGCCAGACTCGGCCTCGACGTGCTGATTGCCAACGATGCCGATTGCTTTGCGCTGGCCGAGGCGGGCCTCGGCGCGGGCAGGGGACATGCCATCGTGCTCGGCGCCATTCTTGGCAGCGGCGTTGGCGGCGGGCTGGTCGCCGATGGCCGTCTCGTCAACGCATCCGGTGGCTTTGCCGGCGAGTGGGGCCACGGCCCGATCCTGCCCAACCATGCCGGCGATCCTCCGGTTGCGATACCGGCCTGGGATTGTGCCTGCGGCCAGAAGCGCTGCCTCAACACGGTCGGCGGTGCCCGGGGCATGGAGCGACTGCATTTCGAGGTCCATGGCGTGGAGCAAAGCAGCCGCGAGATCGTCGACGGCTGGCAGGCGGGAGAAGCGGCAGCGAGCCGCACCATCGACATCTATGTCGAACTCGTCGCCGCGCCATTGGCGATGGCGGTCAACATCACGGGCGCTTCGATCGTGCCGGTCGGGGGAGGGCTCGCGAAGTCGGCGCCATTGATGGAGAGGTTGGACGAAGCGGTGCGGCAGCGGACGCTGCGAAGGTTCGGGCGGCCGCTGGTGGTGCCGGGGATGCTGTCGATCGAACCTGGGCTCGCCGGCGCTGCGCTGCTGGGGCTGGGGGCCAAATGAGCTCAAACGGGGCTACGTCCATACTTCTCGAAGTTTGCGTCGACGACGTCGCCGGCCT
>DASWYL010000042.1:0-27334 GCA_036404995.1 Sphingobium sp. | reverse complement strand
GCGGACCTGGAGGGCGCGCGATTCAAGCTGGGCCTGCCAGACGGCGTCCCTGACCTTGGGTTCCTCGACACGGCGCGTGCCGGCCGGCATTTCGATGCCGGCAAGCCCCTCATGCGGGTAGACGATCTCGATGAGGAACTTCTCCTTGACGCCGAGGTCGACCTCGAAGCTCTGCACGACGACATCAGCGTCGGCCGCCATGATTTCCGCCTGCGCAATGCCCGTCTCGCGCGAGGCAAGGATCGGTTCGAGGCGCGTGATCTCTGCCCAGCTGTCGACAACGGCCGACATTATCTGACCCGACAGCCGATTGATGAGGCGGGTTTCGGTCGGCGTGAACTCGATTTTTTCTGCCGGAGAGCTGTTGCCGCGACCGCCATAGAAGCGATCGACAAGTTGCGAGATGAGCGTTGCATCGATACGCAGCGTCACCACGCCCTTCATCGGCAGGAGCCGATAGAGCGACAAACTCACGAAGCTGGGGACGCAAGCGTCCCACATCATGAACATGGTGTTGTCCGGCGCCTTGGCGGTCACGCCGGGCCGGCTGCCGCAATAGGGCTCAATGAGGGCACGGAGCTTGCGCGCCAGACGATCGCCCAGCTTGTCGAGCCCGCCTATCGCGGCTGCAGCAGCCGGTTCGGCCGCCGCCCGCCCGAAGGCATAAGGTTGCACGTCAGTCATCAGTCTCAGTCCCCGTCCGACCCCCGTCGGACACGGATGCTACTGAATAACGAAATTGGTAAAATAAACGTTATCAACGCCGCCGTAGCCGGTCTTCGACTTCAGCACATCGTTGATAATCTTGAGCAGTTTCGCCTGGAGTTTTTCCTTGCCCTCGGGCGTGGCAAGATCGATCTCCTGCTCCTGTGCCAGCATCATGAGGATGGCCGAGCGGATGGCGAGCTCATGGGTCTGGATCGCCTGGACGACGCGATTGTCATAATAGGTCGCCACCGCGATGGAGATCTGCGCAAAGGCATCGCTGTCCGAGAGATTGCTCGTGAAAGGCGCCGGAATCTGGAAGTATGTCGCCTGATAGGATGACATATTCTTGGGTCGCGGCAGATCGACGCCATGACCCTTGCTGCCGGCCGGAGCGGCGTGCTCGACGCCCGCTTCCTTGGCCTTCGCGATCCAGGTATTGGCGATTTCCTCAGGGTTTTCGCCCTTCAGGACGAGCTGCGGCCGGTTGGGGTCTTCCTTGCTGACCTCTTCCTTGTGCATGCCGCCGGCCACGAAAAAGCCAGCGGCCGCGCCGCCACCGCCGAGCAGAAGCACAGCGCCGCCGATCATCAGCAGGCGCTTGTTCTTGCCGCCGGTTTTCTTCTTCTTGCCGCCCTCTTCGGCTGCGTCGCTCATCTCAAATCTCCCTTAGGCGAAGCGTACGCGCGGGTCGCTCGCACGAGTCGTGCGGGCACCCTGCTCGGGCTCGGCCAGGCGTTCACTTCCCATAACGGCAGAGAAGCCGCCGCGGTTAAGGTTACCGTTCGAATTATTATTTCGACCCTGCGCCGATTGACCCTGTGCCTGCGCAAAATTCTGCTGATTCGAGTTGGCGTTCTGCTCGGCGCCCTGGCGCTGATTCTGCTTGTCGCCTGATTCGAACGGCGCTGACGACTTCTCAACGCTCACCGAACCCAGCGACAGCGACGCCGAGCGGGCATGCGCCTCGAGCGCGGCCTGGCCTTCGCGCAGGCGGCGCGCGGCTTCGTCGGTCTCGGCAAGGACGCGCACGTTCGTCTTGTCGTCGGCCTGCATGAGCTCGACCTGGATGCGACCGAGATTGGGCGGGCTGAGCTGGAAGCGCGCATTGCCGCCGCCGTCCGCAACAGTGGCGATCTCGCGCGCCATGCGGTCGATCCACTGGCCCGAGACACTCATGTCAATGACATGGCTGCTCAACATATCGCCGGTGGAGGTGACCGGGGCGGCGCCAGCAGGCGCTATGGGGCCAAGCTGGGCCTGCACGACTGGCGGCAGCGACTGGACAATGTCGCGCAGCGGATCCGTGCCGGCGATGGCGGTGGCATCGTCATTGGCGGCCAACGTCACGACCGGTATCTTGTCTGCGCGCTTGTCGCGGGGGTCGCTGCGGCCGTCGCCGGATTGATCGCCCTGCTGCCGAACGTCGGTGTTTGTTGCCACGGTCTGTGCGGCGGCCTGGTCCTTGCCACCAGCCACGGTCTCGGCGGCAGGTGCGGTCCTGGACGCCTCCTTGGCAGGCTTGTCGCCCTTGCCATCCTTCACGGTCACGGCCTGGGCGGCGGTGGCCACGTCAGAGGTTGCGACCGTTGTCGCTGCCGGCGCACCTTTGGCCGAGGCGGCTTCAATGGCCGCAATGCCCTCCGGTGCGGCTTTGGCCGAAATCTTGGGCTGCTCGCCAGACACGAGCTGTACCGGGCCGCTCAGGACCCCAGCCATCGTCGCCTGGGCCTGCAAAAATGAATCGTCGCCCTTCACAGCGTCCTTGCCACGCGAGCTCTTGCGGGGTTTGCCGGAGGCGGGATCGATATGCCCGGGCAACGGTTGATCTTCGTCGCCTTCCGCGGTCACGACCTCGCCCGCCATCGCGGCGAAAGCCGGATCGCCGGCAACCAGAGCGGGATCGATGGTGGGTTGTGCAGCCTTGCCGTCCGGAACGGCACCGCCGTCGATCGGCATCTGTCCTGCCGCGCCGAGCAGCGCGGCAAACGCGCCATCCAAGCCGGTTCCAGTGCTCGCAGCCGCTCCGGCGCTCTTGGCGCCCGCGCCATGCCTGGCGGTGACTTGACCTGTAACGGTCGCGACATCCGTCATTCTTCAGTCCCCTTCACTTGCATGCGGCGGTAACTCGGCAGAGCCTGCAGCCGCTTCTCACGTAGCGCTTCCCGCGCCGCATGAGCCTTGTCCTTCAATCGCTCGGCGATCTCGCGATCGCGATCGGCGACGATCCGCTCGGCATCCCTGGCGTCGATCCGCAGGTTCGCGTCGTAGAGCGCGCCATCCAGTTGCCGGCCTGCCCTTTCGAGACGGCTTGCCAGCTCACGACGCCGTGCAAGACTCGCGCCAGTTGTGATACCGGGGTCACCGAACAGTTCGTGGCGGACCTTCTCGATGCGCGCGGCATTGTCGGCGATCTGGGCGGCTTCGTCGCGCGCGGTGACCACGGCGGCGACCGCCTGGCTGTGCTGCACGTCGCGGACGCGCAGGAGCCGCTTGCGGGACGCGATCATCCTGCTCATCGGCCGAATTCCGCGATCAATGAGGTCGCGCTGTCTTCGATATCAACGCTCGATTTCGCGCTCTGCTTGAGGAAGGCGAGCAACTGCTGGCGTCGCTCCACGGCCTCGTCGATGGTGGGGTCGTTACCGGGCCGGTAGGCGCCCATCAGGATGAGGTCGCGATTCTCCTCATAGGCCGACCAGAGGCGGCGATAATTTGCCGCAGCGGCAAGATGCTGGTCATCGACAATGTCCGCCATGACGCGCGAGAGCGACTTGCCGATGTCGATCGCCGGGAAGATGCTCTGCTCGGAAAGCTGCCGGGAGAGAATGATGTGCCCATCGACGATCGCGCGCGCGGTGTCGACGATTGGGTCGTCATTGTCGTCGCCGTCAGCGAGCACGGTGTAGATCGCGGTGATCGAACCGCCGGAGCGGCTATCGACGCCGGCGCGCTCGCAGAGACGCGGAATGAAAGCGAGCGCCGAGGGCGGATAACCTTTCATCGCAGGGGGTTCGCCCAGCGAAAGGCCGATCTCGCGCTGGGCGTGGGCGCAGCGCGTCAGACTGTCGATGAGCAGCAGCACCTGCTTGCCCTGGGCGCGGAAATATTCGGCAATGGCCGTGGCACGCGCGGCGGCGCGCAGACGCAGCACGGGCGGATGGTCGGCCGGGACGGCGACGACGACGCTCTTGTGCATCTGACCCTTGAGCTTGGTTTCAAGGAAGTCACTGACTTCGCGGCCACGCTCGCCGATCAGCCCGACGACGACGACGTCTGCCTCGGCGCCCATGATCATCTGACCCATCAGCACGGATTTGCCGACGCCCGAACCGGCCATGATGGCGATGCGCTGGCCCCGCCCGGCGGTCAGCAGCGAATTGATGGCGCGCACACCGACGTCGAAGCGCTCCAGCACCCGACCCTTGTCGAGCACATTGCCCCTCACGCCATTTAACGGCCATTGGCCGTTGGCGATGATCGGGCCCTTGCGATCGAGCGGCTGACCCATGGCGTCGACGACGCGTCCGATCAGGCCTTCGCCCACCTGCACCATGTTGGCTGCGCTATCCGGCTCGACGCGCGCGCCATTTTCGAGCGGCGCATCCTGATCGAGCGGCACGAGAACCGCGCGATTACCCTTGAATCCAACAACTTCTGCACGAACACGATGGCCGTCCGCGGCAACGATGCGAGCGCCCGCGCCGATTGGCCGGTTGAAGCCGGTAACCTCCAGCATGCCCGCGTCATGGCCGACAAGCCGACCGACATGGCGCGGCGCGCGATTGGTGACCTGGAGGTGATCGAGAAGCTTGCCCGCCTTTGCGAGCTGGGCCTGCATCATCGCCGACCCTCCATCTCATCAAGCAGCGCCTTGAGGCGCGCGAGCCGGATATCTGGGCCGTCCTCGACCCAGCCGGCGGCGGTCGCAAGCCGGACCGAACCGCGCTGCAGGTCCGGATTTGGCGTGAGCGTGACGCCCATCGCCTCTTCTTCGAGTAGCGGCAGATCCTCGGGATTAACCTCGAGGACATGGCTTTCATCGTCGTCGATGCAGGCCGCAACGGCGGCACAGCGCTCCTTGAGCGTCGCCTCGTCAATCGCGACTTCGCCCATGATCTGGCCGACGAGACGGATCACCGCCTGCGAGAGCATGGCCGCCAGCGTGCCTTCGCCTGACTGGGCGATATGCTGAATGGCATTGGCGAGCATGACACGCGCCTCATTGTCGGCGGCGAACGATTCTCGCGCGATGCGGTCGCCTTCCTGGAAACCCTGGAGAAAGGCTTCCCGAGAGGCTTCCTCGATCGGATCGACCGCTGCCGGCGCCGCCTGGGCGCCAAGGCCACCGGCCCGAACGCCGCCAGCGTTCCAGCCGCTGCCGCCCCGCTCGTCGCCGTACATCGTGCGGAAGCTGCTGCCTTGGGCACCGAGCGAACCGAAATTGCCGAAACCGACGACTGGTGCGGCGGGCATATCCTCGCCCGACCAGACTTTAGACATAGTCGTCGCTCCGGCCGCCCAGCGTGATCGTCCCGTCTTCGGCCAGGCGGCGCGCCTCGGCGATCACCGCCTTCTGCGCTTCGAGCACATCGGCAAGGCGCATCGGGCCGCGCTCTTCCATCTCGTCCTGAATAGACTGGGCCGCGCGCTGCGACATGCAGCCGAGGATCTTGGTACGCAGCATGTCCGACGCACCCTTGAGCGCGACCACGAGCTGCTCGGTATCGACACCGCGCATGAGCGTGCCGAGATCCTTCTCGGCCAGTTCCAGCAGGTTCTCGAAGATGAACATCTCATCCTCGATCGACTGGGAGACGACCTTGTCGCGCTTGTTGAGCGCCTTCATGATGCGCTGCTCCATATCCTTGCGGATATTGTTCATGATCGCCGCCGCGTCGGTGGTGCCGCCGCGCTTGGTCGGCATGCCGGCCGAAGCCTTCTGTGCGGTGTGTCCGGTGAACAGAAGCTCGAGGTCGTCAATGGCCTCGGCACTGACCGGGCCAAGCGTCGCGACGCGATAGACCACCTCGTCCTGAACTTCGGCCGGCAGCAATTGCAGCACGGACGCTGCAGCCGTGGCCTCGAGATGCGCGATCACAATGGCCATAATCTGCGGATGCTCAGCCTCGATGGCGCCGGCGATTTCCGCAGGCTCCATCCATTTAAGCATGGCGAGCTTGTTCGAACGCGTCGGCGGTGTGATCTTGGCAAGCATGTTGTCAGCGCGTTCGGGCCCGAGGGCCTTGTGCATTGCGCCGCGGATATGCTGGCTCGCGCCATAACCGATCGTGGTGCGGCCCTTGGCCTTCTTCACGAACTGATCGAGTGCGGCATTGACCTCCTCCACCTCGACGTCGGCAACGTCGTACATGGCGTAGCCAAGCTGGCGCACTTCCTCCGGCTCAAGGCGCGACAGGATCTGCGCCGCCTCATCCTCGTCGAAAAGCATGAGCAGGACCGCCGCTGCAGCGCTGCCCTTGAGACTATTCTCAGGCATCGGCCTTGGCTCCATCCTTGAGGAGGTCGCGGACGACAAGCGCCGCGCGATCCGGATCCTGCTTCACGAAATTGCGAATAAGCGCCGCGCGGTTGGTATAGTCGTGGGTCGAGCTGATCATGTCGATCGTGACCGTCCGGGCCGGATCGGCGACGGCGGCATTGGCCAGCTCAAGCTTGATTTCACTGCCGATCTGCTGAGCACGCTCGGCGCGGATGGTTTTCTCTTCGGCCTTGGCGGTCGCCCAGCGCTTGAGCAGCGGACGGCCGATGCCGAGGATCAGGACGAGCGTCACAAGCAGCGCCGAGAGATTGCGGGCAAGGAGAGATACCCAGCCAGCTTCGTACCAGGGCGTCGTGCTTGCCGGATCGACGGCGTCGACGAACTTGCGCGAGGAAAGCGCCACCACGTCGCCGCGAGTCTGGTCGAAACCGACCGCGCCTTTCACCAGTGCCTCGAGCGCGGCAATTTCCTGCGGCGTCCGAGGCTTGCCATCGGGGCCATTGTCAAGTGCGACCGCGATGGACAGGCGCTTCACGGTGCCGATGGCATCGCGGGTCACCGAAACCTCGTGATCGAGCGCGAAGTCGCGATTGAAGGTCTCGGCGGTCTTGACCTTGGCGTCGGGCGGCGTCGCCGGGCCAGCCTGCGCCGGGACAGGCGCATTGGCGGCTGGCGGCGGCGCGCCGGGATTAGCCGGATTCGGCGGCGCATTGGGTTGGAGCGCGCCGGGCACGCCGCCGGCAGTAGCCCCATTGGCAGGACCACCGGCCCCGTCTGCATTCCAGCTGCCCTGCTCGGCCCGCAAGCGCGCCTGGTTCGCGGCCTGGCCCTGATCCTGCGGATAGCTCTCGCGGGTCGCCTGGCGTTCGGAGAAATTCACTTCTGCGTGGGCTTCGACCGAGAATTTGTTGCCGCCCACGATGGGCGTCAGCAACGCGATCACGGCCTGCCGATAACGATCCTCGATGCGCATCTGAGTCTGGATCTGGCGATCCGTTTCGGCGCCAGGCCCCGTGGAGTTGCTGAGCAAATGCCCGTTCTGATCGACCACCGATACGCCTTCGGGCGTCATTTCGGCGACCGAAGAGGCGACGAGGTGGACGATCGCCTCGACTTGCTGCTCGGAAAGCGAGCGTCCGTTGGCGAGCTGCAGCATGACTGACGCGGTCGGCTTCGTGCGTTCACGCAAGAAAATGCTCGGTGCCTCGATTGCAAGATGCACGCGCGCCTTCTGGACCGCGTCGATTGCCTCAATCGTACGGGCGAGATCCATCTCGCGCGCCGTGCGCAGCTTCTCGCCCTCGACGGCACGGCTGGCGCCCATCGGCATGGAATCGATCAGCGTGTCGCCATCCGGCGCGCTCTTAGGCAGACCCGCCGCTGCGAGCTTCATCTTCGCGTTGAAATAGTCGTCTTCCGAGACCGTGATCGCGCCGGAACTGCCATCAAAATCATACTGGATGTTGCTCTTACCGAGCACGTCGGCAACCGCTGCCTTCTCGGCGTCGGGAAGGCCGCGGAAGAGATCCCGCTGCGGCGGCTCACGCAGCGAGAGCCATGCCGCGCCGGCAAGGGCCGTCACGCCGATCAGGCCGGCCATGGGGATGACGCGCTTGACGGCGGGATCGTTGAAGAAACCGGTCAGCATGAGGCGCATGCCGCCAATGCTCCCGAAATTTCCGGCGCCGCCACGGCCTCCGGAAAGTGCGGGAAGAGTGGCTGCCTGTCCCTCAGCCAGGGTGATGTTTGCGTCGCTCATCTACATTACACCGGCATGCTCATGATGTCCTTGTACGCGGACAACAGTTTGTTGCGGACTTGCAGGGTCGTCTCGAAGCCGATCGACGCCTGCTGCTTGGCGAGCATCACGGCCGCGATATCGGTCGTCTCGCCACGTTCGAAGGCTGTCGCCGCGTCACCGGCATTGGCCTGCAAGTTGTTGACCTCATTGAGAGCGCTCTTGAGCGCCGTCGTGAAATCGGCGTTTGCCCCGCCGGCGGGCGAACCCGTCCCGACGCCATTGGCAACACCCTTGAGCGCATCGTTGCGCTGCAGAATGGACTGGCGAAGCGCCATCACATTGTCGACGGAAAGTCCGGCCATGGTCTATTTCCTCCCCGTCAGCCCGCGATCGCCAGGTCGCGCATTTCCGCGAGGCGATAGCGTAGGGTTCGTTCCGAAATGCCGAGTAGGCGGGCCGCGCGGGCACGATGCCCGCCCGTGTCGCGCAGCGCGGCGCGAATGGCGTCGATCTTGGACGCACGCGTCACGTCCTGAAGCGTCGCGGTGGCGACCCGCTGCGGCACGGCGACCTGTGCGGAAGGTCCGGCCAGATTGAGATCGCTGACCTCGATCCGGTCGCCCTCGCGCAGCAGGATGGCGCGCTGGAGCAGGTTGCCCAGCTCGCGGGCATTGCCGGGCCAGCTGTGGGTCACGAGACGGCGCATCGCACCGGCGGTGGGCCAGGCGAAGGCTGGCGCACCGGGCGCGAACTGGCTTCCCTGGTGGCGCAGGAGAAAAGCAGCGGTGATGGCGGCGATGTCGCCCGGACGGTCGGCCAAAGGCTTGAGGTGCAGCGGCATCACGTTGAGGCGCCAGTAAAGGTCCGAACGGAATCGGCCGGCATCGGATTCGGCGGCAAGGTCACGGTTGCCCGCGGCAATCACGCGGACATCGACCGGGACCGCGTGCGTGGCACCGACGGGGAGGATCTCGCCTTCCTGCAGAGCGCGAAGCAGCTTGGCCTGAAGGGCGAGCGGCAGTTCGGCGATTTCGTCGAGGAAGAGCGTGCCACCGTTTGCGGCAAGGAAAAGACCTTCGGACGAGGCGCCGGCGCCGGTGAACGACCCCTTACGGTGGCCGAAGAGCATGGCCTCCATCATGGTCTCGGGCAGCGCCGCGCAATTGACGGCGATGAAGTCCTTGTCGGAACGCGGCGAATTGTCGTGCAGGAAGCGGGCGATACCTTCCTTGCCGGTGCCGGTCTCGCCTTGGATGAGGACGGTGGCGTCGCTGGCGGCGATGCGTGCGGCAAGGCGCATAAGCGTCGCGCTGCCTTCGTCACCGACAGCCGGCATGCGCTCAGGGCGCAGCATCTCGGCGATGAGGGCGAAAGCCATGTTGCGGTCGATGTCGCCAAAGGCGATGCGGGCAGGATAACCATCGGCGGCGGGCATGAGCCGGGGCTCACCCTCGCGCCACTCGACGAGCACGTCGCGGCAAGTCGCATGGGCGATTTCCTCGGCCATCAGGATACGGATCGTGGATTTGCCGCGTGGCGCGTCCGCCGCGACGACGCGGACGGTGTAGCTTGCGGTGTCGAGCCACGCCTCCAGATCCGGCAGCAGCCGGTGGACGCGCTGGCTCATGTCGACAGGCAACATGAACTTTTTTCCCCATCAATCGGTCCCGCTGCTCCCCCGAGCCCGGGCCCCCGTTCGATGAAGGCAATCTGTCCAGAAATGCTTACCATAGCGTTAAGTACGGCGAACCCTTGCCGGAAAGCGGCAAAACTCTGCCGCCGCGACCGCCCAATCACCGCCGAAGCAATTTTTCTAAGAAAATCAGCGCTCTACGCGCGCACGCGAGATTCTGGAGACTCCCGCGCGTGGGGTACTCGCACTTCATTCCGGCATGCTGAGAGCCGGAAAAAGAAAAAAAACGATTCCCGCATAAAAGTTTTCCGCGCGGGTCCGTTTTGGGTGTTCGAGGCCGCCAACGCCGAACGGCAGCGACCCCAACAAGCGGGAAAGGACTTCCACATGACTGTTATCGCTTCCAACGTTTCGGCGCTCCGCGCCCAGAATGCTACCAACACTGCCAACATGGGCCTGCAGACCGCCATGGAGCGTCTGTCGACCGGCAAGCGCATCAACTCGGCCAAAGACGACGCCGCCGGCCTCGCCATCGCCACCAAGATGACCTCGGAAATCCGCGGTCTGAACGCTGCCGTCCGCAATGCCAATGACGGCATCTCGGTCACGCAGGTCGCTGAAGGCGCCATGGGCGAAGTCGGCAACATCCTGCAGCGTATGCGCGAACTGGCCGTCCAGGCTTCCTCGGGCACGGTCTCGGCGACCGACCGCACGGGTATCCAGGCGGAAGTCTCGCAGCTCAAGTCGCAGATCACCGCGATCGCTGGCCGCACGACCTTCAACGGCATCTCGCTGATGAACGGATCGGCCTCGCTGTCGATCGGCGGCACGGGCACCAAGGTCACCATCCAGACCGGCAACAACTCGGGCGAGACCGTCGACGTCGAAATCAAGGCGACCGACCTCACGACCCTGGGCGTCGCCGCTCTCGACGTCTCCACGCAGACCGGCGCCGACGCGGCTCTCGCTCTGCTCAGCACCGCGCTCGACACCGTCTCGGCTGGCCGTGCCACCCTCGGTGGTATCCAGAGCCGTCTGGACGCCACGGTGAACAGCCTGACCTCGCAGGTCACGAACCTGACGGACGCTCGTTCGCGCATCGAAGACGCCGACTTCTCGCAGGAGTCGACGGCCCTCGCGAAGAACCAGATCCTCAGCCAGGCTTCGACCGCGATGCTCGCCCAGGCGAACCAGTCGCAGCAGGGCGTGCTGAGCCTGCTCCGCTAAGTTCTAGCGGTACCAGCTTGACCGGCGACGGTTCTGGTCCACCGTCGTCGGTCATATGGCCCCCGGCACCCAACAGTCCCCATCGTGCCGGGGGTCACCCCTTTCGAGAAAGACCAGAAACGAAACCCTCGCTCCCCCGGGCGAGGGTTTTTTCTTGCCCGGATGGCGGGCAATCAACATTCTGAATTATAGTGAAAAAATATTTCCGCGGATGCTTAATATTTTTCCCGACGTGCCGTTCTCATGGTTAGCCGCTTCACCATCGAGGCGGACCAGAAACGATCAGGACCAGGATCGAAAACCATGACTGTCATCGCATCCAATACGGCTGCGCTGCGTGCGCAGAATTCCACCAGCAGAGCTGACGCCGGCCTTCAAACGGCCATGGAGCGCCTGTCGACCGGCAAGCGTATCAACTCGGCCAAGGACGACGCCGCCGGCCTTTCCATTGCAACCCGCATGACTTCGGAAATTCGTGGCATCAATGCCGCCGTCCGCAATGCCAATGACGGCATTTCGCTCGTGCAGATCGCCGAAGGCGCGATGGGTGAAGTCGCCAACATCCTCCAGCGCATGCGCGAACTGGCCGTCCAATCTTCCTCGGGTACGGTGTCGGACACCGACCGCTCGGGCATCCAGGCGGAAGTCTCGCAGCTCAAGTCGCAGATCACCGCAATCTCAAGCCGCACGACCTTCAACGGTATCACGCTGATGACCGGATCGGCCTCGCTCTCGAGCGGTGGCACGGGCACCAAGGTCACCATCCAGACCGGCAACAATTCGGGCGAGACCGTCGACGTCGACATCCGCGCCATCGATCTCAATATTCTCGGCCTCGCGACGCTCGATACCTCCACGCAGACCCAGGCCGACAGCGCCCTCGCCACGTTGAGCACTGCGCTCGACACGGTGTCCGCCGGCCGCGCGACGCTCGGCGGTATCCAGAGCCGGCTTTCCACGACGATCGCAAACCTGAATTCGCAGGCCACCAATCTGACGGAAGCCCGCTCGCGGATCGAGGACGCCGACTTCTCGGTGGAATCGACAGCGCTCGCGAAGAACCAGATCCTCAGCCAGGCTTCGACCGCCATGCTCGCCCAGGCGAACCAGTCGCAGCAGGGCGTGCTGAGCCTCATCAAGCAGTAAAGTACAAGATTGACCGGTGGCGGCTCTGGTCCGCCGTTGCCGGTCATATGACCCCCGGCACTCAATGTCCCCATCGTGCCGGGGGTCACCCCTTCGAAAGAGACCAGACGCAAAAAACCCTCGCTCCCGAGAGCGAGGGTTTTTTATATCTGCGACCCCCTTGTGCGGACTGACGCCTATTTCAGTGCGGCGCAGGCTTCCTGGATGCGGGTGCAGGCCGTGCGCAGGATCGCTTCGGAGGTCGCATAGCTGACGCGGAAGGCAGGCGCGAGACCGAAGGCGCCGCCATGAACGGCAGCCACGCCCTTGCTCTCGAGAAAGTAGTTGATGAGATCCTCGTCGGTGGCGATCACCTGGCCGTCCGGCGTCTTCTTGCCCATGCAACCGGACACATCCGGATAGACATAGAAGGCGCCTTCGGGCGTCGGGCAGAAAACGCCCGGCGCGTCGTTCAGCATCGCGACGACGAGGTCGCGGCGCTTGAGGAACGCCTCATTGCGCTCGATCAGGAAATCCTGGTCTCCGTTGAGTGCCGCCGTCGCGGCCGCCTGGCTGATCGAGCAAGGGTTGGAGGTCGACTGCGATTGCAGCTTGGCCATCGCCTTGATGATCCACTGCGGGCCGCCCGCATAGCCGATCCGCCAGCCAGTCATCGAATAGGCTTTGGAGCAGCCGTTGACGGTCAGCGTGCGCTCGTAGAGGTCCGGGCAGACCTGTGCGATCGTCTTGAACGGCGTCGGGGCATACCAGATATGCTCATACATGTCGTCGGTCAGGATCATGACATGCGGATGGCGGCGCAGCACTTCACCGAGCGCGAGAAGCTCCGCACCCGAATAGGCCGCGCCGGTCGGGTTGGACGGCGAGTTCAGCAGGACCCAGCGTGTCTTGGGCGTGATCGCAGCCTCCAACTGCTCGGGCAAGATCTTGTAGAGCTGGTTCGCGCCGGCCGAGATGATGACCGGCGTGCCGCCCGCATAGTTCACAATGTCGGGATAGCTCACCCAGTAGGGCGCCGGGATAATGACCTCGTCGCCGACGTCGACCGTCGCGACCAGTGCATTGAACAACGTGTGCTTGCCACCCGAGTTCACGCTGACCTGGCCCGCCGTATATTCAAGGTCGTTGTCGCGCTTGAACTTGGCGATGATCGCCTCCTTCAATTCAGCGGTACCGTCGACATTGGTATATTTGGTGAGCCCCTTGCGGATTGCCTCGATCGCCGCTTCCTTCACGAAATCCGGGGTGTCGAAATCCGGTTCGCCCGCGGAGAGGCCGATAATGTCCTTGCCCTCGCGCTTCAGGGCAATGACCTTGTCGGTCATGGCGAGCGTCGCGCTGGGCTGGATGCGGCCGAGAGCCGCCGAGGTCCGGGACATTAGGATCTCCTGTCTGGATTGGGCAAGATAGTTGCGCCCGGCGAAGGCCGGACGGCGCGGTGCATAGTCGCGTCAGCCTTTTGGCGCAACCAGCGTCGCGGCCACCATGCCCCGTGCGGCATTGCCGATGAAGAAGCCGTTCTCAAGATCGCGCGGCCGCAAGTCGGCTTCCTCTGCCTCACCCAGGTCGAGGAGGCTTTGCCGCAGCACCCCGGGCAGCAGTCCACGGCTCAGCGGCGGCGTCACGAGATGGTCGCCGCGCTCGACGAAGATATTCGAGAAGCAGCCCTCCGTGAGATAACCATCGGCATCGATCAGCAGGACCTCGAACGTGCCGCCAGCACGCAGCGCCGCATCATAGAGGCTGCGATCCGTGATCTTGTGGCGCAGGCGCGGATCGTCCGCATCCGTACCGCGCGGGACGATGCTGACCGGCACGATCGCCTGCGGCCAGGCCAGGCGATCACCCACCTCGATCGCAACCTCACCGGTGGGTCCGAGCAAGAGGCGGATGCGCGCAGGCTTCGTCAGTGCAAACGTTGCCGCCTGCAGCTCATTGCGCAGCGCATGACGATCGAAACGGAAGCCGAGCGCGTCGGCGCTGCGGTTAAGCCGCGCGAGATGGCGCTCCAGCATCGGCAACCCGCTTTCGGGATCGAACGCCATGGTCTCGATGAGGTCGAAGCTGGCAACAGGTGAAAGGGGACGAACGAGGGACGCCAAAAATCCTCCTCACTGCACGCTCAGGAAGCGCGCCTTGTCGAGACATTCCTGCCACTCGGCCTCCGGCCGGCTGTCCGCTACGACACCCGAACCGAGACCGAGGACCCCATCGCTCGCACCATCTTCCACGGAAATGGTCCGGATCGCAACATTGAACCGCGCAGTGCCGTCGGGCGCCATATGCCCGATGCTGCCGGTATAGAGCCCGCGTCCGAAGGGCTCGACCTCGGCGATGACGTCCATCGCCCGGATCTTGGGCGCTCCGGTGATCGAGCCACAGGGGAAAAGTGCCCGGATCACCTCGTCCGGCCCGAGTCCGTCACGCACGCGTCCTTCCACCACAGAGATCATCTGGTGGATCGTGGGATAGGTCTCGACCGAGAAGAGCGCGGGGACCTTCACGCTGCCCGGCACGGCAACGCGCGAGATGTCGTTGCGCAGCAGATCGACGATCATGAGATTTTCTGCGCGCTGCTTGGGGTCGGATGCCAGCTCCGCGATCGCAGCCGCATCCGCGACCGGATTGGACAGGCGCCGCGCGGTTCCCTTCATGGGACGCGTAGCGATGCGCCCCGCCTCAAGAGCAAAGAAGCTCTCCGGAGAAAAGGACAGGATGTGGCGGCCGTCATGACGGATGAGCGCGCCGTGGCCCGCGGACTGGCGCGGGCGGATCGCAGCATAGGCAGCGAGCGGATCGCCAGGGAAGGCAACGGCGGCGGGGAAGGTCAGGTTCGCCTGATAGATGTCGCCGGCAACGATATAGTCGAGCACCTTGCCGATCGAACGGTCGTAGCTGTCCCGCGTGACCATGGGCGTGATCGCGCCGGTCGCGCGGCTGTCGGGCGCAGGCAAAAGGTCGGGCACCGCCGTGCCGGGGATCGGGATCGCCCGCTCGAACATGCCGAACCAGAGCAACGGGCCGGTATCACCCTGGCGCAGTTTGTAGCCGGATGTCCGCGCCTCGAACGCATGGCCGGCCGTGTAGCTGATATAGCCGGCGGCGTGCAGGCCGTAATCGGCGGCGCGCGCGACTTCCGCGAGCGCGGGCATGACCTGCGCCATCGTATCGGCGCGAACGATGCCGACAGGATCGCGGAACAGGAGCGCCCGCCCTTCACCGCCCCGGCTCGCATCGTCGAGTAGCACGAACGGTTCATGTTCGGAAACAGGCAGGCGCGGGGCACTCATCGCGCCCTATTGGCAGTGCGCGAAACGGAAGGCCAGCCTTGCGGTGCTTTGTTCAAATTCGAACATTGACTCCACCCGCCAAAGACGGCCCCATGTCGTCACGGGGGAATTGCCATGAACAACGCGACTCACTGGAGTGTCGACAGGCTCGCAGCCAGCAACCTGCTGGCGCAACTCAAGCTCGAAGCGTCGGACGATCTTATCGATCTCGTCACCCGTCATTTTGCAGAGCATCGCCGCAACCTGGTCGGCTGGGCAGCCGAGCGCACGCAATCGGCCATCGTCGAACAGATGGAAGCGGCGGCGACGTCGCTCTTCCAGCATCATGACGAGGACTGGATCCGGGGCTTCTCGCAGGCCGAGGAGTTCGTCTTCACGATCGAACCCAAGGCATTGCTCGATCTCGAGCCCAGCCCGCCACGGAGCCAGGGACAGATTCTACGATCGATGGTCCGGCAAGCCAGACGGCGTTAGTCGAAGAGCGAACTCACCGAACTTTCATCGGCAATGCGGCGAATCGCCTCGCCGAGCAGCGGGGCGATGGGCAACAGACGGATACGATCGCTGTTGGTCACCGCGTCGGTCGGCAGGATCGAATCGGTGATGACCAGTTCGCGCAAGGCCGAGCCCTCGACGCGCGCCACGGCGCCGCCGGACAGTACGCCATGCGTGACATAGGCAACGACGTCGATCGCGCCGGCATCCTTGAGCGCCTGGGCGGCATTGCAGAGAGTTCCGGCTGAATCCACGATATCGTCGACGAGGACGCAGAAGCGGCCCTTCACGTCGCCGATGATGTTCATGACCTCCGATTCGCCGGCGCGCTCGCGGCGCTTGTCGACGATGGCGAGGGGCGCGTTGTCGAGGCGCTTGGCCAGCGCGCGGGCGCGTACCACGCCGCCGACGTCGGGCGAAACGACGGTCAGATTGTCCTGCGGAAAGCGGGCCTGGATATCGACCGACATGACCGGCGCACCGAACAGATTATCCGTGGGGATATCGAAGAAGCCCTGGATCTGGCCAGCGTGGAGATCGACCGAGAGCACGCGGTTGGCGCCCGCGACCGTGATGATGTTGGCAACCAGCTTGGCGGAAATGGGCGTACGCGGACCCGGCTTCCGGTCCTGTCGCGCATAACCGAAATAGGGAACGACGGCCGTGATACGCCGCGCCGAAGAGCGCTTCAGCGCATCGATCATGATCAGCAGTTCCATGAGATTGTCGTTGGCCGGATAGCTGGTCGACTGGATGACGAAGACATCTTCGCCACGTACATTCTCGTGGACTTCGACGAACACTTCCTCGTCCGCAAAGCGGCGCACGCTGCATTGGGTCAGCGGCAACTCCACATAGGATGCAATGGCCTGCGCCAGCGGAAGATTGCCGTTGCCGGAAATGATTTTCATGCGTGCGCCTCTGCACCTGCTGCCCCGCGGCTCCTCTAGCGAGGCGGCGCCCATGTGAAAAGCGGGTTCTGATTTCGAACCGCTTGCTCTAGAGCGCAGGCCATGACCGCACGCTTGCGCATCGCACTCGCCCAGCTCAACCAGACCATGGGCGACCTCAAGGGCAATGCCGACGCCATGCTGGAATGGCGGGGGAAGGCAGCCGCACAGGGCGCGGACCTCGTCGTCTTTCCCGAGCTGCAGCTGATCGGCTATCCGCCCGAGGACCTGGTGCTGAAGCCGGCGCTCGTGGCCCGCGCCGAAACCGAACTGCACCGGCTTGCCGGGGCGACGGCGGACGGCGGCCCCGCCATGCTGATCGGCACCGTGATCGCCAACCAGGGCCTGCTCTTCAATTGCGTCGCGCTGCTCGAAAGCGGCCGGATTGCTGCGATCCGGCAGAAGCGGGAATTGCCCAATTACGGAACGTTCGACGAGAAGCGGCTGTTTGCACCAGGCCCATTGCCCGAACCTGTCGAATTCAGGGGCGTGAAGCTCGGCCTGCCGATCTGCGAGGACATCTGGTTCCCCTTCGTCACTGCGCATCTCGCCGAGAAGGGCGCGCAGATCTTCATCAATGCGAATGGCAGCCCCTATGAAGTCGACAAGGACGACTTCCGCGAAAAGGGCGTGATCGCCGCGCGCGTGCAGGAGACCGGATTGCCGGTGCTCTATCTCAATCGCGTCGGGGGGCAGGACGAACTGGTGTTCGACGGTGCGTCCTTCGTGCTCAATGCCGACGGCGACATTGCCTGCCGCCTGCCCGACTGGGAGGAGGCTTTGGTCGTCACCGACTGGGCGCCCGATGCCGCCGATGGCGTCTGGGCTTGCAAGCCTTGCGAGGTCGAGGCGCTCGATGAGCATCCCGCCGATATCTACCACGCCATGCTCGTCGGGCTACGCGATTATGTGAACCGCAACCGCTTCCCCGGCGTGGTGCTCGGCCTCTCCGGCGGCATCGACAGCGCGCTGTCCGCCGCGGTCGCGGTGGATGCGCTGGGCGCTGACCGCGTGTGGTGCGTGATGATGCCATCGCGCTTCACCTCCAGAGACAGCCTCGAAGACGCAGCGGAATGTGCGCGGCTGCTGGGCGTGCGGATCGACGACATCCCCATCGGTCCCGCCGTGGCCGCGTTCGACGAAATGCTGGCGCCGGCGTTCGAAGGCCGCAATCGCGACCTTACCGAGGAGAATATCCAGTCGCGCATCCGCGGCGTCACGCTGATGGCGCTCTCCAACAAGTTCGGCCACATGCTGTTGACCACCGGCAACAAGAGCGAGATGAGCGTGGGCTATGCCACCATCTACGGCGACATGGCCGGCGGCTATTCGGTGCTCAAGGACGCCTACAAGACAACGGTCTTCGCGCTGTCGCGCTGGCGCAATGCCAACAGGCCGCGCCTCGGCATCGGGCCCGACGGGCCGGTGATGCCCGAGCGCGTCATCACCAAGCCGCCGACCGCCGAGCTTCGCGAAAACCAGAAGGACGAAGACAGCCTGCCGCCTTACGACGTGCTGGACCCGATCCTGATGGGCCTGGTCGAACAGGAGAAGTCCGTCGACCAGCTGGTCGCTGCGGGCTATGATCGCGAGACCGTCGCGCGGATCGAGCGGCTGCTTTACATCGCGGAATATAAGCGCCGCCAGTCGCCGCCGGGCGTGAAGCTGGGCGGGCGCAATTTCGGGCGCGACCGGCGCTATCCGATCACCAATGCATTCAGGACGGCCTAGCTCATCATGACCGTCATCACCCGCTTCGCGCCCTCGCCCACCGGCAATCTCCATGTCGGCAATGTGCGGACGGCGCTGCACAACTGGCTGTTCGCCAAGCGGATGGGCGGCCAGTGCCTGCTGCGGATCGACGATACCGATACCGAGCGCAGCGAGGAGCGCTTCGTCGAGGGCATTCACGCCGATCTTGCGTGGCTGGGTCTCGCGATGGATGGCGAGGTGCGGCAGTCGGACCGCTTCGCCCTTTATGAGGCCCGGTTCGACGAGCTGCGCGCCAGGGGTCGGGTCTATCCCTGTTTCGAGACGGCGCAGGAGCTGGACCTCAGGCGCAAGGTGCTGCTCGGGCGGGGGTTGCCGCCGGTCTATGATCGCGCAGCGCTGGCACTCACGCCTGACGAGATTGCCGCGCGGATCGCGGCCGGCGACACGCCCCACTGGCGCTTCAAGCTCGACCATGATGCGCCGATCGAATGGACGGACCTCGTGCGCGGGCCGCAGCATTTCGAGCCGCACCTGCTTTCCGATCCCGTGATCCGCCGGGCGGACGGAAGCTGGCTCTACATGCTGCCGAGCGTGATCGACGATATCGACATGGGCGTGACCCATGTGCTGCGCGGCGAGGACCATGTCTCGAACACGGCCACGCAGCTGCAGATGTTCGCCGCGCTCGATGCCGCGACTCCGACCTTCGCGCACATGGCGCTGCTGGTCGGGACGGAGGGCAAGCTCTCGAAGCGGCTGGGGTCGCTGGGCATGGACGCGTTGCGTGAGGCGGGGATCGAGCCGATCGCGCTCAATGCGCTGCTCGCCCGGCTGGGCACGAGCGACCCGGTGGAGCCGGTGACGGAGATGGCGCCGCTGATCGAGCGATTCGACTTTGCGCACTTCGGACGGGCGCCGGCGCGCTTCTCTGAAGAGGAGCTGGCAGACCTCAACAGCAAGATCATTCACAAACTGCCATTTTCTGCGGTTTCAGGCCGAATAAATAGGAAAATAACGCCCCAGGCATGGGCCGTTCTGCAGCCGAACCTGACGACGGTCGCGGATGCGGCGGATTGGGTCGATGTGCTGACCGGCGAGATCGCGGCGCCGGCGCTGCCGGACGAGGATCGCGCCTATGTCGGCGAGGCCGCTGCGGCGCTCGAGGCCATGGCGTGGGGCGATGATCCCTGGCACGCGCTGACCAGCGCGCTCAAGGAGACGACAGGCCGCAAGGGGCGTGGGCTCTTCCAGCCGCTGCGCCTGGCGCTGACCGGGCAGACTCACGGCCCCGACATGGCGGCACTGCTGCCCTTGATCGGCCGCGAGCTGGCACTCCAGAGGTTGCGTTCAGCTGCATAATATCAACTAAAACAATGTGTTGATATCGATATACGTTTATCGCAAATCTCTCTTTACGATATAACAATACGTGATAGTATATCATCACTGTACGGGCGAAATGCCTGCCAATGAACCAGCCGGACCCCGGGAGCCACGGGACCCGTGCCGGCAACAACAGGAGAGGTGCGATGACCCAGCTTGCCCTGCCCGCTTCCGCCCATGAACCGCGTTTCGGCACCGGCTATGCCGCCGGAAGACGCCGCTCGCCGAGCGCGCTCGCCGCAGCGCTAGCGCTCAACGGCGGCGCCTTCGCGGTCATCCTGCTGATGCCCGCCACGCAATATATCATCGACAAGGGCATCGATACGCCGACCCACTGGATCGACATCAAGCCCGACCCGGCCGAGGTCAAACCAGTGCAGCCGCAGGAACGCATCAAGACCCAACCGGACCGGCCGATCGCCAAACCCGACGACACGTTCGTGTTGCCGCCGATCACGCCCATCCGCGGCACCGGTCAGGACACTGACGGCACCATCCCCGGCATCGGCCAGCTCGGCGGCGTCGGCCCGGTCGATCCGCCAGTCGCCAAGCACGACCCGGTGTTCGTCAAGGCCTCGCAGGACCCGCGCTTCGCCAAGGCCTTCCATCCCGACTATCCGCCCTCGCTGGTGCGCGAAGGGCTGGAAGGCAGCGTCACGGTTCGGGTCACGATCGACACGACCGGCCGGGTCAAAGCGATCGAACTGGTCAAGGCGACCGACCGCGCCTTCTACGAGGAAACGCGCGAGCAGGCCCTGCGCTACTGGCGCTTCAAGCCGGCCACGAGCGACGGCGTTCCGGTCGAATCCCAGCAGGTGCTGACCGTCCAGTTCAACCTCGAGGACCAGTGAAAGGAGGCCCGGGGAGTGGGTGTGCGTCCCCTCTCCCTCTCCCCCGGCTTTGCAACCGCGATGAGAACAGCCTATCTGCACCCCATGTTCTTCCTGCCCCACCCCGTGTCGCCGAGAAGCATGCTCGCCGACCTCAAGCTCATGTTCTCGCCGGACCGGCCGCATCGCTGGGGCCTGCTCGGCGTCTCCGCGGCGCTGACCTTCGTGATCATGTGGGGCTTCGTGCTCGAATCCCGCAAGCCCAAGCCCGAGCGGCAGATCACCTATATCAACAGCTGGGCGTCCGACCGCCGCGACAGCGAGATCATCCGCCAGCAGATCAAGGATCTCGACACCTATGAGGCCGACCTGCGCAGGTTGCAGGGCCGCTGGCAGAAATTCGCCGACGCGACGGGCGTCGACTGGCGCAAGGAAGAGGCCGAAAATCGCGCGATCCGCGACAAGGACCGGGCGGCGATGAAGGTGATCCTCGAAAAGAAGCTGGCCGATGCGCTGGCGCGCGAGGCCGCGGCCGGGCTGACCGAGCGCAAACCGGAGGCACCGGTTGCCGGGCCTGCGCCTGCCTCACCCGCCAAGCCCTGACATGGCGGCCGACCGATCCTGGCTCGCCGTCGCGATCGCTCTCTCCTGGCGCGGTCGCGGGCGGACATCGCCCAATCCCAATGTCGGCTGCATCATCCTCGACGTCGAAAACCGCGTCGCCGGGCGCGGCTGGACCCAGCCGGGCGGCCGCCCCCATGCCGAAGCGATGGCGCTGGCCCAGGCAGGCGAATCCGCGCGCGGCGGCACGGCCTATGTGACGCTGGAGCCCTGTGCGCATCAATCGGCGCGCGGTCCCTGCTGCGTCAGCCTGCTGATCGAAGCCGGCGTGGCGCGGGTGGTCATTGCAGCAGGCGACCCCGACCCCCGCACCAATGGCGCGGGGATCGAGCGGCTGCGCGCGGCGGGCATAGCGGTGAGTGCCGGCGAGATGGAAGCCGAAGCGCGAGGCGCCATGGCAGGCTTCTTCATGCGCCGGAGATCTGGCCGGCCCTTCGTGACGCTGAAGCTCGCGACCTCGCTCGACGGGCAGATCGCGCTCGCCGACGGCACCAGCCGCTGGATCACGGGCGCAACGGCACGCGCACACGCCCATCTCGAACGTGCCCAGCATGAGGCAATCCTCGTCGGGCGCGGTACGCTGGACGCCGACGCACCCCGCCTCGACGTGCGCCTGGCCGGCCTCGAAGAACGCTCGCCGCAGCGCGTGCTGATGAGCCGGGCGAACGGGTCGCCCGACGGCTGGCTGCATGTGGATTCGCCGGAAGGGATCGCGGCGCTGCCCGGCGATCATCTGCTCGTCGAGGGCGGCGCGGAAACGGCAGCGGCATTTCTCTCCGCCGACCTCGTCGATCGGCTGCTGCTCTATCGCGCACCGATCCTGATCGGGGGCGGCAAGCCTGCGCTCGGTCCTATCGGCCTCGCCGATCTCTCAAGCGCGCATGGCCGCTGGCGCCTGACCGAGGAGCGCGATTTCGCGCCCGACCGGCTGGAGGTTTACGAACGGGTGCGCGCGGCTTAGATCAGCGCCCATGTTCACGGGCATCATCACCGACATCGGTACCGTCCGCAGCGCCGAACAGCGCGGCGACCTGCGTCTCGTCATCGGCTGCCATTACGAGATGGACGGGGTCGCCATCGGCGCCTCGATCGCCTGTTCGGGCTGCTGCCTGACCGTGGTCGACAAGGGCGCGGACTGGTTCGCGGTCGATCTCTCGGCCGAGACGATGAGCAAGACGGCGACGGGCGCTTGGGAAACCGGCGCGCAGCTGAACCTCGAACGCGCACTGAAGATCGGCGACGAGTTGGGCGGGCATATCGTCACCGGCCATGTCGACGGCATCGGCCAGGTGCTCGACATCACAGTGGAAGGTGATTCGCATCGCGTGACCATCGGCGTGCCGGCAAAGCTGGCGCCCTATATCGCGCCGAAGGGATCGATCACGGTCGACGGCGTCTCGCTGACCGTCAACGAGGTGCGCGATTCCGGCGGCACGACCAGCTTCACGGTCAACCTCATCCCGCACACGTTCGCGGTCACGACGCTCGGCGCGTTGAGCGAGGGCAAGGCGGTCAATCTCGAGATCGACGTGCTGGCACGCTATCTCGCACGGATGCGGGATTATGCGGCGGCTTAGGTGTTCTTGAGCCCTTCCCCTTCAGGGGAGGGGCTAACAGGAAGGGATGTCGAGATGCCACCCGTGAAGGTCGATCCCACCAAGGTGCATGAATTCAAGGATGCCGGCGCCTTCAATCGCTGGCTTGCCGCGCATCACGATACGGCCGACGAGGTCTGGATCAGGATGCACAAGGTCGGCTCCGGCCTGCCCTCGATCACACAGAAGGAAGCCATCGACGTCGTGCTCTGCTGGGGCTGGATCGACGCGATCCGCAAGAGTCTCGACGAGAAGAGCTTCCTCCAGCGCTACACGCCGCGCACCGCGAAGAGCATCTGGAG
Organism: Sphingobium sp.; assembly: GCA_036404995.1. Lineage (GTDB taxonomy): Bacteria > Pseudomonadota > Alphaproteobacteria > Sphingomonadales > Sphingomonadaceae > Sphingobium. The sequence continues at coordinate 4,200 of DASWYL010000042.1, read as the reverse complement.
CCAGGTCAATGTCGACAATGTCGCGCGGCTGATCGCCGAGGGGCGGATGACGGAGCATGGCCTCAGGCAAGTCGAGGCGGCGAAGGTGGACGGGCGCTGGGACCGGGCTTATGCTGCGGGCAAGAACATGGCGATCCCCGACGACCTGCAGGCGGCGATCGATGCGGAGCCGGCGGCGAGGGCGATGCTGGCGAAGCTTAGCGCGCAGAACCGGTTCGCGCTGGCGTTCCGCGTGCACAACATGAAGACCGAGACCGGGCGGAAGAAGAAGATCGAGAGCTTCGTCGAGATGCTGAAGCGGGGCGAGACGATCTATCCGCAGAAGAAGAAGTAGGAGAAGACCCTCACCCTCCCATCCGCTTCGCGAACGGGCCCCGCCCTCTCCCGCAGGCGGGAGAGGGAAGGAGCGCCGCAAGGCGCGGGAGGGTGAGAGCCTTCCGCCGAAAATGTGATTTCTGTCTTTGCAGATCACATTGTAGTGTGATATTCGCCTTTTCATGAGCAGCGACCTTATCGAGAAGATCCGCGGACTCGTTCGCGACGGCACCCTTTCCCGCTCCGGGCTGGCGCGCGCCGCTGGGCTCCATGCCAACAGCCTGCGCACGCTCAACGAGCCGGACTGGAACCCGACCGCCGAGACGCTCGGCAAGCTCGAGGCCTATCTGTTCGCGCGCGAGCACGGCACTGCCCTCGCCTCGCCCGAAGAGATCATCAACGAGGCGCGCAACGGGCGCATGTTCATCCTGGTCGACGACGAGGACCGTGAGAATGAGGGCGACCTCGTCATCCCCGCGCAGATGGCGACGCCCGACGCGATCAATTTCATGGCGATGCACGGACGCGGCCTGATCTGCCTGGCGCTCACCGAGAGCCGCGTGCAGCAGCTCGGCCTCAACCTGATGAGCGCGCATAACGGCACGCGGCACCAGACCGCCTTCACCGTCTCGATCGAGGCGCGCGAGGGCGTGACCACCGGGATCAGCGCGGCCGACCGGGCGCGGACGATCGCGGTGGCCATCGACGCCTCGAAGGGCCTGCAGGACATCGTGACGCCGGGCCATGTCTTCCCGCTGGTCGCGCGCGACGGCGGCGTTCTCGTGCGGACGGGCCATACCGAGGCGGCGGTCGACGTGGCGCGGCTTGCCGGGCTCAATCCGTCGGGCGTGATCTGCGAGATCATGAACGACGACGGTTCGATGGCGCGCCTGGAGGATCTCATCCCCTTCGCGCAGAAGCATCGGCTGAAGATCGGCACGATCCGCGACCTGATCGCCTATCGCCGCCGCAACGATCACCTGATCGAGCGGCGGGCCGAAGCCAGCTTCACGAGCAAGTGGGGCGGCGAATGGCGGGCGATCAGCTTCTGGAACCGCGCAAGCGGGACCGAGCAGGTGGCGCTGCAGAAAGGGCACATCGCCCCCGACACGCCGACCATGGTGCGCATGCATCAGATCGATTTCTTCACGGACATTTTCGCCGAGGAAGGCCCGCGCGCGGGGCTGCTCGGCAAGGCGATGGACATGATCGCCAGGCAGGGCAGCGGCGTCGTCGTGCTGATCAACCGGGCGGAGCCGGACCGCTATTCGCGCATCCTCAAGGCGCGCAGCGAGGGGCCGAGCCAGAGCAGCCGCGCGATGGACGAACTGCGCGACTATGGCGGCGGCGCGCAGATCCTCTCCGAGCTCGGAGTGCACGACATGATCCTGCTGACCAACAGCCACCACAATCTTATCGCGCTCGACGGCTATGACCTCGCGGTCGTCGAGGAACGTCCCATTTCCTGAAAGGCGCCCCATGGCCAAGTTTCTGATCGTCGAAGCGCGATTCTACGCGCATCTCAATGACATGCTGATCGCGGGCGCGAAGGCGGCGCTGGAGGAAGCGGGGCACAAGGCCGACGTCATCACCGTGCCCGGCGCGCTGGAAATCCCCGGCGCCATTGCCATGGCGGCGGAGAGCGGACGCTATGACGGGTTCGTGGCACTGGGTGTCGTGATCCGGGGCGAGACCTATCATTTCGAGGTCGTCTCCAACGAAAGCGCGCGCGGACTGATGGCGCTGTCCATGGACGGCATCGCGATCGGCAACGGCATCCTCACGGTCGAGAACGAGGCGCAGGCGATTGCACGCGCCGATCCGGCGCAGGGCGACAAGGGCGGCGGCGCCGCAAAGGCGGCGGTCGCGATGCTGGAGATTGCCGGGCGGTTCCGGGACTGAGCGCGCTTCCGCGACGCTTTCCTACGTCATTCCCGCAAACGCGGGAATGACGAAACCGCCTTGGCGATAGCCCCCTAGGCCGCCAGCTGCTCCAGCGCTTCGCTGGTTTCCAGCCAGGCTTCCTCGGCGGCGTCGACCTGCTTCTGGATCTCGGCGCGGCGGACCATGAGATCGGTCATCGTCAGCTTCGCGAGGTCGGGCGTGGCCTTGGCGGGATCGAACATCGCGGCGTCGATGGCATTGCGCTTGGCGTGCAGAGTCGCGATCTCGGTCTCGAGCTGCTTCGAGCGCTTGCGCAGTTCCTGCTCTTTGGCGCGGTTCTCGGCGGCGGCGCGCTTGTCGGCCTTGCGCTCCTTCTTCGAGCCCCCTTCTCCGCTGCCGCCGCGGCCGAGGACGAAGTCGATATAGTCCTCCATCGAGCCGTCATAAGGTTGCGCGCGGCCGCCATCGACGAGGACCAGCCGGTCGGCGACGAGCTCGATCATGTGGCGATCATGGCTGACGATCACGACGGCGCCGGTATAGTCGTTGAGCGCCTGGACCAGCGCCTCGCGGCTGTCGACGTCAAGGTGGTTGGTCGGCTCGTCGAGGATGAGCAGGTGCGGGGCATTGCGGGTGATGAGCGCGAGGGCCAGGCGCGCGCGCTCGCCGCCCGAGAGCGAGCCGACCTTCTGCGTCGCGCGAATGCCGGAGAAGCCGAAGCGGCCGAGCTGGGCACGGACGGCGCCGGGCGTCGCGCCCTTCATCTGGCGCGTCATATGCTCCAGCGGCGTATCGGAAACGTCGAGCTCCTCGACCTGGTACTGCGTGAAATAGCCGACGGTCATCTTGCCGGACGCGTTCATCGCGCCTTCCATGGGGGGCAGCTGCGCGGCGAGCAGGCGCGCGAGCGTCGTCTTGCCGTTGCCGTTCTTGCCGAGCAGGGCGATGCGGTCGTCCGGATCGATGCGCAGGTTGAGGCGCGTGAGGATCGGCGTCTCGTTATAGCCGACCGCCGCCATGTCGAGCGTGATCAGCGGCGGGCGCAGCTCGGTCGGGTTGGGGAAGGCGAAGGACAGGCTGGGATCTTCCAGTGCTGCGGCAATCGGCTGCATCTTGGCGAGGGCCTTGGCGCGGGACTGGGCCTGCTTGGCGGTGCTGGCGCGGGCCGAATTGCGGGCGACATAGTCCTGCAGCTTGGCGCGCTCGGCGTCCTGCTTTTCCTTCGCAGCGGCAAGCTGGGCCAGCCGCTCGGCGCGCTGGCGCTCGAAGGCATCGTAGCCGCCGGGATAAAGCGTCACCTTGCCGCCTTCGAGATGCAGGATGTGATCCACGACATTATTGAGCAGGTCGCGCTCGTGGCTGATCACGAGGACGGTCGCGCGATAGTCGCGGAGGAAATTCTCGAGCCACAAGGTCGCTTCGAGATCGAGATGGTTCGAGGGCTCGTCGAGCAACAGCAGGTCTGGCTCGGAGAAGAGCAGGGCGCCCAGCGCGACGCGCATCTTCCAGCCGCCCGAATAGCTGTCGAGCGGACGGTTCTGCATCTCTTCGTCGAAGCCAAGGCCAAGCAGGATGCGCCCGGCGCGCGCGGGCGCGGCATAGGCGTCGATCGCGATCAGGCGGTCATGCAGGTCGCCGAGACGGTCGGGGTCCTCGCAGGTCTCGGCCTCGAGCAGCAGCGCCGCGCGCTCGGTATCGGCGGCGAGCACCGTCTCAAACGGCGACGCGGTCCCGCTCGGCGCTTCCTGCGCGATATAGCCCATGCGGGTGGCGCGCGGCATGTCGATGCTGCCGCCGTCCGGGTCGATCTGGCCGATGATGGCCTTCATCAAGGTGGACTTGCCCGCACCGTTGCGGCCGATGAGGCCGACGCGCGACCGCGGCGGCAGCGAAGCACTCGCATGGTCGAGGATCGTGCGTCCGCCGAGGCGCACGGTGATATCGTTGATCGTCAGCATGGGCGGCCCGTTAGCACAGCGAACGGGGAAGTGGGGCGGTTTT